>DASSRQ010000102.1:0-2806 GCA_035701665.1 Vulcanimicrobiaceae bacterium
CGCCAAACCGCTGGAACATTCCCAGCCGAGGAAACCGACCCATCGAGACAACGTCGCGCACCGTTGCCGGAAACGACCAGTCGACGTCTTCGATCTGCGGGACGTAAGCGATCGATCCGGCCTGCAGATCGCGCGGACGGCGGCCGAAGACCGACACGCTACCGCTCGTGGGTTGCAGCAATCCGGCAATCGTTTTCAGCAGAGTCGATTTACCGGAACCGTTCGGACCGACGATGCCGAGCGCTTCACCCGGCGCAATCGTCACGCTCGCACCGTCGAGCGCAAGGACGCGGTCGTACCGGACTACGAGGTCGTGGATATCGACGGCATTCGTCATTTGAGTGCTTGCACGATCGTCGCCGTGTCGTAACGCAGCATGCTCAGGTAATCGCGGACGCGCGGGTCGGTGCCGACCGAGTCGTCATACAAGTCGCTGACGATACGGATGCCGGCGCTCTTGGCGAGCGTTTGCGCAAGTTTCGGGCTATACTCCGGTTCGGCGAATACGGCACGCACGCCGTGCTGCCGCGCCGTCTGCACGAGACTTCCGACGTACGCCGGGTTCGGGTCTTGCCCCGGCGAGAGTTCGATCACGCCGATGGTTTGAATGCCGAATCGCCGGTTGTAATAGTCGAATGCGTTGTGAAAGATGATCATCGCGCGATGCGAGGGCGGCAACGTCGCGATTTGCGCCGTTATCCAGCGCTGCAGCGTGTCGATCTTTGCATCGTACGCGGCGGCGTTGCGCGCGTAGATTTTCGCTCCGGCCGGATCGAGGGCGGAGAGCGCGACACGGATTTTATCGACGTACGCGCGCGCATTCACCGGATCCATCCACAAATGCGGATTGTTCCCGACGTGCGGCAGACCGTCGGAGAGCGTGACGCGCGCGGCCGAGGTATTCCCGGCGTTGTCGAGTGTTTTCGAAAGCCACGCTTCGATGCCGAGCCCGTTTTGAACGATCACGTTCGCGGCGCTCAGCGTCGCGATATCGTGCGGTGTCGGCTGATACGTTTCGGGCGAAGCGCCGACCGGCACGAGATTCTGCACGCTTACGCGGTCGCCGCCGACCCCTTCCACAAAAGAGTTCAACGTCGAAAAGGTAGTAACGACGTTAATCTTTTTGGTGTCACCCTGAGCCGCACTGTCACCCTGAGCCTGTCGAAGGGCGGCTGAGCCCGTCGAAGCCGTACAAGCAGCAAGCGCCGCTAAAACCACTACCGCTAACCAACGCAAGCCGCGCACCGTCCGTAGAACTCCATTTCGTGATCGTCGAGTTGAAATTTATGATGCGATAACAGCTCGTCGGCCAGCGCTTCGACGACTTCGCACGTGATGTCGGTGACCTTGCCGCAACTGCGGCAGATCGCATGATGGTGGTGGTGTTCGGGCTCGCAGAAGACGTAGCTCGCCTCACCGCGATCGTCGGTCCGGGCACTGGCCTCGCCTTTGGACTGCATCAGATCCAGCGTGCGATAGACCGTCGACAGGGACGCCTTGCCTCCGCGCTTTCTGAGCAAGTCGAAGACTTCGGCCGCCGAGAGGTACCGGTGCTGGCTCCTGAGGATCTCCGCAATCTGCTCCCGGGACCGGGTGCTGTATTGGGCCCGCATGAGGGGCTAATTTGCAATGGATTGTCAAATATCCCTGCCGGATCGGCCTTTGACAGGGCTGTGCCGGCTAACGTAAAATAGCCCGCGTCGCCCTCTTGAGGGCAACCTGGGGATGTAGCTCAGCTGGTAGAGCACTTGCTTCGCATGTAAGGGGTCAGGAGTTCGAATCTCCTCATCTCCACCAATTGAAAAACCCGCGGCGCTTCGGCGCACCGCGGGTTTTTTATTGGTCGCAGTGCCTAAATCGGGCGCGCGTCTCTTCTTAAGCCGCGTTGAGCGTCTGCTCGTAGACTTGCGCGAGCAGTTCGAACGAGTGAAGCCGCGCCGCGTGGTCGTAGATGTGCGAACCGAAGATCAGTTCGTCCGGCTGCAATTGCTGGACAAGCACCGCGAGCTGAGTTTGGATCGTCTGCGGCGAGCCGACCAGCGAATACTTCAGCGTTTCGTTGACGGCAACGAGTTCTTCGAGCGTTGCGACGGACGCGATGTCGTCGACGGGCGGCTGCAGCGTCGTCGGTTGCCCGCGCCGCAAATTAAGAAACTGCTGCTGCGCGGATGTGAGTAGTCTGCGCGCTTCGGCGTCAGTCTCCGCCGCATAGACGTTCGCCGCTACCATCACGTACGGTTTCGCCAGCGACTCGGAGGGCTTGAACCGTGCGCGATAGAGGTTCACGGCTGCGTGAAGCTGCGCCGGCGCAAAGTGAGATGCGAACGCGAACGGCAAGCCGAGCATCGCGGCCAAACTCGCGCTGTACAGACTCGAGCCCAGCAGCCAGATCGGCACGTTCAATCCTGCCCCCGGAACTGCACGCACCGGCACGTCGGACGCGGGCGGCGCAAAGTAGGCTTGCAGTTCGATAACATCTTGCGGGAACGTATCCACGCTGTTCATCATGTTGCGCCGTAGCGCGCGCGCAGTCGTACCATCGCTTCCGGGTGCGCGGCCGATTCCTAAATCGATGCGCCCCGGAAACATCGCTTCGAGCGTTCCGAACTGCTCGGCGATGACCAGCGGCGCATGATTCGGCAGCATCACGCCTCCGGAGCCGACGCGTATATCCTGGGTGGCGCCGGCAACGTAAGCGATGACGACGGATGTCGCCGCACTGGCGATGCCGGGCATGTTGTGATGCTCGGCAAGCCAGTAGCGGTGATAGCCCCAGCGTTCGGCGTGCTGCGCGAGGTCGATCGTA
>DASSRQ010000103.1:0-11912 GCA_035701665.1 Vulcanimicrobiaceae bacterium
CGAGCCGGGCGGCATGGACATCGTCATCGCCGGCACCGAAGATGCCGTGATGATGGTCGAAGGCGGCTGCAACGAGATCACTGAGGAAGAGTTCCTCGGCGCGGTCGAGTTCGCGCACGCCGAGATCAAAAAGATCGTCAAATCGATAAACCAGCTCGCGAAGAAAGCCGGTAAGGCGAAACGCGAGTATCCGGTGCAGACGGTCAACGCCGACCTCGATAAGTGGGTCCGCAAGACGTTCGCGAAGGACGTCGCCAAAGGCATGCGCGTCACTGAGAAGCTCGAGCGCGAAGCCGAACTCGGCAAGATCAACGTCGCGGAAGCTCTCGCGCGTGCGAACGGCAACGCGTCGATCACCGCGCTTCTCGAAGATCCGACGCTCGCCAAAGACTTCAACAAGATCGTCAAAAACATGGAAGAGGACGAGCTTCGCGTGATGGTCGTGGACGAAAAGATCCGTCCCGACGGCCGCAAGCCCGACGAGATCCGTCCGATCTGGAGCAAGGTGCACTACGTGCCGCGCGTTCACGGTTCTGGCGTTTTCACGCGCGGACAGACGCAGGTCTTCACCGCCGCAACGCTCGGCTCGATCAGCGACGCGCAGCGTCTCGACGGCATCGTCGCGCTGGAAGACAAGCGCTACATGCACTTCTACAACTTCCCGCCGTTCTCGGTCGGTGAGACGCGTCCGATGCGCGGACCGGGCCGCCGTGAGATCGGCCACGGAAATCTGGCGGAGCGCGCGCTCGTGCCGGTGCTTCCGAAGAAAGAAGACTTCCCGTACACGCTTCGTCTGATGAGCGAAGTGCTGGAGTCGAACGGTTCGTCGTCGATGGCGTCGGTGTGCGGAAGCACGCTCGCGCTGATGGATGCCGGCGTTCCGATCAGCGATCACGTCGCGGGCGTTGCCATGGGCCTGATTCTCAAAGGTAAGGATTACGCAATCCTCACCGACATTCAGGGCATGGAAGACGCGCTCGGCGAGATGGACTTCAAAGTCGCGGGCACCAAAAAAGGCATCACCGCGATTCAGATGGACATCAAAGTCCAAGGCATCACCGTGCAGATCATGCGCGAAGCGATGGCCGAGGCCAAGAAGTCGCGCTACTTCATCATCGACAAACTGGCCGAAACGATCTCCGGACCGCGTCAGGAACTCTCGAAGTTCGCGCCGCGCATGATCGTCGTCCAAATCAACCCGGACAAGATCAAAGACGTGATCGGCCCCGGCGGCAAAGTAATCAACAAGATCATCGAAGAGACCGGCGTCGAGAAAATCGATATCGAAGACGACGGCAAGGTGTTCATCACCGCGCTTGACGGCGAATCGGCTGAAAAAGCCAAGAAGACCGTCGAAGCGATCACCAAAGAGATCGTTGCGGGCGAGACCTACATGGGCGAAGTTACGCGCGTCATCGCAATCGGTGCGTTCGTGAAGATTCTCCCAGGCAAAGAAGGCCTCGTCCACATCAGCCAGCTCGCGCCGCAGCGTGTCGAGAAGGTTGAGGACGTCGTCAAAGTCGGCGATCACGTGATGGTCAAAGTGATGGAGATCGACGGCCAAGGCCGCATCAATCTCTCGCGCAAGGCCGTGCTTGCCGGTGCTTCCGAAAACGGCAGCGGCGGCGACAACAGCGATGCCGCACACTCCGGCGGCGGCCGCGGTCATGGCGGCCACGGCGGTGCCGGTGGTGCCGGTGGTGCGGGAGGCGGCGAACGCCGTCGCCCGCGCACGCGCCGTCCTCCTCGCTCCGAATAGCGAGTAGTACAAAAGGCCCGCAAGAAATTGCGGGCCTTTTTCTATGGCACTGCGTAAGATAGCGCTGCACTATTCACGTCTGGAGGCATCTTATGCGCTTCATTATCTCTCTATTTGCGGGTTTGGCCGCAGCCGTTGTGGCCGCTATTTTGTGGGCGGGCATCACCGCGGCGACGTCGTTTCAAATCGGCTACATGTCGATTGGCGTCGGCTTCCTCGTGGCATTTGCAGTGCGGCTTTCGGGTCACAGCCGCGATCCGAAGTTTGCGTATCTCTCGGCGATTCTCTCGCTCTTTGGTTGCATGCTCGGCAACTATCTTGCGGCCGTCGTAATGGCCGCGCAGCACGATCACGGCAACATGGTCTCCATGGCGTTGGACAATCTAGACCGGTTTTTCCGCATTCTCAGCGCGACGTTCAGCCCGATGGATTTGGTGTTTTACGCCATCGGCATGTACTTCGGCTTCAAATATTCGCTGGATCCGAACGCCGGCCGCCGTCCGCAACAGCAGCAGCCGCCGACTCAGTCGCCGCCGGACGCGCCGCCCGGAGTTGCTACGGCCTAACGCGAAAAGATCGCACCCAATGCTTCAATGCGGACGGCCCGAAAAGTGATGCGACTGCGGCTTGATATGCCGGATCGGGTTCCGAACAATCCGTTGCGGCGGTTCGATCGCAGTTTCCTTATATTTGCCTGTCTCATACTCGCTTTGTTTTTGGCCGCAGCGGTTGCGACCGTATTTGAATCGCTGCGGCTAAATGCAGCACCGCATGGATATTATGTAGTCGAAGACTATGCCGTCCTCTCGCCAAGTGGGGGGTCGCGGTTGAAGCCGCATTTTCAGTTTCAAAAGACCTATATTGTTCGCGGGCCATACACAACTTGGAATACTTGCGACAAAGTGCGCGGGACGCTATCCGGCGAGTCGGTTTCCTTTGCGAACCCTAGCGAAATCATCAGTGTGTATTGTCAAGAAGAGCGTGACGACGACGCCGCCAACGTTCCCCGTAACGTGGCGTTTCCGTTACGAAACAGGCCATAAATGATCCCAACTCGCTCTGAATAGCGAGTAGTACAAAGGCCCGCAAGTGATTGCGGGCCTTTTTCTATCGCACTGCGTAAGAGTGCAGCGCACAATCCGGGAGGCGTCTTATGCGTTTCGTCCTTTCTCTTTTTGCCGGGCTCGCGGCAGCGATCGTTGCTGCGATCGCTTGGGCGGCTATCTCAGCGGGCACGTCGTTTCAGATCGGCTACATGTCGATCGGCGTCGGTTTCCTTGTCGCGCTTGCGGTGCGGCTTTCCGGGCACAGCCGCGATCCGAAGTTTGCCTACTTGTCGGCGGTTCTGTCGCTGTTCGGATGCATGCTCGGAAATTATCTGACGGCGATCGTCAATACCGCGCATGCGATACACGTTGATTTGGTCTCGACGTCCATCGACAATCTCGGCCAGTTTTTTAGAATTTTGGGCGATACGTTCAGCCCGATGGACCTGGTCTTCTACGCTATCGGGATGTACTTCGGTTATAAGTATTCGCTCGATCCGCGGGCCGGCGCACGGCGCCAGGCACCGCCGCCCGATGCACCCCCGGGGGTTGCAACGGCGTAGCACGAAGGAGCCCGCAACGCGGGCTCTTTTATTTCTGACAAACGAGGTTCACGTTTTGAGCGATCGACCGGCCGAGGACCGCTTTCCGCACGATGAAGGCTTCGCGTCGAGTGCCGGTGCGCTGACATCTGCGAACGCAGATGATGTCCGCGCAGCCGTAGAACGCGTGTATGAGGTTTTTGCAAAGGCGAAGCTTTCAAAACCTCTCGTCGCCTGTCCGCATTGCTTCACGGAAAACGACGTGCGATACCTGGAAAAGACGCCGCTCCGAAAGTTTAACAACGGTGATTGCTCGACGATCGCGCACAAAACGGTTTCGACGCTGGGAACGGAAAAAGACCTTCGCTATTTTTTACCGCGTCTGCTCGAGCACGCCGCCGAAGGGGGCGATTTCGTGCTTCTTGCCGGCTTCCTTGAGAAACTCGTCAAAGCGGCAAAGGCATGGAACCCGCACGAGATCGCAGCGGCGTACGCTGCCCTGAAGCGCATATCGGCGAATGCGCCGGAGTTCAGCGACTTCCATGACGACGACGTGAAATTATATATTCTCGAGCTCGGTGACATGGCTTCGCCGCAGGCAGATTCAAAATGATCCCTATTCTCTTCGTTCACGGTCTCATCGGCCACATGCGTGCGCCCGAGATCGCTGCGAAGTTCGGCGATCGCGCTCTCACACCCGACCTGCTCGGCTACGGCGATAATACTGCAGCGTCCGAAGAGATCACGCTGCCCGAACAAGTCGAGTATCTGCGCTGGTTTTTGATGGATCGCGGCATCGAGCGCGCGCACATCGCCGGACATTCGATCGGCGGTGCGATTGCGATCCTCTTTGCAAAAGCGTATCCCGATAGCGCTGCGTCGGTTATCAGCATCGAAGGCAACTTCACACTGAAGGATGCGTTCTGGTCGAAAACGCTCGCCGAGATGCCGCTCGAAGACGTCGAACGATCGCTGCAGCGCGATCGCAGCGATCTCGCAGGGTGGCTGCGCGCGTCCGGCGTCGAACCAACCCCGGAACGTCTCGAGGCTGCGCGCTCGCACCTCGCAAACCAGCCGGCTTCAACGATTTCGGCGATGGCGAAGTCCGTGGTCGAGATCACCGCATCGCCGGAGTATCTCGATGGCGTGATGACGGTGCTGAACAACGGCACGCGCGTGCATCTCATAGCCGGAGCGCGATCGCGCGATGCGTGGGACGTGCCGGCGTTCGTGCTGGATAATGCCGATATGACGCTCGTACCGGATACGGGTCACCTCGTCACGATCGAATCGCCGCAGGCTTTTGCGGATGCTCTCGCAACGTTGATACAATGAATTCCGCATCGCGAGCCGTTCTGGTCACCGGCGCCAGCACCGGCATCGGCTATGCTGCGGCCGTCTCGCTTGCCGCTTCCGGGTATGCCGTCTATGCCGGCGTGCGCGGCGAATCCGACGCACAGCGGCTGCGGTCCGCGCATCCATCGATAGAACCGCTGCTGCTCGACGTTACGAACGCAAACGATATCGCTGCTGCGGCACAGCATATCAAGTCCCGCGCGACGCCGTTGCACGGCGTCATAAATAACGCGGGCATTGCAGTCGCGGGGCCGCTGGAGTATCTGCCGGTCGACGAAGTCCGCCGCCAATTCGAAGTCAACGTGTTCGGTGCGCTCGCGGTGACGCAAGCGGTACTGCCGCTGCTTCGCGAATCTCGCGGCCGCGTCGTGTTCGTGAGTTCCGTTTCCGGACAGATTGCGCCGCCGTACATCGGCCCGTACGCCGCATCGAAGTTCGCGCTTGAAGCGATGGCCGATGCGCTTCGCATGGAACTCTCGGCCTTCGGGATTGCGGTCAGTGTCATTCAGCCGGGAAACGTGAAGACGCCGATTTGGCAAAAAGGCCGCGACGCTAAGGACGCGATGGTTGCGATGCTTCCGCAAATCGCCATCACCCATTACGGTCAGGCCATCGACGCCGTGACGCGGGTGACGCAGCGTGAAGAACAAACCGGCATCGATGCAGCCGTCGTCGCTGCCGCTATCGAGCGCGCACTGACCGATGCGCAGCCGAAGGCGCGGTACCCCGTCGGCGATCCGCCGGGATGGCAGCGCCGCATGGCTTCGCTGCTGCCCGAAAGATGGCGCGACAAGCTCGTCCTGCGGGCGTTCGAGCGCGCCTGATCCTATTGACCCTACCTGCTACGACCATATCGTGAATCACCCGATCGTTCTGCAAGGACGGCGCGTCCGCGTCGAATCGCTCTCGCCCGAGCATATGCCCGAGCTGCGCGAGATCGGCAACGATCCGTCTATTTGGCAATACACGTTTAGCGAAAATCCGTTTACAAACGACCGCGATGCCGGCAATTGGTTCGCCGAAGCAACGCTGGGAGGTGACACGCGAACCTTTGCGGTGATCGATTGCGGAACGGGTAAGGTCGCCGGCTCGACGCGCTTCTACGGCATCAGCGAGAAGGATCGTAAACTCGAGATCGGCTACACGTTTTACGGAACGCGCTATTGGCGAACGGCCGTCAACACCGAAACGAAACTTCTGCTTCTATCCTACGCATTCGAGGAATGGAACGCCGAACGCGTGCAGCTGACCGCCGAAGCGATCAACGCACGTTCGCACCGCGCGATTCTGCGTATCGGCGCAACGCACGAAGGCTTGCTGCGCAGTTACCGCATCCGTTCGACCGGTGAAGTACGCGACGTCAACATTTACAGTATCGTGAAAGCGGAGTGGCCGGCCGTGAAGGCGCGCCTGGTCAGCCTCGCGGACCGAACCCGCGATATCCCCGCAGCGGGATCAGCATCTGCAGTTCCAGCATCCCCTTCTGCATGAGCGGATAGCTCTCACAGATCTCGCGCGCGTGGTCGATTGAGTCGGCCTCCAGCAGAGAAACCGCCCCGGGCGAATCGTCGCGCGACCAGATGTTGCGTACCACACCCTGCGCGTACAGCGTGCGCACGCGCTCGGCTTCGGGTTCGAGGACCGGCGCGAACTGTTCGTCCGTAAACGTCTCGGTACGGCGGCGGAGGACGGCTAGAAATTGCATGGTGTAAGTCCTTCTACGTCTAAACCGTCCGGCCATGGCGTTCGATTCACTGCAGGCGTTCGTCGAGGCCCTCGATCGGAACGGCGAGCTGCACCGTATCGGCGCCCCGGTCGACCCGTACCTCGAGATAAGCGAGATCACGGACCGCGTGGTAAAAGCCGGCGGCCCGGCGCTCCTTTTTACAAACGTTCGCGGCTCCGCGTTTCCGGTGCTGACCAACCAATTCGGTTCCGCAAAGCGCATGGCGATGGCGTTGGATGCAAAGTCGCTCGACGACGCCGCGGATCGTATCCGCAAACTCATCGACGTCTCGATGCCTACGACGGCGCTCGGCAAGCTGGGCAAGCTGTTCGATCTCGCGCCGCTCGCCGCAGCGCTGCCGAAAACGGTTTCGTCCGGCAGCTGTCAGGATGTCGTTATCAACGACCCGGATCTCACGAAGCTTCCCGTGCTGACGACCTGGCCTCTGGATGCCGGACCGTTCGTAACGCTCCCGCTCGTCATCACGAAAGATCCGAAAACCGATCGCCCCAACGTCGGCATGTACCGCATGCAGGTCTATAACGCGCGCGAGACCGGCATGCATTGGCAGCGGCACAAACAAGGCCGCGCGCATGCAAGCGCGTGGGGAGATCGCATTCCGGTTGCCGTCGCGATAGGCGCCGATCCCGCGATTACGTATGCCGCGACCGCACCGTTGCCGCCCGTCGTCGACGAGTTCGCATTCGCAGGGCTGCTGCGCGGTAAATCCGTCAAACTGGTGCAGTGTAAAACGGTCGATTTGAAAGTACCCGCCGACGCGGAGTTCGTGCTGGAAGGCTACGTCGACAATACCGACCTGCGCACCGAAGGACCGTTCGGCGATCATACCGGCGTCTACAGTTTGGCCGACCAGTATCCGACGTTTCACGTCCAATGCATCACGCATCGCCGTTCGCCGATCTACGCGGCGACGGTCGTCGGCAAGCCGCCGATGGAAGACGCGTGGCTCGGCAAAGCGACGGAACGCCTTTTTATGCCGCTGCTGCAAATGGTCGTTCCGGAGATCGTCGATATGAATCTGCCCGTTGAGGGGGGATTCCACAATCTGGCGATCGTTTCGATTCGCAAATCGTATCCGGGCCACGCAAAGAAAGTGATGAACGCGCTTTGGGGCCTCGGTCACATGATGATGCTCACGCGGGTGCTCGTCATCGTCGACGAGGACGTCGACGTGCAGAATGCGCGCGAAGTCGCCTGGTTCGTTTTCAACAATCTGGATGCGCAGCACGACGTCGTGATGATGCCGGGACCGGTCGACGATCTCGATCACGGTTCGTACACGCCGGCGCTCGGCGTGAAGATGGGCATCGACGCCACGCGCAAGAGCGCAGCCGAAGGCTACACGCGCGAATGGCCGCCGGATATGATTATGAGTGACGAAGTGCGGCAGCGCGTCACGGATCGCTGGAAAGATTTCGGACTGGATCGCATGCGCACGATAGCCGACGGCTGGTCGGGACAAGGACCTCGCAAGTGAAAGCATTTCTGCGGGAGATCCGCATCGAGCACACGCTGTTTGCGCTGCCGTTCGCGTATACCGGTGCCATCTTTGCGGCGCGCGGCGTTCCGGCGCTGCATGCGCTCATCTGGATCACGCTTGCCGTGGCCGGCGCACGAACCGCCGCAATGGCGGCAAACCGGTACTTCGACCGCGACATCGATGCCCGCAATCCGCGTACCGCGCGCCGGGCCCTCGCCAATAAAACGATGTCGCCAAACGTGATGATCGCGGCAACGATCGCCGGAATCGTCCTCTTGCTGATCTCGGCCTGGCAGTTGAACCCGCTTTGCCTCAAACTGCTTCCCATCGCTGCACTCGGCGTACTCGTCTATCCGCTCTGCAAGCGCTTCACGTGGCTCACGCACTTCGTGCTGGGCGCGGTCGACGGACTTGCGCCGCTCGGTGCGTTTATCGCGGTCGCGGGAACGATCACGTGGCCCGCGATTCTGCTGTTCGCCGCCGTCACCGTCTGGGTCGCCGGCTTCGACGTCTGGTACGCATTGATGGACCTCCCGGTGGATCGCGAGCAAGGCATCCATTCGCTGCCGAGCATCCTGGGCGAACGCGCCGGCCGATACTCTCCGCTCGGACTGCACGCTGCGATGACGGCGCTCCTGCTGCTGGCCGGGTTCGTCGCCAAGGCAAGCGGGTGGTATTATGCCGGCATCATCGCGTGCATAGCGCTCATCGCCCTCGAACTCCGGTTGCTCACGCGTTCGGACAATGTCTTTACGCTCAATGAGGGGGTCTTTCGCGCGAACATGGCATTTTCTGTCGTGTTTCTTGCGACAAGCGCCGCCGCTTTCACGTTAGGATCTGCATGACGCTCAACCGCCGCACGTTTATAAAGGCCGCCGCCGGCGCAGCCGGTGCCGCAGCACTTCCGCTGACGGCGCGCGCGCAGTTCACGCGGGGCATGCAGCAGCCGCTGACCATTGCCGTGAACGTCCCGCTCTCGCACAACGGTGCAAACGCGGGCATCGATATTCAGAACGGCGTGGCCGCAGCTATCGATGAAGTCAACCGCACGGGCGGAACGTTCGGAACTGCATTTCAGATCCGGCCGATCGACGATATGGACGCGCTCGCGCAAAGTATGGTCAACGTGCAGTATGCGGCGTCGGATTCGACGTGCGTGGCAGTGATCGGCGGGTTCGACGGCAACCTCATCAGCGCGTCGCTGCAAGCGTACGCGGATGCGCAGATGCCGCTCATCGTTCCGGGCAGCACCGCCGATGCAGTCACCAACCGCGGATATCGCAACGTTTGGCGCCTTCCGACGAAAGATTCGACGGAAGGATCGCTCGCTGCGCAGTTCATCGCCCAGCGCGCCAAGCCCAAAATGGCCGTTGCCGTTTCGCAAGACGGCGATTACGGTGCCGATGTCGTTCAGGGGTTCATCACGATGGCGCACTCATCGAAGATGACGGCCGACGGGTACGTGTTTCCGGTAGAGAAACCGGACTTCGCTACCGCCGCGGCGCGCATCATGACCAAATCCCCCGATTTCATCTATCTGGCGGGCGATTCGAATGCGCTTGGGCCGATTATTCCGGCGCTGCGCGCTGCCGGTTTCAAGGGAAAGTTCGGCGGATCGCAAGGGTTCTACAATCAAGGAGCGCTCGCGCACGCCGAAGATCTGGAAGGCTCGATTATCTCGACCTCGATGCCGCCGCTCGATCGTGCGCCGGATTTCGCCAATCAGCTCGCCGACTTCCGCGCGCGCTATCCGGTGACGTCGATGTCGGCGTATGGTTACGCCGCCGCGCAAATCGTGATGGCTGCCGTGCGGCGAAACGGAACGACGAACCGTCTCGCCACACTCTCAGCGCTGCAATCACTGTCCGCGTCGTACAACACGATCGTCGGATCGTATCAGTTTGCGTACAACGGCGATCCGGTCGATCCGCTCGTGTACTTCTACACCGTCACGAACGGAAAGTTCAAGTTTATTGCGCCCTCGCACGTGACGTCGTTCGTGCTGTAACGTGATGCGGGATGCCCGTGGCTGCGTATCCGCGCGGTGCAGGCATCTCTTCGGCTTCTTCCAGCATCAGGACGAAGCGCAGTTTCCAGGCGCCGAGCGCGAGCGAGAATTTCGTTCCGAACAGTTCCATTTTAAAGGCGCTCCGCTCTGAGCTCCGCGCCCCCCATCTTCGATGGGGCCCCCAAGCCATGGGGCGCGTACGAGTGATAGCGTTTCATTTTAGGCCTCCACGCGGCGCCACTGCGCCATCGAAAGTGCGAGATATCCTACGGCGAGCCCGGCGAGCACTGCGAGACATGCGGCCATGCTCAGTCCGGTCGCGGTGTGCATTGCACCGTTGTGATAAGAGAACGAGAAGTAGGCGATCGGATCGACGTACACGAGCGTATCGAAGATCCGGTAGAATGCGTTGGCAATGCTGTTGAGTTTAGCCGGGCCTTCCAGGATGCCGGCAACCGCCGGAACGATCACGCCGACAACCCAGCCCAACCCGCACACCAATCCCGGGCCGCGTTTGAGCGAGGCGCTAGCGGCCGTCAGCAGCGCGTACCACGCAATCGGCCCGACGAACGCGATCGCAATTTGCCACAGCGAGTCCGGGGTAGCTTTGAACGACGGTACCAAGAAGAACAGCGAGCAGATCAGCAGAGCGGCAACCGTCATCAGCGACGAGAGGACGATTGCGGCAGCATCTATTCCGAACGCAGCGAGCGCATACTGTTCGCGCGAGAACGGGCGAGTCCAAGCGATATCGAGGTGCCCGTCATTTTCTTTTGCCAGCACGCCGCCGAGCATCGTCGCAACGATGAGCGCTATCGGGATCGTCACTAAGAACACAACGCCGATCTCGAACCGCATATCCGCTGCATGGAAGTGTCCGCGCACGTGGCGCATACCCCCGGCCAGCCGGTCTTCGTTCATCGAGAAGCTGCCGAACGAGATATGGTCGTCGCGGTTCGTCGATTTGTCCGGCTCGACGATGTCCATGTCTATCGATCCGTCCGGATGTTGCACGAACGTGCCGTGAACGCGACGCACGGGGTCGTCGACAACCGCTTTCATCGATCCGTCGGGCAGCGTTGTCTTGGTCGTATGCGCCGTGGGCGAGGTGGAAAGATCCGTTTGCCATCCGCCGACGTGCGATCCGCCGACGGCGATACGGATAATGCCCGTCGTCAGGATGAGAATTCCGAGAATGATCGCGGCGACGATAAGCGCGCGCTTTGCGCGCAGCATTTCGACGTAATACGACATGATTTATGCACTCTCCACGACAACGGCGTCCGAGCCGCCGTCGACGGCATTCAAGAAAATATCTTCAAGGTTGAGGTCGACGATGCGCACGCTTTGCGCGCCCATCTGCGAGAGTTGCCCCGCCAGTTCTTCGCCGCCGGCGCTGACGGTCAGGCGCAAAATGCGTCCCGTGCGCTCGATGCGGCCGATCCGTTTATCCGAAGCCAATCCATTTACGGTAATCGAATCGGATGGGAAGATGCCTTCGACGATCTTCGATCCGGCTTTCAAATCGTCAACGGCTCCGGAAAGAACCGCTTTGCCTTGCTTGAGCACGGCGATGTGATCCGCCGCGCGTTCGACTTGACCGATCTGGTGCGACGACAGCACGATCGTCGTGCCTTGCGCCGCTGCGTCGATAATCAGCTTTAGGACCGCGCGCTGATTGACGGGATCGAGCCCGCTGGTCGGCTCGTCGAGGATCATCATCTTCGGCTCGATCGCGAACGCCATAACGACTGAAAGCGCCGTGCGCATGCCCTTCGACATCGCGCGAATACGTTTGCGCGAATCGAGCGAGAACAGTTGCATCAGATCCGCCGCACGTTTTGCGCTATACCGCTTGTACGCGAGGCGAGTCATCTCTAAGTGATCGCCGGCCGTCATCCAGTCGTACAGGACGCTGCGTTCCGGAACGTACGCGAGTTCTTGGAACGTTTGCGGCGCGAGCGGCTTGCCGTC
>DASSRQ010000104.1:0-4538 GCA_035701665.1 Vulcanimicrobiaceae bacterium
CACGTTCTCCGGCGTGAAGTGATGCCGGCTTCCGTCCAGGTGCGAGGCAAACGTCACGCCTTCATCGGTCAGTTTGCGCAGCGACTCCAAACTAAAAACTTGGAAACCGCCGCTGTCCGTAAGAATCGGGCCGTCCCACTGCATGAATTGATGCAAACCGCCGGCGTCGCGCAGCAGATCCAAACCCGGACGCAGCCACAGATGATATGTGTTGGCGAGCAAAATCTGCGAGTGTGCCGATCGCACTTCGTCCGGCGTTAGGCCTTTGACGGTCGCTGCTGTTCCAACCGGCATGAACGTCGGCGTTTCGACGACGCCGTGCGTCAGCGTCAGCGTGCCGCGACGCGCGGTGCCGTCGGTTTTATGAAGGTTGAAGAAGCGTTTTTGCACTCGTATACTCGGGCGGCGGATCCGCCTGAAACTCCATTTGTCTGCCGCTAACCGGGTGGCGGAACGCTAAACGCCAAGCATGCAGCGCTTGTCCGGGCAGTTCGAATCGCGGATCGGTTTTGCCGTACACCGGATCGTTCAAGATCGGAAAGCCCATCGCGGCCATGTGCACGCGGATCTGGTGCGTGCGTCCGGTCTCGAGCGTAAAGATCAACTCCGCCGCATCGCGCAGCCGGTCGCGCAGTTCGTAATGCGTGATAGCGTGCTTGCCTTCGGCGGTAATCGTATATTTTAGGCGGTTTTGCGGATCGCGGCCGATGTTGCCGTCAATCGTTCCCTGCGGATGCGCGGGAACTCCGACCACGATGCCAAGATATTCGCGCGAGATATGGCGGCCTTTCATCGCTTTTCCAAGCGTGCTCAAGGCGCGTTCGGTTTTTGCGACCACCAGCAATCCGGACGTATCGCGATCGAGCCGGTGCACGAGTCCGGGACGCAGCGCATCGCCGGGCAGCGTCCGCACGTAGCCCAGCAGCGCGTTGACGAGCGTACCGCTCGTCGCGCCGTGCGCGGGATGCGTGACCATGCCGGCGGGTTTGTCGACGACGATGACGTCGGCATCTTCGTACACGATCGACAGATCGATCGATTCGGGCTCGACCAAAATACCCGGGCGCTCGTGAACGTCGTAGTCGATGACGTCGCCTTCGTCGACCAAATGACTGCCCTTGACGCTGGCACCGTTGACGCGAACGTTGCCTTCGCGCACGGCCTGCGCGACGGTGGACCGAGAGAAACCGGTCAGGCGCGCAACGATGACGTCAACGCGCTTGCCGGCATCTTCAAGCGCGACGGCGTGATGCAAGGCTTGCGAAGATCAGCAGAATGACGCCGACGGTAATGCACGCATCGGCAACGTTGAACGTGTAGAACCACACCTTCGGAAAACGGTTGAAGTCGATGAAGTCTACGACGTAATGAAAGCGCACGCGATCGATGATGTTGCCGACGGCGCCGCCGACGATCATACCGAACGCCAAACGAACCAGCCGCGAGTGCCGCGCTTGATCGCGGAACGAATACCAGAACAGCGCCAAGACGATGAGGGCCATCAGGACCAGCAGGACCGGGTTGCCGCCGAACATGCCGAACGCGCCGTGGAAGTTGGCCACCGGCGTTACGTTGAGCCAGCCGGGGATCAGCGTTTTGGTGTTGGCGCAGAACGGTTCGCACGCGGTGATGAGTGCGACGTGTTTAAGGACGAGCGATTTGGTCCATTGATCGAGCGCGACGACGATCGCCGCGATGACGAAGAGCTGCAGCGCCTCAAAGTTTCGGCTGCGGGACGTACTGATAGAAGAAGCCGGCGACTTTGAGGAACCAGTTGAATACAAGAACGACTCCCGTCAGGATCATGAACGTGCCGGCAGTTTTTTCGATGACCGGCATAAAGTGCTTGATGCGAGCGAGCAGCGGCAAAACGAGCCCGAGCGCCCCGGCGGTGACCAGAAACGGCAGCGCCAGCCCCATGGAATAGACGAACAGGAGCCACGCTCCCTGCCCCACGCTGTGTTCTTGGGCCGCCAAGGTTAAAATTGCCGCCAAGATTGGGCCGATGCACGGCGACCAGCCGGCCGCGAAGGCGAGGCCCACCAGGCCGGAAGCCCAGAACGAGCGCCGCTTGGTCTGCACCTGGACGCGGGTGTCCATGGCCAGGAAGCGCAGGCGCAGGATGCCGACCATCTGCAGACCCAGCACGATGACGATGACGCCGCCGATCCGGGCGATCAGCACCTGATTCTCGCGCAGCGCGGCGCCGGCGGCCGTGGCCGTGGCGCCGAGCAGCACGAAGACGATGGTGAAGCCGAGGATAAAGGCCAGCGCGTGCGCGACTGCGGCACGGCGCGCGTCCGGCGCTGCATTTTCGCGCAGATCCTCGACCGTCGAGCCGGTCAGAAACGAAAGGTACGCCGGAACCAGCGGGAGGACGCACGGCGAGACAAAGGAAACGAGCCCGGCCAGAAAGGCGAGACCGGCGTTTATTTGCGCGGGTTGCACGGCTGCCGCTTCACGATATGCATCACTGGTTTACGTATCCTAATATCAATCCTATCGCGATTCACCTGGGACCGGTGAACGTCCACTGGTACGGTATTTCGTACCTCGTTGGATTTATCGCTGTTTACCTCTGGATGAGCCGCCCCGAAGGGCGCCGCCGCCTGGGACTTACGCGCGATCAGATTCAAGATTTCCTGGTGTATGCGCTGGTGGGCGTGCTGCTGGGCGGCCGCACGTTCTTCGTCATCAACGACATCATCAGCAAGCACGATCTGGGGACGTACCTTTCGAATCCGCTGAACTTTATCGCCGTCTGGAACGGCGGCATGGCGTTTCACGGCGGTTTGGTCGGCGTCATCGTCGCCATCGTGCTCTTCTTGCGCAAACATCCGGGACTGACCATCGGTGTCCTGGGCGACGAGGTCGTCGTGATGCTGCCCGTCGGCATCGCGCTGACGCGCTTCGTGAACTTCATCAACGACGAGCTGTGGGGCGATGCGTGCTTCCCCGACCGCCCGTGGTGCATGGTGCCGGGCGCAAACGCCGACATCCCGGTATCGGTCCGCGGCCTGCCGCTGCATCCCGCGCAGCTCTACGAAATGGTCCTCGATGCGCTGACGCTGCCCATTCTGCTGCTTATTTACAAACGGCGTCCGCCGGACGGCGTGGTGGGCTGGTCGTGGATTCTCATCTACGGTATCACGCGTACGGTAGCGGAGACGTGGCGCCATGCGGATTTCATGTGGCACGGCATCACGGGCGGCCAGCTATACGCAATCCCGATGATTCCGATTGGCGCAATCATGCTATACGTCTCGTGGCGTAAGGGCAAGCGCACCGAAGAGCGGACCGTTGGAGCAAATAGCGCAGCAGTATCGACGTCTGCGCAGTAGCGTTCCGGCGCACGTCCGGATCGTCGCGGTCAGCAAATTTCAGCCTGCGCAAGCCGTGCACGAAGCGATAGCGGCCGGCGCGACGGATTTCGGCGAGAACTACGTCCAGGAAGCGAAAGCCAAGTTCGCCGCGATCGACGCGCCGCAGGTGCGCAAGCATTTCATCGGTCACGTTCAGACGAATAAAGCCGGCGCGATTGCTGGGCTTTTCGACGTCGTCCAAAGCGTGGATCGCGTCGATGCCGCACGCGCGCTCGCAAAAGGGGCCCTAAAGGCGGGCAAAACCCTCGACGTTTTTCTGCAGGTGAACATCTCGCCCACCGAACGGTTCGGCTGCGCACCGGACGCAGCGGGCGATCTTGCCGAATCGATTCGAGCGCTGCAGGGGCTGCGTCTGACGGGTGTCATGGCCATCGGTCCCATTACGGACGATCGGACCATACTGACGCAGGCGTTTTCCACAGCGGCCGCCGTGCGCGAACGCATCGGCGTTCCCGAACTCTCCATCGGCATGTCCGGCGACTGGGAGCAAGCCGTGCAAGCCGGATCGACGATAATCCGCGTCGGAACCGCCATCTTCGGACCAAGACCTGCGGCCGCCGTGTCGAAGAGGGCGGAAGGTTCTCCGTGAGGTGACGCTATGAGCAGCATGTTCAGCAAAATTGGTTCGTTCTTTTCCATGACCGGCGAAGAAGAGGACGTCTACGAAGACGAGCCCGCCGGCGCCCGGACGGTGGTGCCGTTGAGCAATGCCTCGCGCCGCGGCGGCACCGAGGTCAGCGTGTACGCGCCGCGCGCATTCGGCGACGTAACCGAGATCGCCGATGCGCTGCGTAACCGCCAGGTCGTGATCGTGAATCTGCAGACCGCCGATCGCGCGCTGCTGCAGCGCGTGGTCGACTTCACGTCGGGCGTCGCATACACGATCGACGGCAAGATTCAAAAATTGGCCGAGGCTATCTATCTCGTCGTTCCGTCGGGTATCGTCGTGAACGCGCAGGGGTTGCGCGATTCGATGATGGCGGACGGTTCGCTGGACTTTCTGTCGGGCAGGGGATAACGCATGCAGAAGATTACGCCGATCGACATTCAGCACAAATCTTTCAAAAAGGCACTTCAAGGCTACGATCGCGCCGAAGTCGACCAATTTCTCGACGAGATTATCGAAACGCTCGAAGACGATGCGCAGCACGCGGC
>DASSRQ010000105.1:0-3142 GCA_035701665.1 Vulcanimicrobiaceae bacterium
CAGATATGGATGCGTTGCCCATCACCGAACGCACGGGCCTTCCGTACGCATCGGAGGTCGAAGGCAAGATGCACGCGTGCGGACACGACGCGCACACGGCGATGCTGCTCGGCGCGGCGCACGTGTTGCAAGCAACGCGCGACTCATTCGCGGGAACGGCCGTGTTGCTGTTTCAGCCGGCGGAAGAAGGGCCGGGCGGCGCAGAGCCGATGATTGCGGAAGGCGCGCTCGACGATCCGAAAGTGGAAGCGATCGCGATGCTGCACGTTGATGCTCGCTTAGCGCCCGGTCAAATCGGCGTTACGCCAGGTCCGGTTAATGCCTCAGCCGACGAACTGCACATCACGGTGCGCGGAAAAGGCGGACACGGTGCATATCCGCACACTGCGGTCGACGCAATTCCGGCGGCGAGCGCAATCGTACTCGCATTGCAGAATATCGCGGCACGCGAAACGGATCCGCTCAAGAGTGTCGTCGTAACGATCGGAACGATCAGCGGCGGATATCGCAACAATGTTATCGCAGACGAAGTGCAAATGACCGGCACGCTGCGCGCGCACGATCCCGGCGTTCGCGACGGATTAGACGAGCGCGTTCGCCGTATTGTCAACAACGTTGCGGCGGCATATGGCGCAACCGCGGAGATTCGCGTCGTGCGCGGATATCCGCCGGTCGTCAACGACCAGCAACTCGCCGAAGCATTTGCCGCGCACATGCGCGCGCGCGAAGATGTCGTCGTCGAGCGTCCGGCGCCGACGATGGGCGGAGAAGACTTTGCGTACTTCGCACAACGCGTTCCGGGCGTGCACGTTCGACTCGGCATTCGCAGCGAGGCGGCGCAGTCGATTTTTCCCGGACACAGCTCAGAATTTCGCATTGACGAAGCGGCGCTTCCGGTCGGCGTCGAGACGCTCGTAGCATTCGCGCGGTTCGTCGGCGGCCGGAAATAGGAAGTAGGCGCCTGACCCCCTACTAATAGTGCCTGCGACTTTAGGAGGCACTAGCAGTAGTGTGAAGAAGCTATCGGTCCATGGCTATCATGACCGATGCCCTTGCCCGACCCGGGCTGCGGTCGTACAGCGCAAGCCTTGACATCGACACTCCGGTCGAAGACGCGTTCTCGCTTCTGTGTGCAGTTGAGAAGTGGCCCGTATGGCTATCTTGCATTCGTAGCGTCACGCCCGTCGAACCCTCAGCTCGGCTTGCTCTCGGCTCTGAAGTGATCGTCCGCTCGACGCTTCCCGGCGAAGAAGAACAGCTGTACGAAGTCGACCAATTCATTGCGAATTATCACCTATCGCTTGTCGGCGCGTTTTCCGTGCGCCGGCGCATCGATTTTCGAATCGAACGAAAAACCTCACGAGCGAAAATCCACATCAAGCTCGCCTATCCGGCGTATGGCGGAGCGGTCGGTTCAATGATGGACTCCTGGAAGAACGGCCGCAAGATTGAACGCGTACTTTGCGATGCCCTTATTCATTTCAGGGGACTCGTGGAGCATCACCAAAGCACACTTCCCTACTTTTAACTAGCTTGGCAGTCGTTGACCAGGACTGCTAGCTCTGGTATAAACAAAGCCGTATGCCGCTTTATGACTATCGCTGCGCTGCCTGTGGCAAGGACACCGAAGTCCGCCACGGATTCAACGACGCCCACTCCGACCCGTGCCCGCATTGTGGTGGGCAGATGAGCCGCGTTTTCAATCCGGCGCCTATCATCTTCAACGGTTCCGGTTTCTACATTACCGACTCGCGGTCGAGTTCTTCGAGCGACTCCGGCTCGTCGTCTTCCGGCGAGTCCGCAGCCTAACCAGCGATGGCGTGGCCGGCATGGGTCCTCGTGATCTGCGTCGTCGTCGCGCTCGTGTTAATGGCGTACGGCGCGTTGCGCGCCATGACCGCCGCGCGCGTCGTGAAGAATCACGTCGATCGCATGAAAGCGCAGCCGCTCATCGGCAAGCTCGCGAAAGCGCAGGGCGACGTGCAGCGGATCAATGAAAACGTGGACGCGATAAACGCGCTACTCGTTCGCGCAAATGCAGCAATACGCACCATGAACGACGCTATCGGCGAAATGCGCCTGCCGGAGGCCGTCGCGGCCATCCGCACAGCCGGCGCTGCAATCCGGCTGCTTTTCAACCACACCTAGTTACGGTTTCGGTTCGTCCGGGTTCTCCGGCGGCTCCCACTGCCACGTCGACGTCGGCGGCACGCCCTCGGGCGGCAGGCCGAAGCCGCTTTGCGTTTCGCTTCCGGGCACCGCGAACGGAACGCCGAAGGGCGACGCCGCGGGAGGCGGCGCTTCCGGCGCCGGTACTGCCGGCGGCGGCGCACCGAAGGGCAGGCCCGGAACGCCGAATCCCGGCGCGGGCGTGTCCGTTGACGGCCCAAATCCGGACGGGGCAGCGGGTGCGGGCGGCGGAGTCGCCGGCGGTGCCGGTGCGACCGGCGGTGTAATTGTTTCCGAAGGTGTGGTGTTTCCGGACGGCGTGGCGACGGGCGGAAATTCGTAGCCGGCTTCTTGTGAAACCTCAGCGCGCGGTTTTGCGGCGGGAATAGCCTTCGAAGGTTTTGCCGTGATGGTCGGCGCCGGACGCTGCGTGAACTTCGGAAGCACCAGCTCGCCTGCGGCCGCACCCACGAGCACGTAACGCGGCGGCGGAAGGATCTGCGCGTCGGAACGCTTCGCGATCTGGTGCAATTCCTGGACGTATTCCGGCGGTGCGTCTTCCATTTCGATCGTGTGCAACATCAACTCGACGGTATCGAAGAGATACTCGCGCGGCGGCACTTTGGCAAACGCAAAGACGTGCTGCGACACGTCGGCTTTCACCGATTGCAGCAATTTCTTCCAATACTCGAGCGGTTGATAATATTCGAATTGCCCGAGTTCTCGTTTAGCTTGCGAATAGAGCAAGGCGATACGTTTGCCGAGCGGGTCGGCCGGCGGCGCGGGTTCGACCACCGCGACGCGGCGCGAGACGCGCGCGAGTTCCGCTAGTACTTGCGCGTGGAAGAACGGGTCGATCTCGTGCAGATAATGGAATGCGATCGCGAGATCGAACGAATTGTCTTTCGCCGGAATCACCGATGTGCTGCCGCGCAGCAGCTTCGCATCGAGCTTCGAGTAATGATTGATTGCC
>DASSRQ010000106.1:0-19629 GCA_035701665.1 Vulcanimicrobiaceae bacterium
CGGTCCGCCAATCAGCAGATCGATGACGACGAGCACCGCGCCGCACGCGATCAGCGGTAGGCGCGCACGCGGTACAAAGAGCAAGACGGCGGCAAAAACGGGCAGCAGCACGTGCGGCAAAATCGCCGCGACGCAGAGCAGCGCGCACGCCGGCCAATACTGCTGCGAACGCATGGCAAGCGCCGCGCCGCACAACGCAGCCAGAGCGATGGGCGCGACTTCGCCCAAGCCGATAACGGCGATCGCATACGCACTGCCAACGAGCACGATCGTCAGCCACAGCGGCTGCGCGGTCAAACGCGAGAGCGCAAACGCGCAGTATGCGGTGCAGGCAAGCGTTAGTAAAAACCAGAGCAGCGCCGACGCCAGATACGGAAGCAGCGCGAACGCCGAAAACAGCACGAAAGCATATCCGGGAAACGGCACCGGTGCCACGAGCCCGTGCGTTGCCGCATAGAGTCCGTAACCGAACCGCTGCGCCTCGCAAGCTCCGAGCGTCAGCCCGGCATACGGGTCGGCATGCGCGAGCATCGCTTTTCCGCCGCAATAGAACGCGTGAAAATCGCCGAAGATCTGGCTGCGCTGCGCACTTTCGAGCAGCTGCAGAACCACCGCCGCTATGGCGGCGATCGCCGCGATTGCGGCTGCGGCGCGGTTAGCCGCCGGCGCGCTTGCGCCGCTGTTCATCGAGCGATGACGCGCCCGTGCGGTATTGCGGAGCGATACGGCCCAGCATCTTAACGAGTCCCGTAGCATCCGGACGCAGTTTTTGCACTGCGTATGCGTATTCGGAGGCGCTCTTCATATCGCCCGCATCGAAACAGCTCTGCGCCAAACGTTCGAGGATAATGATGTGACGCTCTTCGAGCATGCCGGCCTGCGTGATGAACCAATCTTCGGGCGGGTCGCCGTCGAGCAGACGGCCGCCGTAAAGTTCTTCGGCAGCGCGGTAGTGGACCGCAGCCTCCAGCACGTCGCCGCGTTCGAAACTCGAATCGCCGTCCGAGACGTGCGCGGTGAAGCGGCGTACGTCGGCGACCACATTCGTCAGGTCGATCGACACGTCGGGATCGGCGCGGAAGTAGAGGTCGACGCAGGCGTAGCCGACGACCGCGGCCAGCGCTTTGCGGATGTTGCTGCAGGCCGTGCGAACGCTCTGTGCCGCGAGCTGGCGATCCGCGTCGGGCCAGAACGTGTCGGCCAATTCGCTCCGCGTCGCCGTTCCGTTCGGTTTGAGCAAGAGATACTTCACGAGCTGCTGATCGCGGCGGCGCATCCATTTGATCTCTTGGCCTTCGAGCGATGCTTCGAAGCGTCCGAACATCCGGACGATCAGCGGCGAGATGCGCGCGCTCGGCGAGAGCCGCACGCGGCCGCGAAGCTGCCGCAGCGGACGGTACGGGCGATACCCGATATCGTCTGAGATAACGAACAACCCTTGCTGTTCCAGGCGCTGTAAACGCTCCTGATCGTCGACGGTGGCACCGGCAATCAAGCTGCGTACGAGCGCGCGATCTTCTTCGCCCGCGCGATCCAGATCCGCGGCGATAAACTCGGTAAATACTTGGCCGTAGCGTCCGCGCCAGTGTTCGTACGCATCGTTGAGCGAACGGCCGTCTTCCGCCGCGGCGCGAACCGCACCGCTTACGACGATGGGCCATCCTTCGCTCTCTTCGAGCAGGCGCGAGATCTCCAGATGCGTCGCCGGGACGCTGCACGTCTCCGCGAGTATCTCCGTCTCCGCGCTATCGAATGCCAAGCGCCGGTGATCGCACAGCACGGCCAAGCCGCGCGCGATGAACGTTTTCGCATCGATTGCGTCGCGCGAACGCGACGTATAGATGAAGGTGAGCGTTTCGGGCGCATCTTCCACGAGACGCCGCAGGATCGCGATCGTCTCGGGTGCGCCGTTGTCCACGTCGTCGACCGCGAGTTCGGTCGGGGTGGTCACTTCGGCTCGCAGCGCTGCAAGCAGCGGCGCATAACCGGAGGGAACTTGCGAGAGCGAGAGCGCCGACGCGATCGCTTCAAACAGCTGCGCGGGCGAACAGTGTGCGGGAACAGCGCAGTACGCCGCATCCACCGAGCTGTTCGGCAGATACTTGAGAATGAGCGTGGTCTTGCCCGAGCCGGCAGCAGCGACTAGCAGACGAAGCGGGAAGGACACGTGCGTTCCAAGCCATCGCTCCAACCGCGCTCGCCGCACCGTCGAGGGTGCCACCCGTGGCCATGTGCGCGTTCGAATCATCCTGGTATCCACAGGTATCGGTCTCGGCGGGCCGATACGTTAATAGTGACCCTGCGCCAGCTTACCGGTCTGCGTTTTGCTGCGGCTCTGGCCGTGTTCTTTTGGCATGCGCCGGCAACCAAGGCGTTGGCCGCTCCGCTTTCGCTCGGGTACTTGGGCGTCGGCTTCTTCTTTGTACTCTCCGGATTTATCCTGACCTACACGTACCGGGGCGCCTATTCGGTTCGAGCGTTTTACGTTGCCCGCGCCGCGCGGGTGCTGCCGATCCACCTCTTCGGCATGTTGCTCGCCCTCGGGACGCTCTTGCTGCTGGGCGGCGAGCATTGGTCCGAAATCCCGATCGGCGACCGCGTCGCCGGGTTCTTCGCCCAAGCCGTGCTGCTCCAAAGCTGGTTTCCCTCGCCGAACATCCACTTCGGCATCAACGGACCGTCGTGGAGCCTCTCGGACGAGGCATGGTTCTACGCGGTCTTTCCGCTCTTGGGTGCGGGCATCGCGCGCCTCTTCGCGCGCGCGAACGAACGCGCGCTGCTGATCGCCGCAGCCTTGGTGTGCGCCGTCATCGCCGCGGCCGTCTTCTCCGTGCGCGTACCGTTCGATCAATGGGCGGTCTACGTGCTGCCGCTCTCGCGAACGGGCGATTTCCTCGTCGGCATGCTGCTCGGATCCGCGTTTCTGCGGCGCGCGGGCGAACCCGATGCACGGTATGCGACGATGCGCGAGATAGCGGCGGTGTTCGCGTTGCTGTGCGGCGTGTTCGTCACCGCGGCATCGCCGCCGGCCGCGCACTTTTACGCGGCGATGCTCCCGTTTTCAGCGATGGCAGTCTACACGTTTGCAGCCGGCGGCGGAGCGATCTCCCGCTTCTTCTCACATCCCGTCGCCGTGCGTTTGGGCGAAGCGAGCTATGCGTTCTACGTCGTGCACTTTTGGATCGTGCGGCTGATTCCGAACGTGCTGTTTCGTTGGCGGTGACGATCGTAGTGTCGGTCGTGCTATTCGAGTTCGTCGAAACGCCGCTGCGACGCGCTATCCGCCTTCGCTGGGCCCGAACGCCGCAAATGCGTCCACCGGACGCGGCGGCGGCGCAGCCGGCTTTCCAAACACGATAAACCCGTTTTCGCGCAGCCGGGACGCCGGTTCGAAGCGCATTGCGCGGCAGCCGCCGACGCGCAGCGTGTACGGTTCGTTTATCTGTAATGGTTGCGGAGCCACCGCCGTGAAACGGACGACGTCGCGCCGTCCGGCGTCGAGCGCCTCGACGGTGCGGCGAACGCTGCCGCCGCCGGAAAGCGAGACCACCACGCGTGAGCACGATCGCGGAACGCGTACGCGCAGCTGCACGGTGCGCGTCTCGCGGATCGGCATGAAGCGCACTGCGAGATCCGCTCCCTGTACCATTGCGGTAACTGTTACGGCTACCGGTGCCAACGGCGCCGGTATCGCTGCTGCGTCGCGAAGCCGGTAAACGGTAAACCGCGAGCGGTTCGGATCGCCGGGAACGATCAGCGTCTCGGCTTTGGCGTACGCTTTCAAAAACCAATCGAATTCGAGCGGATCGGTGAAGTAGCGGAAGTTGGACGTATCGATGACGACCTGCGGACGCTCGGCTTCATACGTGCGGATCGGATCGCCGGCTTTCAGCGGTGCGACTGCCGATGGTGTCGCGATTCCGAGATAATCGACGATGGTTGCGCCGCTATAATAGCGCAACTGGCCGATCTCCGGGTAGGCGATCGAAACGTTTGTGCCGTCGCGCTGCGCGAAATGCTCGCCCAGCGTACGGTACGCATTCGATTGAATCGCGGGCATCACGATCCAATCGTACGAGATCGCCTTGCGTTCGGGTTGGATGTCTTGCAGCACGAGAAACCCGGCGTTGATAGCGGCAAGCGCAATCGCTGCAGCGCGCCCCGCCGTCAACACCAACGGCATCCGGGGCCGAACGTCCCGCGGCCAGAGAAGCGCAACCGACGCGGCCATCGCCGCGCCGAGCTGCGCGCAGAACCAAAAATAGAACGGCAGTTGCAGCACGACGTACAGCAGCGTTATCGCGGCGGCCCACGCGATGACGCGCAGATACACGCGCGTTGCGAGACCGGCAGCGAACGCAGCGGCAATGCAAACGGCGCTGCATGCTACGATCAGATTCCGCCACAGAAACGAGGGTGAGAGCGCGTACATCCGCGTAACGTAATCGCGCAGGCCGTCAAGATACGGCGTAATCGCTGCGTACCGCAACTGCGCGTGCTTGGAGGCGATGGTCGAAGAGAACGGGCTCCCAAAATATGGAATCGCAAACGCGCACCACAGCCCAAACGGCGCAAGCGTCAAAGCGATATCGCGCTTGCGCATGCCCGTCCAAACGAACGGCAGCAGCAGCAGCGCCTCGCCGCGCAGCAGCGCGGCACATCCCAGAACGATCGCGGCGGCCGTCCGGATTCCGCGCGCGTACAGCAACAACCCCGCGATGCATGCGGCCGCGCACAGCAGCGTTTCGTGCGACCACAGCAGTAAGACGAACGGCGTGCCCGTAAACGTCAATGCGCCGAGCAGCGCGCCGGTCCGCGTGCAGAACGTTCGTGCAAGCAGATACGATCCGAAGGCGACGACTGCAAGCGCACCTGCGCTGAAGATCTGCGCTGCGAGAACGACGTCGCCGTGCAGCAGCGCTGCAAACGGCGCATAAAGCAGCGGCGCCAGCGGTGAGGACGTGCTCAGAACGTGCGCGCCCGGATCGAATGCGAATCCCTGGCCGGAGAGCAGCGAGCGCGTCACGCTGTAGCCTACATACGAATCGTCGAACGCATAGCGGCCGAAAAACGAAGCGTACGCGGCGATAAGGGCTGCGCCGAGCACGAGGAACGGAAGAACCTCGCGCCGCCACGAATCGTTGCGCATATGCCGCTCGTGTTCGTTCCGACGCCGCTGGGCAACCTTCGCGACATCACGCTGCGTGCACGCGACGCGCTGGCCTCATGCGCGCTGCTCGTCGCCGAAGACTCGCGCGTCGCGCGCAAACTGCTCAACGCGCTCGAACTGCCCGGCAAAGAGATTTGGACGTACCACGAGCACAACGCGCGCAGCGCGACGGCCGCCATTCTCGATCGCGCCCTTACGGAAACCGTGTGCGTCGTCACCGACGCCGGAACGCCGGGAATCTCCGACCCCGGTTCCGATCTCGTAGCCGCCGCGCGCGAAAACGGCGTCGCGGTCGACGTGCTGCCCGGCCCGAGCGCACTCATCGGCGCCGCCGTGCTCTCCGGTTTTCCGCTCCGGCGCTTCGTTTTCGAAGGATTCGCGCCGCGGGCGGCCGCGCAGCGAAAGCGCGCCTTCCAAGAATCGTTGCGGCTCGGCATTCCGTCGGTGTGGTACGAGTCGCCGCAGCGGATCCGCAAAGCGCTGAACGATCTCGAGGAGATCGCGCCGTCCGCCCGCGTCTTTCTGCTGCGCGAATACACGAAGAAGTTCGAACAGCAGATCGCCGGCACGCCCTCAGAGGTCGCCGCCCGGCTTCCGGAGCCGGTGCTCGGCGAGATCGCGTTGGTAATGATGGCGGAAGATGCCGCTCCCGAGCCTGCCGAGGCCGCCGAGGTGGATCTGACCGGCGAGATCGACGCCTTGCTCGCGGACGGCCTGCCTGTATCGGCCATTGCAAAACAGCTCAGCGACCGGGGCCTCGGCGAACGCCGCCATGTATACGCGCAAGTGTCGGAGCGCAAGCGTGCGGGCAAGGAAAGCCCGCACGGCAAGGGATAGATAAAGCCCCTATGCCCCGTCCGTTCTATGTCACCACGCCGATCTATTACATCAGCGGCAATCCTCACATCGGCCACGCCTATACGACGATTGTCGCCGACGTGCTCGCGCGCTCGGCGCGCGCCGGCGGATCCGCCTACTTTCTAACCGGTACGGACGAACACGGGCAAAAGGTTGCCGACGCTGCAGCCGCCGCCGGCAAATCGCCGCAGCAATGGTGCGACGATCTCATTCCGCGCTGGCAGTCGCTCTTCGCGCAGTACGACGTAAAGTACGACGACTTCATTCGCACGACACAAGAACGCCACACGAGCGTCGTGCAAGGCATCTTCGAAAAGCTGCGAGCGAACGGCGACATCTATTTAGGAAAGTACGAAGGCTGGTACTGCGTTCACGACGAGACGTTTTGGCTCGAGTCGAAACTCGTCGACGGTAAGTGTCCGACCTGCGGCCGCGCCGTGCAGTGGCTTTCCGAAGACGACTGGTTCTTCCGTCTTTCGAAGTACAACGATCGGCTCAAACAATATTTTCTGGATCACCCGGATTGGGTCCGGCCGCGAGCTGTCTACAACGAGATGATGGCGCTGCTCGACGAAGGCCTGGAAGATCTGTCGATCTCGCGCACCAATTTGGAGTGGGGCATTCCCGTTCCGAATGCGGACAAAGGCGTGATCTACGTTTGGTTCGACGCGCTGATCAACTACGTGTCGGCCCTCGGATGGCCGGACGGCGAAAAGTTCAAACAGTTCTGGCCCGCGTCGGTGCAGCTGATCGGCAAAGAGATCGCGCGTTTTCACACGCTCATTTGGCCGGCGATCCTTTGGGGAATCGGCGAACAAGCGCCGGACATGGTCTTTGCGCACGGCTGGATCACCGTCGAAGGACAAAAGATCGGCAAGAGTCTCGGCAACGCCGTCGATCCGTTCGCGCTCGCCGAACGCTTCGGCGCCGATGCGATGCGCTATTTTCTGCTGCGCGAAGCGCCGTTCGGCAGCGACTTCTCTTACTCCGAACTCAAGATCGTTCAGCGCTACAACAGCGATCTCGGCAACGACCTGGGCAATCTGCTGCGCCGTTCGCTCGCGATGCTCGAAAAGTACCGCAACGGCCTGGTTCCGCAGGCGCCCGACGACACCGCATTCGGGCAACAGTTTTCGGATCTGCCGAATCGCGTGCACGGGTTGATCTTCGACCTGCAGTTCCGCGATGCGCTCGAAGCTATTTGGGAGTTGATCGGTGCGCTGAACCGCGCGATCGACGAACGCAAGCCGTGGGTGTTATTTAAAGAAGGACGCGCCGTCGAACTCGATGCGCTTCTCTACGACCTGTGCGAAGGGTTACGCTGGATCGCGATCCTGATCGCGCCCTTCATGCCCGGCCGCGCGGAGACGATCCGCGAACAACTCGGCCTGCAAGAAGCGCTCGAACAGCCGTGGGCGCAGTTGCAATGGGGCGGCATTGCGGCAGGCACGCAGACGGCTCCGGGCGATGCGCTGTTTCCGCGCATCGAAACGGCCGCTACGACGTGAAGACGCGCCGGAAGAGTTTCTATCCGGCTATCCGTTTTGCAGCGTTCGTAGCAACTGCGCTGCTTTTTGCCCTGAACGCAAGAGCGATCGTGCAGGCGCTGAGCGCGCAGCCGCTCGAGATTCTGGCGCTGCTCGGGTTCTTCTGCCTGCTGTTGGCGCTTGGCGTTCCGTTCATTGCTTTTCCGCAGTTCGGCCACCGCGACTCGACCGACGGACAGATCACGTTCGACCTTGCCGTCTTTGCTCTAACGTTCGCGATTTACGGCTGGGTTATCACCGCGCTGCTGTCGTTTCTGGCGTACGCATTTGCGTTCGGAACGGGCCGGCAGTACAACGTGCGCGAGCGGATCCTCATCGCCTCGACACGCGTGCCGTTCTGGGTGATCGTCGGCGTCATCGCAACGAAGCTGCACCCGAACTTTTTGCTGTTCAACTTCGGCTGGGCGTTCGCGTTCATCGTGCTGTGGTTCGATCCGCTTACGGCCGTGCGAACCGGAAAACCGGTGCTGCACCTGTGGGCGCTGCATCTGCGCGACGGCATGCTGTGGTCCATCGTCGCCGCACAGACGTTCTGGGCATTCGTTTCGACGCTCGTCTTCGAACGAGCGGGACCGTGGCTCGGACTCGCGACGCTGCTGCCGCTGCCATTGCTCGCGCTTGCGCTGCGCGCCGTCCATCGCGAACGGCTCGCATCGCACCGCATGTCGCTCGCGCGCGATGCCGTGTGGAATATGCTGCAGGCGCGCGATCCGGCCGCACAGATCAACTCGTTTCTCGCAAGCGTGCACGGCGATGCGCCGCAGGAGACGCTTCAGATTTACGCGCGTCTTCGAAGTGAGAACCGCCCCGCGCCGCTCGCGTCGGTTGGGCCGTGGCCGGGCGAAGAGCGCTTTGCGCTCGTGCGGCGTGCCATTCTCGAGCTGCACGCACACGACAAAGAGAGCGTCACCGTTCGCGACGATCGCGGATCGGTCACCGCGTACGGCATCCGTTCGGGACGCCTGCTCGGATCGCTGATCGTTCATCGCCCTACAGGTGTTGCGGCTCGCGTTCCGTCACGCCGCTACGTGACCGTAGCGGGCGAACTCGCACCGCTGCTGCGCGACGTGCGATCGGTCGTCGCCGCGCGCGACGCCGCGCAGATCGACAGCCTCACGGGCTTGCTCAATCGCGCGACGATCGTCTCGCTGCTGCGCGAACAGCTGACGCGCGTCGGACCCGAAACCGGCTGCGCGATTCTGCTCTTGGACGTCGATCGCTTCAAAGAAGTCAACGATCGCATGGGGCATTTGGAGGGCGATCGCTGTTTGCGCGCCGTTGCCGAAACCATTGCGGAGAATATCCGTCCGGGCGATCGCGCCGGCCGCATCGGCGGCGAAGAGTTCGTCGTGCTGATGCCCGTCGGCGCAGAACCGGCCGCGTCTTCGGCGGGCGAACGTTTGCGCATGGCGATCGAACGTTGCGGCGCGCTTCACGCGGACGGGACACCCATCACCGCTTCGATCGGCGTCGCGGTCGCGACGATCGCCGATACGGCGGAATCGCTGCTGGAACGCGCGGATCGCGCGCTCTATCAAGCGAAGAACGCCGGACGCAACCGCGTCGTAGAGATTGCATGAACGCCTACATCGACAGCCACGCGCACGTGCACGACAAACAGTTCGACGCCGATCGCGCGGAAACGGTGCAGCGTATGCGCGAGGCCGGCGTAACGACCGCCGTTCTCGTCGGCTGCGACTTGAACGATTCGCAGCGCGCGCTGCAAACCGCACGCGATCACGGGTTATATGCGAGCGCCGGCATCCATCCGCACGAAGCCGAAGACGCACCCGCCGACATCGCGGCGGCGTTCGAACCGTTTCTGCGCGATCCGCTGATTCGCGCGATCGGTGAGACCGGCTTGGACTACTACTACGATCACAGCCCGCGCGAAAAACAGCGCGACGTGCTGCGCGCGCAGTTGGAGATCGCGCGCGAGCGCAAGATGCCCGTCATCTTTCACCATCGCGACGCGTTCGATGACTTCACGGCGATTCTGCGCGAGCGCTTCGACCCGGCGACGATGCGCGGCGTTATCCACTGCTTCACGGGCGACTCGCAGCAAGCGGAAGTGTACGTCAAAGAGTTCGGGCTGCTGCTCGGCATCGGCGGCGCGCTGACGTTTAAAAGCGCGCAGCAGATCCGCGATGCCGTGCGGACGGTCGGGCTCCAGCCGCTAATCTTAGAAACGGATTGTCCGTATCTCGCGCCCGTTCCCAACCGCGGCAAACGCAACGAACCCGCGTTCGTTCCGCTGATCGCTCAGCGGCTCGCCGAAGAGCTGAGCGAGCCGCTCGAACGCGTTGCCGAAGTGACCTCGGCAAACGCCGCCGACTTTTTCCAGTTCGCATCGAAGTGACGCTGTAAGGCGTTTACCAGCTGCGGCGAGTCGCTGCGCAAGCCCCAATCCAATTGATTTCCATACTTAAAGGTTGAGGTAGCGTTCGCCGAACCAACCCATGCACGAGCAGCGTCCACGATTGCGACCTTCTCGTCGTTATCCGAAAGCCGCACGTCCACGCCGGCCTTCTGAAGCTGCGCCATCGCGTGCGCGGCGCGCGCCCGTGCAGCATGCGCGGCGACCAGCAGCCGGCAGTGCACGCCTTCGCTCGCAAGGTGCTTCAAGTTGGAATACACCTGCGGCGACGCGTCGAACGACTCGGTCTCGACATCGACGGTGCGCGCGCCGGCGGAACCGTACAGCAGGCGCGATTCTTGGCGCAGCGCGCCCGATTTACTCGTCGCAAAGAACTGCCCCGCCGCCCCGCGTGCCGAGCGTACGCTCTCGCGGATCGCCCGCACGTCGCGCGCATAGTCGTCGCGAACGATCGTGTCGCGTCCGTCGCCCGGCCAGTTCCGGTCGTCCAGGAACGCGGTGCCGTCGCAGACCAACGCTTTCATATGCAGCGGCGGCTGCGCGTTCGTGCAGTGGTAGAGCCGCGCATCGGCGCCCGCCGCTCGCAGTTCGCGCACTACCCGTGCCGTCTGGAGCCGCATCGAATGGTCAGCGTCGGCGTACGGCCGGGCTTCCAGACGGACGGTTACCTTTGCGCCGCGGCGGGCCGCGCGCTCCAGGGCGTCGAGCATCTTTCCGGGCCGCAGCAGGTAGGCCGTTAGGAGCACGTCGTTCGCGCGCTCGAGGGATGCCAGTGCCTGCCGCTGCGACGTTACCGTTACCATCGCTCGTCTTTCACTCCGGATTGCATGAACGTCAAGACTCGGCGCGAAAGCCGCAGTGGGAACATGAACGTTACGGATAAAGGGGCGTTCGTGCGCGAGATGTTCGCGCAGATCGCGCCGCGCTACGATGCGGCAAACCGCGTAATCAGTGCCGGCCTGGACGAAGGCTGGCGCCGCCGCGCCATAGCGCTGCTGGCGGCACCGCACGACGGACAGATTGCGGATCTCTGCTGCGGAACGGGCGACATCGTCTTTCACTTGCTTCGCACCGATCCGACGCTGCGCGTCACCGGCGTGGATTTTTGCGCGCCGATGCTCGAAGGTGCGCGCGCCCGCGCGGCCCACGAAGGCCGCAACGCCGATCATGCGACGTTTGTCGAAGGCGACGTGATGGCGCTTCCGTTTGAGGACCGTTCGTTCGACGGCGCGACGATGGGCTTCGCGATGCGGAACGTCTCGGACATCGATGCAACGCTGCGCGAAGTGCGGCGCATTCTGCGCCCGGGAGCGCGCTTCGTCAACCTCGATATGAGCCGCGCCCCGAACAAAGTGTGGAAAGCGTTCTTCGATCTCTACTTCTATAAGATCGTGCCCATTATCGGGGGCCTGGTCGGCGGATCGCGCGCGGCGTATACGTACTTGCCGAACTCGTTGACGAATCATCCCACGGCCGAGCAGCTGCGCGACCGGTTTCTCGCGGCCGGCTTTCGGGACGCCGGCTTCGTGCGCTTGATGGGCGGTTCGATCGCGATCCATTACGGAGCGGCGTAATGATCGAGAAGAACGCGGCGCCGCGAACCGACTCCAGCCTTTACGCCCTGGTCGAAGACTTTTTCCGGACCCGCTTTACGACCGACAACGCGCTGATCACCGAAGCGATCCGGCGGATGCTGCAGGCCGGCGGCAAACGCCTGCGCCCGCGCATCACGCTGCTTGCCGCAGAAGCGGGCGGATCGACGGCCGAAGAGCATCTGCACCTAGCCGCGTACATGGAACTCATCCACGTCGCCACGCTGATCCACGACGACGTGGTCGACAACGCGACGACGCGCCGCGGCGTGAACGCAACGGCAGTGGACTTCGGCAACCGCATCAGCGTGCTGGCCGGCGACTACCTCTTTGCCTGGATCTTCAAAAACGTCACGGCACAGTACCCGCACCCGGTCCCGAACATCTTGTCGGCGACCCTCGCCGACATCTGCGACGGCGAAGTGCTGCAACTGCGCGCGCTCGGCAATCTGGATCTGCCGCTGGCGTCGTATATAGAGATCGTCATGAAGAAAACGGCCTCGCTGTTCGCTGCATCCGCCGAATGCGGCGCGATCATGAGCGGCGCCGGGAGCCGGCTGGTCAAAGCACTGCGCGACTTCGGCATGTACTACGGCATAGCGTTTCAGATGAAAGACGACTTGCTCGACTTCACAGCGCAAGCGGCCGACATCGGCAAACCCGTGGGCAACGACTTGCGCGAGCGCAAGATGACGATTCCATTACTTTTAGCGCTGGCGAAAGCCGGCGCGAACGAGCGCGGCGAAATCGAACGTTTCTACGAAGGCGCCCGCGACGCGGACCCGGCGGGCGTCATCGGCATCGTCGCAGCGTGCGGCGGTCTCGAAGCTACCCGCAGTCATATCGCGCAGTACGCCGAGCGCGCCGTACAATCGCTCTCATCGCTAGAACACAGCGCCGCCCGGGCCGAACTCACGCGCCTGGCCGGTGAACTGACGGAAGGATAACTCATGATAGTGCACCCGCTTCTCGCGCTGTGGGACAGCCCGATGGTCATCGGCATCGTCGTGATCGCGGCGATCGTGCTGTTCGGCGCGGATCGCTTGCCGAAACTGGCGCGCAGCGCCGGACAAGCAAAGAAAGAGTTTCTCCAGGGCCAAGCCGAGGCCGACGAAGCCGCAACGCGTGCGCGCGAACAAGCGCGTCTGCGCGCGCAAGAGCGCTCGTCCGATCCGATGGACAACGTCTCGCTGAACAACGCCGGCGGCACCGGCCAGGACGTTCCGCCTCCGAATCCGGGGCAAGGATCAGTTGGCTCTTAAGACTTCCGAGGAAGTCTGGGATCAAAAGGAGATGAGTTTTACGGAGCACCTTCGGGAGCTCCGTAAACGCTTACTTATTGCCATCGCGACAGTACTCGTACTGTCCGTCGTGATGTTCGTGCCGATGCCGTACATCATCGACTATCTCAAAGACCGCTACTTCGGCAACGTCGCGCTGCATGCGTTCGGCCCGGCCGACGTGATCTTCGCCGAGATGAAGTTCTCGATTTATGGCGGCATCGTGCTCGGGCTTCCGGTGCTGCTGTACCAGCTGTGGATGTTCATCGTCCCGGCGTTTCATCCGCGTACGCGCAAGATGGTCTACGCATTCGTCGGCCCATCGTTCTTGCTCGCGCTCTGCGGCATCGCGTTCGCGCACTTTTTAGTGCTGCCGCGCGTCGTCGGGTCGCTGCTCGGCATTACGAGCCACGTCGCAACGCCCACGTTCGGTGTGGAGTCCACGCTGAACTTCGTCTTTCTGATCATGGCCGCGTTCGCGCTGATCTTTCAAACGCCCATCGTGATGATTGCGCTCGCGCGCATCGGCATCATAAACTCGCAGTTCCTGAAAAAGAACCGCCGCTACTTTCTGTTCGGCTTCGTGGTCTTCGGCGGCGTAATCTCGCCCGACGGCAATCCCTTGACAATGGGAATGATGGCGCTGCCGATGTATGCGCTCTACGAGATCAGCATCTGGATCATCGCACCGCTCGAGCGCAGTTGGAAGCGGGAAGCCGAGGCGTGAACGCGCTGAACGATTACTACCAAAGTTTTCTGCGGACGTTCAGCAACGTGCTGTTCGCCGTTTGCCTGCTGCTCGTGTGGGGCGTCTTTACGCTGTTCGGCGTCGTCGTACAGCAGGGCAAAGATCCGTCGGATTATTTCGATGCGTACGCGCCGCCGCTGGCGCATCTCATCTTGCGCCTGAACGTCGACAACATCTATCACACGCCGTATTACGTCGGCATCATCGGGCTCATTTTGGTCTCGCTCGCAGTGTGCACGTTCAAACGCGTGATCCCCGCTCGCCTTCCGGCTTTGCGTCCGGTCATCATCGACAACATACCGCTGAACGCATCCATCGAGGTCGAAGGCGACGAGGCGCACGCGCGCGGACTGCTCGAAACGTTTCTTGCCAAACGCGGCTGGCAGATCCGCAAACGCGAATTCGGCGGAACCGAATGGACGTTTGCCGATAAGTTCAACTGGGCGCGCCGCGGCGTGCTCGTTGCGCATATCGGCTTTACGATCATCGCCGCCGGCACCACGCTGTATTGGGCCAAAGGCTTCGACGGACAGTCGCCGGTGCTGCAAGGGCAGACTATCGACGTTCCGCATTCGCAGGCGACGCTGCGCTTAAACAGCTTTCATTTCAAAGTGCAGCCGATCATGACCAAGAGCGGCATGATTTACCAGCCCACCGATTACGTTTCTGACGTCACCGTCGGTCTGCCGAACGGCACGGTGCAGAACCGCACGATTCGCGTAAACCATCCAATCGATATCGGCGGCACGCTCTTCTATCAATCGAGTTACGGGTTTGCGATGCAGTTTCTCGTAACGCACACCGGCGCGCGTGCGGCCAGCCTGTCCGATCGGACGTACTTCATGGGCGAGGCGATCACGCTGCCGGGCTCGGGCCGCCAGATCGCCTACGAACAGTTCGTTCCGACCGTCGATCGCAAAACCGGTCAGGCGTCGGCCGATCCGCGCGTAAACGACCCCGCGGTTGCGCTGCAGGTCAGCGAGAACGGGCAGACCGCGGGAGCGGCGCTTGTTCCCTTGGGCACGTGGATCGATGTCGGCGACGGCTGGCGCATCACGCCTCTGCGCTATGTCATGGTCAGCGGACTGCAGTACCGCTACGATCCGGGTGTCGAGATCGTCGGCATCGGCGCGTTCGTGCTGCTCGCGGGACTCATCATCTCGTTCTACTTCTTGCCCGCACGGTTGTACGCAACCGTGTCGCAGCAAGGCTCCCGCAGTACGATAGGCCTGGCGGCGACGACCGTTAAAGGGTACGACATGTTTGAATCGCAGTTCGGCGAGTTGGTCGCGGAGCTGCGCGAGGCAACGTAAATGGACGTAGTACTGTTAGTTCTTGCGATCGCGGCATACGTCGCGGCCGCGCTGGCCCTCACGCTGTACTTCTTCTCGCGCGAAGAGTGGCTGCGCCACATCGGTATGCCGCTCGCCATCGCGGGCTGCGTGGCGCAGTTCGCGCAGTTGGTCGTGCGATTCGAGTTGACGCACATCTGGCCGCTGCTGAATCTGTACGGATCGCTTTCGCTGTTCGCGGCCGTTTCGGTCGCGATCTACTTGATCTTCGCGTTCCGTTATAACCTGTGGTTCGCAGGCGGGCCGCTCTTGACGCTCGCAGCGCTCTTTCTCGCGTACGGCGCAACCTGGAACGAAGGCACGATGCCGGCGGTGCCCTCGCTGCAGTCGTATTGGGCGAAGATTCACGTACCGCTGGTCGTCAGCTCGTACTCGGCGTTCATGGTCGCCTTCGTGATCAGCCTCGTTTATTTGATCAAATACTACTTCGAGCAGTCCTTGGGACGCACGCAGTTCACCGCGCGCGCGGCGGTCGCCGACGCCGGCGGCGCGACCGTGCAAACGCAGGTGGCCTATTCGGTGGAGAGACCGAAACCGTCGGTGCGCTTCGATACGCCGAACATCGCCGCGGCCGCGTCGGCAGGCAACACCACCGCGCTGTGGCTGAACACGATTCCGAGCCTCGCGCAGTTGGACGTGCTGATCTACCGCACCGTCGCCGTCGGCCTGCCGCTGCTCACGCTCGGCATCATCACCGGAGCGATGTGGGCGCACGAAGCCTGGGGCGCCTACTGGCAATGGGACCCTAAGGAAACGGCTGCATTGGTCTCGTGGATCGTCTACGCGATCTACATGCATCTGCACACGCGACGCGAGTTTCGCGGCGTGCGCAGCGCCTGGATCAGCGCCATCGCGTTCCTGACGATCATGTTCTGCTATTTTGGGGTCAACCTGTGGATCTCGGGGCTTCACAGTTACAAACTGTGAAGAACGCCGAGACCGGAAGACCGGCGACAACTCACAGGGCCGGTAGTACAGAGTCGCCGGTCAACAACTGGGATCTCGGGGCTGCACAGTTACAAACAGTGAGAACCCGAGACCGGAAGACCGGCGACAACTCACAGGGCCGGTAGTACAGTGTCGCCGGTCAACAACTGGGATTAGCGGCCTGCATAGTTACAAGTTGTAGACGCCCGGCCGCCCCCACAAACCAAGCGCAGGCTCCTCAGAGGAAGGTAGGCGCGAAAAAAGAGAGGGCGGACGTACAATCCGTGTGAAACACTCGGCTCTTTATAGCCGAACTTACTCGGAGAAAACGATTTGTCCAGCCACGACGCGTACCACCCTGGCGCTCACCAGCCGGCCGACCCGGCGAAGACCGGGCATCCGCGCTTGCAAAGCGCTTACGACCGCCCCGAGACCGCCGAGGAGATGACCCGGCGGACCTTCATGACCAACGCTACGCTTGCGATGGGCGGCGTTATCGGGCTGTTTCTGGCGATTCCGATCGTCGGTTCGCTGATTCCCGACGTTGGCGGCGGCGGCGAGAGCTGGACGCCGCTGGATCCGAAGGGCTGGTCCGATCTGCAAGCGTCGACGGACAAGGCCGTGCAGATCAGCATCAATCTCAAGAGTAAGGATGCCTACCTCCCCGAACAGGGTGAGGCCGAATCGGTCTGGGGCATCAAGATCAAAGACCCGGCCAAGTTTCAGACGGCGCGCCCCGACCTGTTCGACAAGAACGGGAAAGTGCTGCCGAACGGATTTCCGAGCGGTGCGCAGATCGTCAATTTGGGCTTCGTAATCTTCAGCCCGATCTGTCCGCATCTGGGCTGCCATTACAACTACGACTCGACGGCCAACAAATTCGCGTGCCCCTGTCACGGTTCTCAGTTCGACAACGAGGGAGCGCACATCGCCGGCCCGGCCGCGCGCGGACTCGATCCGCTGCCGCTGCGCGAACAGAGCGGTAAGGCTTCGGTCGAATGGATTCGCTATAAACCGACGGTCCCCGATCGTCTGGTCATCTCGTACACGAACTAGAGTAGAGGACTGCACTACCGATGCTAAATTGGATCGAGCGGCGCACCGGCTTCGTCAGTATGGCGAACGACTTCTTGCGCGAAGATATTCCGGGCGGCGCCAGCTACTGGTACGTGTTCGGAAGCGCCACGATGTTCTGCATGATTCTGCAGATCACGACGGGCATTTTCCTGACGTTTTTCTACGCACCGTCGGCGATGACGGCATGGGAATCGACGCGGTCGATTTACATGCACCCGTTCCAGCACACCGTGCTGAGCATTCACTATTGGGGCGCGTCGGCAATGATCGCGCTGCTGTTCCTGCACATGCTGCAAGTCATCGTGTGGGGCGCTTATAAATCTCCGCGCGAACTGCAGTGGATCGTCGGCGTACTGCTCTTACTCGTCACCATGGTGCTCGGCCTGACGGGCTATCTGCTGCCGTGGGATATGGATGCGTACTTCGCATCGCAGGTCGCGATCAACCTGACGCTGACCGCACCCGTCCTCGGCGGTTTCATCCAGCAGTTCACGCAGGACGGAACCACGATGGGCACGCTCACCATCAACCGCTTCTTCGGCCTGCACGTGTGGCTGATGCCCGCCGCGCTCGTTGCGCTGGTCGGCGCCCACCTTGCCATCTTCCGCTGGAACGGCCCCGCCGGTCCGCCGGTCGAGGATCCGCGTCCGCTCAAGACCGGACGGTTCTGGCCGGACCAGATGTTCATGGATGCGTTCGCATCGCTGGTCGTCTTCCTCATCATTCTGGCGCTCGCGTCGTTCGCGCCGCCGTTCCTCGATGCCAAAGCCGACCCGTCGAACTCGACGTTCGTCCCGTATCCGGCGTGGTATTTCTTGGATCTGTTCGGATTGCTGAACTTGGTCCCGGGCGACTTCGAAGTGGTCGGCGCGATCATCATCCCGGGTATCGCAACGGCGCTCATGGTGCTGCTGCCGTGGATCGACCGCGCGACGACGCGCAGCTTCGGCTCGCGTAAACCGATCATGTGGCTCGTCGGCGTCTCGCTGGCCGTCATGTGGGGCCTGACGATCTGGTCGCAGGTTTCCATCATGGGCAAAGAAGCGCTCGCGCCGCCGTCCGAACCGCAGGCGAAGATTCTTGCCGCGCAAGAGACGACGAACATCAACGAAGCCGGCGGCGGTTCGCAGCCGCCCAGCACCGGCGCGTCGATGACGCCCGCTGCAAAAGCCGGCATGGCCGTTTACACGAAGAACTGCTCGAGCTGCCACGGCGCAAACGGCACGGGTGTTCCGGGCGCGTTCCCGCCGCTCGCGAACAACGACTTCGTGACGGGCAATCCGAAAGACGTGATCCTGACGCTGCTCAACGGCAAACACGGCACGATTTCGGTGAACGGCGCGTCCTACAACGGCATGATGCCGGCGTGGAAGTCGACGCTGTCGGATAAAGACATCGCGAACGTCATCACGTACATCCGCAGCTCGCTCGGAAAGAACAACGCGTCGGCGGTATCGCCGAAACAGGTCGCAGCGCTCAAGAAGTAAGCGCTTCGCCCGGACCTAGTGACAGAGCCGCGATTATCTCGCGGCTCTTTTTTTTTACTGTGTCATCCTGAGGTATCGAAGGACCCTGAGGCATCGAAGGGATGCCGCACATGCGATGCCGACCAACAATAATGCAAGTGAGTGGAGACGACTCTGGAGCAAGAAACAATGCAAACTGGGACGGTTTCTTTGACGCCACGATAGGAGACTTGCTCGAGGCGTTTCCAGCATTCGTCCGTCCATTCGAGTGACGCTAGTGCCCATAAAGCGTGTCCCAAGTGCTAACTGCCGCACCCGTGTTCGTACAAATACAAATCGTCCGTAAGCCAAGAAGCGATAACGCGCGGATGCAGCTGCGCCTGCGGGATATACTGTCCGTGGCGTGCGATTAAAAACGTACGCGGCGCCGTGCAGATCGCTTCGGTTGCCGGCGTATGGCCTTTCAAAATATAGATACCCGGATGCGTGTAAAACATCAGCGCGTTACCGCCCGCCGTATCGATAATGGCGATGTGATCGGACGGCGCGTCCTGCGCGTTGATAACCGCCGCAAGATGCGGAATCGGTTTCAAGTCTTCGGCCTGCGGCAGCATCACCAGACCGATGACCGCGGTTGCACCGAACATCGCGGCGCCGAGCGCGTACGGCGACCAAGAACGCCGGCGGGCATCGAAATACAGCAATACGAACGCGGCAACACTTCCCAAAAAGATCGCCAGTCCCAAATACGCGAGATCGCCTTGCAGCGCGTGCAGCCCGCTGCCCAACCGGTTCTGACGCGAGAACAGACCGATGGCGATGCCGAGCAGCACGATGAACACCGGAACGGCGGCTGTCGAGACCACCAGCGACCGGCTGCGTATCCGTTCGACTGCATCGTCCAAATACAAGGCGCAAAGTATTGCGAGCGCCGGCATCTCGAGCGCGATATAGTTCGGCAGCTTCGTCTTCGCAAAACTGAAGAACAAGAACGGCAGCAGCGCCCAGAGCAGCGCCAGTCGCGTCAGGCTTTCGCCGCGATCGTTCATGCGGTGCCAGGCAAACACGATCGCCGACGGCAGGAACGCGATCCACGGGAAGAAGCCGAGGATGACGACCGGCACGTAGTACCACACCGGCCCCTTCTGATTTTCGATCACGCCGGTGTAGCGGCCGATCGTATAGTGACCGATCAGTTCGGCGACGCCGTTAGGACCGACGCGCTGCGTGAGCGC
>DASSRQ010000107.1:0-4495 GCA_035701665.1 Vulcanimicrobiaceae bacterium
TCTTTGATGGCAACGACCGAAACGCTCTTGTTCGGCACCTCGATACCGACGGCGGATTTGCCGGGAATCGGCGCTTCGATGCGTACGCTCGTTGCCGCGAGTGCGAGTGCGATATCGTCGGCAAGCGATGCGATCTTCGAGATCTTCACGCCGCGTTCGGGTTTGAGTTCGTAGCGGGTGATGGACGGACCGCGTTCGATATGCACGACTTTCGCGCCGACGCCGAACGACGCGAGCGTATCCTCCAACACGGAAGAGCGGCTCGAATCGTCGGCGACTTGCACCTGCGGGGGATCGAACAGCGAAAGGTCCGGCAACTGATACACGATGTCACCGTGCTGCACGGGTTTGGGCGGCGCCGCCGGCACCGGCTTCACCGGTTTGGGCGCAGCGGCTTGAACGATGGGTTCGGGGTCGATGACCTGCTGCGCCGGCGCTTCGTACACGGCGGGCGGTGCGAACCGGTCTTCATCGGCGAACGCATCGTCGAACACTTGCGGCTCTGCGCGAACTGCGGGCGGCGCAATCTTCGGTGCGCGCGCTTGCGGCTTCGGCAAAGCGGCACGCTCGGGCAGTGCGAAGCGCACTTTCGGAAGTTTGATCTTGCCGAGCGCGATGACCAGCAGGCCGATCAACTTCTTGAGCGAGACGTCCGTGATCCACACCGCAATCGAAAGTGCGGCAAGGTACAGCACGATGTGCGCGCCGAGCGATCCCACCAAACTCTGCAGCGCCCACGAAATACCGCCGCCGACGGCGCCCCCGTTCGGAGCGAGCAAGGCGTCGATAATCAGGAAGAAACAGACGGCTGCGGTGCCGTGCCGGGCGATGAGGCGCGGAACGTCGAGTTCGAGGAAGACGATCGCGCCGAAAAGTGCGACGACCAGCGGAAAGAGCGGTGCCGTGTGCCCAAAAGCCGACTTAAGTAGGGTCGCCACGCCCGCGCCGAGCACACCGCGGTCAGACGGGAGCGCGAGGGCGACAGCGAAGAGGGCCGCAAGGCCGATTGCGGCAATTCCGGCGATCTCAAAGTTCAGTCGCGTTTTGGCGGTCGCCTTACGGCGTACGCGTGCCATGGCCGGTATCTTTCTTCAGTTTCATAAGGAGTTCATTTGCCCACCCCAACGATCGTCGTGCTGCAAGGTGATGAAACCGGACAAGAGCTACTCGTCGAAGCGCTGCGCGTGCTCGACCGCTCCGTTATCGGTGTCGAGCTGCACTTCGAAGAGTACGATCTTTCGCTCGAAAAACGGCGCGAAACCAAAAACGCCATCGTTCAGGAAGCTGCGGAAGCGATGCGCCGCCACCGCTTCGGCTTAAAAGCCGCGACGATCACGCCGGAAATCAAAGGCGACGTCGGCTCGCCGAACGCGATTCTGCGTAAGGCCATCGACGGTAAAGTTATCGTTCGAACGGGACGCCGGCTTCCCGGCGTTCGTCCGGTGGCGGGCATTCACGCGCCGATCAGCGTCGTACGCATGGCCGTCGGCGATGCATACGGTGCAAAAGAATGGCGCGAAGGCGAAGGCGCTTCCGAAGTTGCGTATCGTACGGAAACGATCGAACGCAGCGTGTGCCGTTTCGTCGCGGAGTATGCGTTTCAGCATGCCGCGCGCATGGGCGCCAAAGTGTTCGGCGGACCGAAGTACACGGTGAGCCCGGTGTACGAAGGCATGCTCAAAGAAGAGATGGATGCGGCAGCCGCGCGTCACTCCGACGTGACGTACGAACCGCAATTGATCGATGCAACGTATGCGTTGCTGCTGGGCACCGACGGCGAACATCCGCTGGTCATTCCGTCGCTGAACCGCGACGGCGACTGTCTCTCCGATCTCGTGATGCAACTCTTCGGCTCGATTGCCGGCGCGGAATCCGTGCTGCTCTCGTTCGATCAGGATCTGCGGCCGGCCGTCGTCATGGCGGAAGCACCGCACGGCACCGCGCCGCGTCTGTTCGGAAAGAACGTTGCGAATCCGATGGCGATGATTCTCGCCTGCGCCGCCCTGCTCTCATATATGGAAGACCGCCGGGCGCAGACCGCCTCGCGCGCTATCTACGAGGCAACCCTCGAGACGGTGCACGGCGGCACGGCGACCAGCGATCTGGGCGGACACGCTTCGACCACCGACTTCACCGACGCGGTCATCGCAGGCGTCAAACGCAAACTCGAGGTGTGGTCGTCCCTGTAAAGAGTTGATGTAAGCTCTTCCCCTAGCAACCAGGCCTTAGTACGCTAAGGCCATGCAACGGAGTGCAGGACGGTCGCTGGATGTCCCCGTGACCTTTAAAATTCGCGGGACCGACAGCTCGACGTCGGCGACATTGCTTCAACTGGCGGTGGGCACGTGCCGTTTACGCACGTGGCGCATCGTCCTGCCCGGAGAACGGCTGCGCGTCGATCTGCTAAGGCAGAACGGCGAGACGCTGCAGATTCACGGCCGCATTCGCCAGGCGCAGCAGTTAACGTCAAACACGCACGAGTACGCGATCGAGATCGATGCGATGCCGTCGGCGCAGGCCGATCTGCTTGCACGCGAAGCCGCAATGCTGGTGCAGCGGCGTCATTCAGCCGCCTAACGCGCAACGTCCCTACAACGAGATCATCGCAACGCCGGCCAGGGCTAGAACCAGGCCGGCGTTTTGCCATAAGCGCAGGCGTTCGCGAAGAAACGCGAATGCCAGCAGCACCGTCGCCGCCGGATAAAGTGACGTGAGCACGGCCGCGATCGAGACGAATCCCGACTGCGCCGCCGCGACGTACAAGCCGTTAGCCCCCATGTCCAGCACGCCGCCCGCTGCCGTCAGCGATCGCACGCCGCGCGGCGGCACGATGCTCTGACGCATGATGAGCGCCACGCCTGCGAGCAGCACCAAGGACGCGAAACGCGCGAACAGCAGCGGGTACGGGCCGGCGTCTTTGGGCGCAAACGCGAGAAAGATATAAAACCCGCTCAGCAGCACGCCCGAGGCAAAGGCTTCTTTGACGCCTTCGGTCGTGATCTCGATCTTGCCGTCGTCGTCGGCAGTCAGCGAGATTAGAACCACCGCCGCGAGCGCGGTCGCCATTCCCGCCATCTGGAGCACCGTCAGATGCTCGCCGCGCATCGTGCCGGCGACGACCGGGAGCGCTGCCGCCAGCACGGCGGTGATCGGCGAGACGACGCCCATCTTCCCGACCGCCAGCGCTCGATACAGCAGCGCGATGCCGGCACCGCCCGTTATGCCGCCGAGGACTCCATACGTAACAGCACCCGGCGAAAGCGTCCCGTGCAGAAACGGCAGCGCCACGGCCAGCGCCGCCAAGCCGACCGCTTGAACCGGCACGACGACGCTGAATATTGCCGCCCGCCGCGTGGCGAGGCCGCCCAAGAAGTCGCCCGAGCCGTACGCCGCCGCGGCCGCCAGGCCTAACAAAATCGTAACTAAAGTCACAAAATTCCGCAGGTCCTCATTAATTTCTCATTAAAGCAAGTAAGCGCACTGCGGCGTCCCTTATGGGGCGGCGCGCGTTGCACTTTCTCACATATCTACAGAAAGAGGACCTTTCATGCCCACGAAGCTGCTTAAGCGGCTCGCGGTCGCCGGATTAGCCCTCTCGATGCTTCTCGGTCAGGGAACCTGGGCACTGGCCGGAACCACGGGATCGCTAAACGGGACGGTCACCGACACGACGACGGGCGCGCCCGTCGCCAACGCAAAGGTGACTGCGCTGGCCGCCGCTCAGACGGCAACCACGACTACTGACGGCACGGGCCACTTCAGTATCGTTTCTCTGGTCCCCGACACGTATACGGTAAGCGTCGCCAAAGACGGCTACGACACCGAATCGCAGCCGGGCGTTACGGTGACCGCCGACCAAGCAGTGTCGGTCGCCCTGACGATCCACAAAGCGTTGAAAGTCATCGCTAAGGTGACGTCCCGTTCCGCTGCGGAGTTGGTGAAATCCGGCGTGACGGCAGACGTCTACAACGTCAATGCGGCGACGCAAAAAGCTGCCGCGACGCTTGGCGGCGGCGGCGGTCTGAACAACGCCTACTCTGCAATCGCATCGGTTCCCGGCGTATTCGTGCCGGGCGGCCAAAAAGGCGAGTATCAATCGATCTTCGTGCGCGGCGGCAACTACACGCAAGTCGGATATGAATTCGACGGCGTGCCGATCCAGCGTGCATTCGATCAATATCCCGGAGCTTCGCTCGCAAATCTCGGTACGCAGGAAGTGCAAGTCTACACCGGCTCCGCGCCGGTGAACACGGATTCCACGGCGCTTGCCGGATTCGTAAACCAAGTCATCAAGACCGGAACGTATCCGGGCTTCGGCGGTTTTACCGGCGGCCTGGGCAACCCGTACTTCTATCACCAAGCCGGCGTGGAAGCCGGTGGTGCGTCGGATGACCGGCTGTTCTCGTACTACGCCGGCTTCAACGGTTACAACCAAAGCTTCGTATACGAGACGAACAACGAGTTCAGCCGGACCTACGGACCGCCGATCAACATT
>DASSRQ010000108.1:0-11552 GCA_035701665.1 Vulcanimicrobiaceae bacterium
GGCTAAAGACATCACGCTCGAACGGTTGAAGACGCGCAACGCCACGTTCGTTCTCACGAACGACGTGGCGCACGACGAGTTACTGCAGAAGTACGATTGGTACTCGCTTTTTCTGCAATCTACGGCTCTCGCTCAGCGCTAGTAGCGCTTTAACGCGCGAACGGTCACCGCGCCCATCACCGCGATTGCGGCGGCGAACGCGATGGTAAAGAGATATGCGGGCGGCTCGCGCCGCGGCGCTGCGGCTTTCGCGCGGGGGAAGGCCGCTTTCCCGATCGCTTCTGCCGCGACGAGACGGCGCGGATTGTCGTGCGCCAGAATCTGCGGCAGATCGTAGTCGGGCGCCGATTTCCCGTGCAGTACGAGTAGCGTGTAACGCCGCGCCGGCTGCGCTACGAAGACGACCGTCCGTGCGGGACCGTAAGCGCGGACACGCAGCGACCGCAGCGGCGCGTCGTCCCCGTTTTCCACGCGCACGCGAAGGTAACGGTTCGAACTGGACTCCACGGCGAGGTTCAGCGACGAAGAGCCGTGCGCGAACCGTTCGATCGTTCCGCTCGCGAGGTCGTCCCACCAGCGGCCGTCGCTGCTGCCTTCCACCTGCACCGTGCGCGAAAACTCTGCTTGTGCCGTCGAGAAACGGAGCGAGCCCACTTGCGTGTGCTGCGTTCCCAGATCGAGCGTAAGGATCGTTTCTTTCAGTGTTTTTTGCGTCTTTGCCGAACGCACGCCGAGCGGAACGTCGCCCGGACCCGCCGCCGGCGCCGCATTGCTCACATCGATACCGTTCAGCGGAAACGGTTCCCGCGCATCGAGCAGGCGCAAGCGAATCCAGCGTGCTCGCGAGGGCGTCAAAGCGATCGTTTGCGAGCCCGGATCGGACGAAGCCGCTACGCGGTAGATGAGCGCATCGCTTCGCAAGATACGCCACGTCTGCCGGTCGTCCGAGATTGCAACTTCGGCGCGGGTGAAGAACGTGCTCTTCGGCGTATCGATGGCAATCGCGTCGTACAGGTCGCCGCTAGCTCCGGTATCGATCAGCGTTTCGGTGTAGTGTCCCGGAACCCAGCCGGTGCCGCTGAGCGTACCCGGGCGCGACGTCGCGGATGCGCACTGCGGATCGAGTACGTACGGAACGTCATGCCCGCGATCGTCGCGGATGCGCAATCCGTCGAAGCGCTGATCGGCGCCGGGATCGACGTCTTGCGGAATGCGCAGCACGCTCCAAACCGGCTGGCTTTGCGGTGCGAGCCGGATCGTACGCGCTGTTACCAGCGCGTACGATGCCGCCGCAGCGGTTGCGACGCTCATGACGATGCTCCGTTTTTTTCGCGGCGCTGATAAGCGTACGAGACACCGGTCAATGCGAGCCCGACGAGGACGGCCGAGATGACGCGGTACGCCATATCCAGCAAGGACAAGTCGAGAACGAACACTTTTGCGGCTGTCACCAAGATCAGCGTCAAGCCTTCCCAGCGGAGCATGGCGTCGCGTTTGAGCAACCCGGATACGATGAGCACGGCAGCAAATGCAGCGCCGATGACGGAGACGATCGCGCTCGCAAGTTGCCCGCTTCCGCCGAAGTGCTGAACGATTCCCCAGCCTTCGCTGCCGAACGCCAGCAGCATCAAGGCGTGCGATGCGATGCGCAGCGTGTTGACCAGACCGACTTCATTATCGGTGACCGCATCGGCAAAGCCGTTGCGCGCAATCGCGATCGTCGCGGCCGCGGCTGCCATTACCGAAACGAAGCGCTCGTTCCAGACGGGATTCTCCTGAACATACGGCAGATAACGCGCGGCGTCCGCGACGATGTCGAACCCGATGAGGGCGACTGCTGCGCCGCGAAGCACGTTGTCGCGCCGCTGCCCGCCGGCCAGTCCAAGCAGCGCCGCTTCGATCGCCCACCCGACGTTGACCATCGCGTGGTCGAACGCTGCGGGAATCGCGCAGGTTAGCGATGCGGCCGCCGTCCACGAGAACGGCCGGGACTTCAGCAGTATCGCTGCGGCCAAGTGCATGCCGGTGAGCACGACGAGTGCGGCGGCAAGAACGGCTCGGTGTTCGGGGTTCAGCACGGACTCCAGCGCGATGATGGTTGCGATCAGCGCCGACGCGCTCGTTGCGAGCGTTGCGTCGGTAAGCCGTTCGCGCAGACGCGCTGAAACCCAACTCCACGAGAAAAACGGCACGTACAACAGTGCGAACATAGCCGCATGCATGAACGCGGTTTGCTGCGGCGCCGGCGCAAGTTCTACGATGCCGTAGGCCAACGTGCCGCACAACGCGAGCGGTGCGACGAATCGCGATCGCAGAATCTCGTTCAGCAGCAGCAGACCCGTGTCGAGCATCGCGAGATACGCGACGAGCATCCACTGATTGCCGGTTCCGGCGAGAACGGGCGCGAACAAACCGCCGAGTGCGGCAAGCACGGCCATGCGTTCGCTTTTGGTGCGCCACGCGATGGCCGCAAGAACGGCGTTCACCGCGAGCATACCTGCGAGAACCATGACCGGCGATGCGAGATGGAACATGGAATTGGATGCGTAGAGCGCGAGAAACTCGATACCCGCGCCGAGCGCGGTAAGGCCTTCGGCGAAGTACCGGCGCCCTTTGTTTGCCAGCATCTGCGCGTACGCGATGATGGCCGCGCCGCCGGCGATTCCCATCGAGACGCGCATCACCGGTCCGATCCAGTTGTGATCGAACGCGACTTTCAGAAAGAACGCGGTGCCCAGAAAGATGAGCAGCAAGCCGCCCGCGTTCAGCCATTTGCCGGCAAAGATATTCTCGAAATCGCGATCGAAGAGCGGCTGCTCTTCGATCGGCTGCTCTTCGATCGGCTGCCCGGCGGCGGCTTCGGATTCGGGAATGGGCTCGGGCGCAGCCGGCGGCGCGGTGGGCAGCTCAGGTGGCTCGGGCTCGTTATGGGCGTTCCAAATCGCCTCATTGAGCGCCGAACGCACGGATTGCAGCTCGCGCTGCATGGCCGCGATGCGCGGCACGAGTCTCTCGAAACTGGTGGTCTCCAACGACGTACTCCTCCGGTGGTGAGTGGCACGTCAAGCGTACCGCCCGTCACCGTCCGGCGGCGTCCGTAGTTTTACGGAACCGCGCTTTCCAGACGCACGAGACCCGTCCGGACCGCCTTCGCAATGGCGCGCGAACGCGAGCCGACGCCGAGTTTCCCGAGCACGCGCTCCACGTGCGTTTCGATCGTGCGCGGGCTGACCACCAGCCGCTGCGCGATCTCTTTGTTGGTGAGCCCCTCGACGAGCAGCGCGAGTATCTCGTTCTCGCGCGCGGTGAGGTCGAACTCGCTCGGATCCGGCGGTGCGGGCGCGGCGGCGCGCTTCGTTTTGATAAATGTTGAAGCGTAGGCGCGCACGAGCACCGCTTCAAACCGCGGGCCTTCGCGCGTGAGCATCTCGATAGCGGTGTTGAAAGCGGTCGTGCTGCCCGTCGTTCCGCGGCGCGCGTTGCCGGCGGCAACGCCCGCGAGCTCGAGCGTTACGAGTCCGCGACGGTGCTCCAGCAAACCGGCGAACGGCGCGCATCCGCGCAGCAGCGAGTCGTGGCGCATACCGTTCGCTTCGTCCAAGAAGGCGAGGATGTCGTCCGCGACGCTGAGTGCGGCCGCGTCGAATGCGTCGAGCGGTACCGCAGCCGCGACCGCTGCGCGGGCTTGCGCGATGACGCCGGCGGACGCGGGCGGATCGCAAAGCAGCACGTAGATGCACGCCTCGGTAAGCGCCGTTGCGCGCTGCACGGGCGGCGTTGCGTCTGCGGCGGCCGCGCGCAGCGCAAGGTCGCGCGCGATAGCATTGTCGTGACCTAAAAACGCCGCGCGCGCCAAGGCGATGCCGGCTAACGCTTCGATGCGGGCGCGGTCGCCTTCGTACCATGCTTGTTTGCCGGCGGTGCGTGCGCGATCGGCATACTGCACGGTTGCACCGACGTTGCCGTGATGCGCCGAAAGTTCGCAAAGCGCCGCGAGCAGCGCGGCTTCGTCTGCGTGCAGATCCAGCGCCGTCGCGAGACGCTGCGCTTGCGCTGCGGCCTCTGCTCCGGCGGTCGTGTGTCCCCACAACAACGCGAGCCGCGCAAACCAGACGAGCGTGAGCGTTTGCAGCACGATGCCGTCGCCGCGCTCGAGCCGTGCGGTGAGCGCATCGAGCGAACGCTGCGCGCCTTCGACGTCGCCCAGCGCAGTCTGCGCGTATGCGCGCAGAATGCCCGCGTTGAACTGCGCCGCGTCGTCGTCGACGTTCAGCAGCGGTTCGATTACGGCGAGCGCACCGGCGAAGTCGTGTGCGACCGCCCGCGACCAGCCTGCCAGCATCGCCGCGCGGACTTGCTCGGCGCCGCCGAGGTCCCGTGCACGTACGGCGAGATCGGCAAGCGCTTCGGGAGCGACTCGTTCGAGCCGGCCGAGATCGTACTCGAGCGTTTGCGCGCGCGCTCCGAACGCCAGGGCTCCCGCACGTGCGCGATCGGCCAGATCCGCGGCCTGTGCAAAGAGCTCGCGCGTGCGTTCGCTGCCGCCGGCCTTCGCAAGCAGCGCTTTGACGTATGCGGCGCCCGGTGCGGCAGCGTTCGCGGCAAGCACCGCGTCGCCTAAGCGCTCGATGCGTTCGCGTTCGCCGGTTGCGGCGATGGCATCGGCGTGTTCGCGGAAGAGCGTTTCGATCGCGTCGAGATCGCCGGCGCTTTCGGCATGGTGCAGCGCCGCCGCGACGTTGCCGGCGCGAGCGTACGAGCGCGCTGCGTTGGCATGCGCTTGCGCGAGACCGCCGCGATCTTCCAGCCGCTTGCGAAGCAGTTCGCGCAGCATCGGATGCAGCCGGTACGTCCCGGGCGCTGTTTGCTCGAGAAGGGCGCCGCGGCGCAGCAGATCGTCCAGCGTGCGCGGATCGGCGACGGCGGCGTCGATGGCTTCAAGGACGGATGCGTCTTCAAGAAACGCAAGATTCTGCCGGCCGAGATCGTTCAGTAAGGAGCGCGCTGCGACGCCGAGTGTTTGACCGGGCGCCGTCAGCGCGAGCACCGCGCCGGCTGCCCATCCTTCCGTGAGTTCGGCCAGATGCGCGAGATCTTCGGGCTTCGTACTCGCACCAAACGCCCGCGCAAACGCGGCGAGTTCGCTCTCGTCGAGTTTGAACAACTCGGGTTCCAGCACGGTGACGCGCCGGCGGGCGAACGTCCGCAGCAGCGGCGTCTGCGGGAGAGAACGTCCGACGGCGACGATCTTTACGCGGTCGGGGATCTCGCTGACCGCCGCATCGACGAAGCGGAAGAAGCGATCGCCGGTTCCCAAGACGTGCATGTTATCGACGACGACGGTTAGATCGTCGTCCACATGCGAAAGCTCGCGCGCGAAGAGCCGGCCCAGATGCGCGGCGGAACTTCCTTCGATGGCACCTAGCGTCGCGCGCCCGAACTCTTCGCGCACGGTGCGGATGGCTTCGGCGATCTCTCGCGCGACGGTCCCGCTGTGCCAGGGACGCGCGTCTACCCAGACGACGTTCGCGCGGTCGCGAAGTGCGAGCGCGAGCGCGGAAGATTTTCCGGCGCCGAGCGGCGCGTGGAGAACGGTGAGCGAGGAATGGGCTATCGCTTCGCGGAGCCGCTGCTCGACGCGCGGTCTCGAAACTACTTGCGGCATCGCATCAGTGGCCGAGGTGCCATCCGTGAATCGCGCATTCGTACGGGCGCAATCCGGTGCTGGTCCGCGGTATCGCGCGTTCCGCATCTTTCTTGGTTTTGAAGGCCGTTTTGGGCGCGCCGTTCTTCTTGTAACAGCTGCGCGGGCCGCCGCTCTTGCGTTCCGTCATCTGAAAAAAAAGCGCGCCGGAGACCGGCGCGCATAAAAAAACCGGAGATAAGGCTATGCTGCTGCTGCAGCTGCTTTCTTCCGGCGAGTGGCTTTGCGGCGCGGGGCTGCAGCTTTACGGGTGGCCTTTTTGCGGCCTGCGGCCTTTTTACGTCCCGTCGCTTTTTTGCGTCCCGTTGCTTTTTTACGGCCCGTTGCTTTTTTACGTCCAGCAGCTTTTTTACGTCCGCCGGCTTTCTTGCGGCTCGCGGTCTTCTTGCGGCCTGCTGCCTTTTTGCGTCCGCCCTTGCGAGCTGCTTTACGGGTTCCCTTAGCGCGCTTCGCCGTCGATTTCTTGGCTGCGCTCTTACGCGGAGCGGCTTTTTTCGCCGTCGCTTTCTTAGCACGTTTGACTGCCATGTGCTATTCAGGATCCTTTCTCTGGTCACTAAGCGACCAGGGTTGTTGAGTATGTTATACACAATTACGGGCGACAACGCAAATTTTGCATCTCGAAGCTGCGAAGTGAGGCCATGCGAGTCAACTCCGATGACGCGACAATCGATGTCGCAACCGATGGATCCGGGGATGCGATCGTCCTGATCCACGGCTTTCCGTTTACGAAAGAGATCTGGAACGCGCAGTCCGCGCAGCTCTCGAAACGCGCGCAGACGATCCGTCCCGACCTGCGCGGATTCGGATCGTCGAGCGTTCCGTCCGGACCGTACTTGATGGAAACGTTCGCCGGCGATCTCGCCGCGGTGCTCGACGCGATGAAGATCGATCGCGCGTCGATCGTCGGACACTCGATGGGCGGTTACGTCGCGATGGCGTTCGCGCGGATGTACACCGAGCGCGTTTCGAAACTCGTACTCGTCTGCAGCAAGCTGAAAAACGATTCGGATGAAGCTGCCGCAAACCGCGAAAAACTTGCATCGGAGATCGAACGCGACGTTCGTTCGGCGCTCTTCGAAAGTCCTTATTTTACAGGGCTTTTTGCGCCGGAAACGTTGAAAAATAAGGAAAATCAGGTGCGTATCGCGCGCGAGATCGCGCAGCGGAATCAGCCGGCCGGGTTGGCGGCGGCGCAGCGGGGGATGGCCCAGCGGGTGGACGCCCGGGACATCGCCGAGGACCTGGATTTTCCGGTCCTGGTGGTGGCCGGCGGGCGCGACCCGATCGTCTCTTTAGAGGAAGCCGAAGAAACCCGGGCCGCCTTCCCGCACGCCGACCTGCGGGTGCTCGGAGCCAGCGGCCACGTTCCGATGGTCGAGGAGCCCGAGGCCCTCAGCGAGGTCCTGGAAGGGTTCCTATCGGCCGGCGCCCCCGAAAGAAGTTTATAAGGAAGACGACCCCGAGCACGACCGCCGCGATAAGAAGCGCCGGCACGAGCAGATGGATGATGAAGCCGACCATCCAGATGAGGAACAGGACGATGACCGCCAGGACGACGAGCCGCAAATAGGTGTTGAGCATGCCCTTTACTACCGATAACTAGGTCATGGGTTTCGATTCCGCAGCCGCTTTGAGTACCGGTCTGTCCGCCTCGTCAGTGGCAGACCAGGTTCAGATCGGCGTCGTCCGCGCGGTCAACAACCTGGACAAGACGCTCGCCTCGGAACTTTTCAGTTCTCTGGGCCTGGGCCAGAACGTCGATCTCCACGCGTAAAATCGGCGTCTAGCCGCTAGGCAGCGCCTTCGCGATGCCGAATATCACGGCATGAACACCGCTCGCATTTCTGTTTTGATGCTGGCTGCTGCATTTGCCGCCGGCACTGTCGCACAGGCGGATGACCAGAAGCCGATCCGCCACCTCGTTTTTAACATGGGCGTCACGATCGCTACGACGCAGACGCAGAAGACCTCGGGCATCGGCGGAGACGGCCCTGCATCCGGTTCCGTGGATTCCAAAGGTTCGGTCAGCGACACCGGCACGATCGTCGCCGACGTCATCGCGGTTCAACCCGACTCGGGTCTGGTGGTTCGGGTTTCGGAACAAGGCCGCGGCGATCGGAACAACGAGCCCACGATGTGCGTCACGTACGGCACCGGGACGGTGGTATGCGATCAGTCCAAAGGCGGACCGAACGAAGAAGAGTTCTCGCTGCTGCGCATCCTCGGACGCGACTTCGTCAATCCGGTGCTGATGGATTCGAAGAAACATTGGCGCACGTCTTCGCAAGGCGCCGGCGGCCAAGAGACCAACGATTACACGGTGAACGCCCAAAACGGCGACATCTACGACATCTCGTTTCAACGCGTGCTCGAAGTGAGCGGCGCACAGTCGTACAACGCTTCGACGCAAGGCAAGATCGTGTACAACCAAAAGCTGAGCGTTCCGACGAGCATGACCGAAGATACGATCACTCGCAGGAACGGCATCGGCGGCGACTACACGACGATCGATCAGAAGATGACGTTCTCACTCGCGACGGACTCGCTGGCTTCAGCCAAGCCCTAAGACCTCGCTGCAGCTAACCAGGAGGGCGTTCCAAGCGGGACGCCCTCATTGTTTTTCGAACACCCGTTCGCTCCGATGGATCCGATCTTTGAACGGCTGCATCCCGCCGTTGCCAAATGGTGTGACGAACATCTGCACGCGCCGACGGTGCCGCAGCGCAGCGCCCTGCCGTTCGGTCTGGATCGCCGCAACGTCCTGATCTGTTCGCCGACCGGGACGGGCAAGACGCTCGCAGCGTTTTTGCCGGTCATGTCGCGGCTTGCCGCGCGGCGCGACGACGATAAGTTGCACCCGCGTACGTATTGCCTCTATATCTCGCCGCTTCGCGCGCTCGGCTACGACGTCGAGCACAACGTCCGCCGGCCGCTGCGCGAGATGCAGCTGCTTGAGCGGCCGAATACGCCGCGTGCCGAACTGCGCCGCGGGCGCATCCGCGAGCAGTACGTGCGCACCGGCGTGCGCACCAGCGACACGCCGCAAGAAGAACGCCGGCTGATGATGTCGAGGCCGCCGCACATTCTGATGACCACGCCGGAATCGCTGGCGGTGATGCTTGCGATGGAGTCGTACCGCAAGACGCTCAAAGACGTCGAGACGGTGATTATCGACGAAGTGCACGCGCTCGCGGGCAACAAGCGCGGCTCGCAGCTTTCGCTGCTGCTCGAATCGCTCGAACTGTTGTGTGAGGACGGCTTCAATCGCGTCGGCCTTTCCGCGACCATTAGTCCGCTGCCCGAGATCGCGAAGTTTTTAGCGGGCACCGGGCGCGACTGCGAGATCGTCGACGCGCGTGGATTGCGCTCGATTACGATCGACGTCGTCGCGCCGTTTCCCGGCGCGATTGCGCCGCTCGCCAAGGTCGCGCAGACCGCGGCAGATTTGAGCGAAGGCGAACGGACGACGCTCGTGTTTACGAACGTGCGCAGTCAGGCCGAGATCGTCGCGCACGAGATGTCGCAGTATCTGGAGCATCCCGAGGGCGTCGAGACCGTCGAAGCGGATCAGCGCGAGAAACAGTACGATTCGCGCATCGGCGTGCATCACAGTGCGTTGGAACGCAGCGTGCGGCATCGCGTCGAGGCGGCGCTGCGCGCCGGAAAATTGAGCACCGTCGTCTGCAGTTCGAGCCTGGAACTGGGCGTCGATATCGGATACATCGATCGCGTGCTGGTTATCGGCGGCGCGCGCGGTATGACGCCCACGCTGCAGCGCGTCGGCCGTGCGGGACACCGGCCGGACGCGGTGGCGCGCGGCACCGTAATCGCGCAGGACCGCGACGACATTATCGAAGCTGCGGCAACGAAACGCTGCATTGCCGACGGCGTGTTGGAAGATACGAATATTCCGCAATCGCCCCTCGACGTGCTCGCGCAGTGGCTCGTCGGCAGCGTGTGTTACGACAAACGGCTAGAGATCGACGAAGCCCTGCGCATTGCGCGCCGCGCTTATCCGTACGCTGCGCTCGAACGCGAACCGCTCGTACGCTGCGCGGAGTATCTGTCCGGCGGCGGCGTCGGGCCGGACGAAGCGCACGTTCGCCGCTTGGGCTACGACGGCACGGCGATCTACGGCCTGGGGCGCGAAGTTTGTTCCGCGTACTTCGAAAACGTCGGAACGATTCCCGACGAGCAGCACATCATGGTGCGCGTCAAAGGCGCGTCGTCGGCGATCGGCCGCGTCGAGGAAGGCTTCAGCAACGAACTGCGCGAGGGCGATGTGTTCGTGCTCAACGGCCGCACGCTGCGCGTGAAAGAACTTTCTGCTACGGGAATCGTCGTCGAACCGTTTGCGGGACGTCCGACTGTACCGCAGTGGAGCTCGCATCTCAAGGGCATTCCGGTTGCGCTTGCCGACGAGATCGATACGCTGCGCAACGGGGTTGCCGAACTGCTCCAGGGCGACGATCCGCAGCCCGCATTGGAGTGGCTCGGAAAACGTTACGGGCTCGAGGGTGTAGAAGCGGCGCACGTGGTGCGGTACATCGCGCAGCAGATCGCTATCTCGGCGATTCCGAAGAAGCACCGTCCCGTGATCGAACTGTACAAGATGGACAGGCGCCAGACTGCGGTCTTCCATACCGGACGCGGGCGGCGCATCAACGAAACGCTCGCGCGCGTTGTCGCGGCACGCGTCTTTGCGCACATTCGCGTCAACACGAATCTAACGACGGACGACAACGGGTTTCTCATTACGCTGCCGCCCGGAAAACGGCTGCCGGACGCGGTATGGGGTTCGCTGCTGCACGCCAACGACTTCGATCGCGATCTGCTCGACGGGCTGCGCTCGTCGCATCTGCTGCGCAACTTTTTCCGGTATATCGCGAACACGGGACTGCTCGTGCTGCGCCGCGCCGGCGGCCGTACGCTGCGGCGCGGATCGCTCGCATGGAACAGCCAGAAGATCTTCGACCGCGTCTACGCTGCCGACCGCCGGTTTCCGCTGCTTCGCGAGACGTTCCGGACGATCACGCGCGACCTGCTCGACGCGCCCGGTGCGAAGGCGTATGTGGAGCAGATCGAAGAACCGCGCGTGCTGCATCCCGCCGCCGCATCCCCGTTTACGTTCGGCATTATCACCTCGAGTTTCGGCGACTCTGTCGTCTTGGACGATCGCACTAACATGGTGCAGGCGCTGCACGAACGCGTGCTGCAGATCTTGAGCGATCCGTTCTCGCTGAACGATACCGCATGAAGTCACCATCCGCCGCCGCAAAAATCGTTCCGCTCGGTCCGGGCATCAGCGCAGCCGCACCGGGTGTTTTATGGCTGCACGAGTCGCGTGCAGTCGTCGCTGCCGACATTCATTTCGCGTACGAAGACGTGATAGGCGGCGCGCTGCCGACGTGGAGCACGAGCGAACTGGCCGCAACGCTGACGATTGCCGTGCAAACGCTCGGAGCCGAAGAGATCGTGCTGTTGGGTGACATCATTCACGGTTCGATCATGAGTGAAGGCGCGGCCGACGCGGTACGCGGCGGCCTTGCGGCGCTGCGTAAAGTCGCGCGCGTCACGCTCGTCGCCGGCAATCACGAAGGGCGCAGCCGCGGCGCCGCAATTCTCGGAGAAACCGTAGAGTACGCCGTGCGGGACGGGTGGCTTTTGCTGCACGGCGACCGCGGCGCAACGGCGGCAGAACTGGCAACGCATCGCGGCGTCGTCATCGGCCATCTGCATCCGAGTCTGTCGTTAGGCGGCGGCGCGAGCGCGCCGGCGTTTCTGAGCAGCGACCGCCTTATCGTCGTGCCGGCGCTCACGCCGTACTCGGGCGGATTGAACGTGC
>DASSRQ010000109.1:0-3257 GCA_035701665.1 Vulcanimicrobiaceae bacterium
CGGCGAACTCGTCGCGTGGATCATCGGCTGGGATCTGATTCTCGAGTACGGCTTGTCGGTCGCACCTACCGCCGCATCGTGGTCGGCGTACGCGCAGCAGTTGCTCGGCAATATGGGCGTGCAACTTCCGTTCTTTTTCCAACAGGGCAATCTGTTCGCACAGCATCCGCAGATCGATCCGATCGCCGCGCTGATCACGGTCGGCATTACGCTGCTCGTGGCCGTCGGAATCCGCGAGTCGGCCGGAACGAACGCCGCGCTCGTGGTCTTTCAAGTCTTCACGATGATCGTGTTCTTGGCAGCCGTTGCGGGTGCGGTGCATCCGCAAAACTTTCATCCGTTCGCTCCGCACGGATGGCACGGTATCCTCGCGGGAACCGCGATCGTGTTTTATGCGTACATCGGGTTCGATACGGTCACCGTTGCATCCGAAGAAGCGCATAAACCAAAACGCGACGTACCGATCGGTATTCTCGGCGCGCTTGCCGCCGGCGGGTTGCTCTACGTTGCGCTCGCATACGTGACGGCCGGCGCGATGCCGTACAACAAACTTTCCGACGGCGCGGCGATGCTCGACGCCGTTACCGCCGCCCATGGATCGCGGTTGGTGTTTTGGATCGTCGCGCTCGGCGGCGTGGCCGGCAATACCACGGTGATGCTGACCTCGCTGCTCGGTCAGATTCGAATCTTTTATGTCATGGCGCGCGACCGGATGCTGCCGCCGGGCGTCGCCCGCATCCACCCGCGGACGCGCACGCCGTTTCTCATGACGCTGATAACGGGCGGCGTCGTCTCGCTGCTCGCTCTGTGTTTTCCGATCTCCGCATTGCTCAGCTTCGTGAACATCGGGACGCTCTCGGCGTTCGGCATCGTTTGCCTGGGCGTCTTCGTGCTGCGGTTCATCGAGCCGAACGCGATCCGCCCGTTCAAGGCGCCGCTGCTGCCGGTCTTCGCACTCGCCGGCGCCGCGCTGTGCTTCTACCTCATCAGCGGTCTGGACGTGCAATCGTGGGTGCGATTCGCGGTCTGGTTTCTGCTGGGGATGGTAGCCTATGCGGCTTATGGGTATAGAAAGTCACTCCTCAGGGAGTCGTCCGCCCGCTAGCCCCGACGCATCCACTGGGGCCGGAAGAGCGTTTTGGGGGTAATGGAGCCGACAATGAGCGCCGCATCAGCCAGTCCACGCCTGGAGATTCGTTCCGGGCCGCCGCCCAAAGAGGCCGGCTCGTTTGCCGAAGACGTCCGGGCCGGCTTGAGCGCTGCCCGCAAATATCTCTCTTCCAAGTATTTTTACGACGAGCTTGGCTCCGCGCTGTTCGACGCGATTACCGTCCTGCCCGAATACTATCTGACCCGTGCCGAGACGCAGATCTTGCGCGAGTGCGGCTGGGAGATGGTGCGGGCGCTCGGCAACCCGGTCGAGTTCATCGAATTGGGAAGCGGCAGCGCGATCAAAACGCGCATCCTTATCGAAGAAGCGTTGCGCGTACAGCGCACGTTACACTACAGCCCCATCGACATCTCCGGAGAAGCGCTCACCGCTTCGGCGCAGGCGCTGGTCGCCGCGTTTCCCGGACTCACCGTAACTGCATATGCCGGCGATTATTTCGGCGTGCTCGGCACCCCGCAGTTGCAGCGTGAAGGCCGCGTGCTCGCGATGTTCATGGGTTCGAATATCGGCAACTACGAACCGGCCGACGGTGCGCGCCTGTTGCGCGGAATTGCGGAAACGCTCAAGCCCGGCGACGGACTGCTTCTCGGAACGGATATGCGCAAAGATTCGCGCACGCTGGAACTCGCGTATGACGATCCGACCGGCGTTACGGCAGCGTTCAACAAAAATCTGCTCGCGCGCATCAATCGCGATCTGGAAGCGGACTTCGATCTAGACGATTTCGTGCATATCGCGCGTTACGACGAGTCGCGCGGTGCCGTTTGTTCGTATCTGGAAGCCCTGCGTCCGGTGGCGGTGCGCATTCAAGCGCTGGAGATGAACGTCTCGCTGCACAAGGGCGAGCGCATTCACACCGAGTCGTCGTACAAATATTCGGCGGAGCAGATCGATGCCATGGCCCACGCAGCCGGGCTTCGGCTGCAGACTGCATGGACGGACGAACCGCATCACCGGTTCCGCGTGAATCTGCTCGTTAAATGATGGCGCTCGTTCTCGCCGCGGTGAGCGCTTTTGCGCAGGCCTTCGCGGGATCGTGGATCTGCCATTCGCAGCAACTGCTCGTGCCGTGGAACATTGCGGCGGCGCCGGGCGGCAATTGGACGACGGTCCGCTGGGGCGATCAGGGTTCGGCAAGCTCGGGCATCGCGATGGTCGGTTACGTACCGGCGCTCGGCAAGTGGGTGTACCGCGACTTTCACTATGACGGCGCGTATGCCGACATCACGGGCGTGCAGTCGGGCGATCAGTGGCGCTGGACGGGACCGTATTACGCCGGTTCGCAGCAACTGAACGGCGACATCGTCTGGACGCTCACGTCGCGCGATCGCATCGATCGGACGTTCCGCAGCGTAACGAACGGAAAGCTTACGCCCAGCGGGAGCGACTACTGCGTTCGAGCCCCCGCAGCAGCCAATCCGCAATAACCGCCAGCGCCGCGGCCGGAATACTACCGGCCATCGTCTGCTCGACGTACTTGCGCTGCAAGCCTAAGAAAATCTCGTTCCCCAATCCGCCTGCGCCGACGTAACCGCCGAGCGTCGCGATCGCGATCAAAGCGACGGCCGCCAGGCGAATCCCGCCGAGCATGACCGGCGTTGCGAGCGGCACTTCGATGCGCCAAAAACGCTGCGCGCGCGTGAACCCTAAGCCGTCGGCCGCGTCGAGCTGCGCGCGCGGAACGTTCGCCAGTGCGGCGGCGACGTTGCGTACGAGAACGAACTGCGCGTACGCCGCTAACACGAGCACCACAGGAAGCGCGCCTAGCCCGAGATAGCGCACCGCCACGGCGAGCAGCGCGAGCGATGGAATGACGTATACGATTCCGGCTGCGGCGAAGATCGCGGTTCCGGCGCGGGGCCTGCGTGCCGCGTAGACACCGAGAGGAACCGCGATGATCAAAGCGATGGCGAGCCCGCCTGCGACCAGCGCGATGTGCTGCAAAGTCATCGCACCGATCTGCGGCAGGTGCGAGAGGAAATAGCTCACGGCGATGCCAGCGAGGCGCGCAGCGCGTCGAACTTGCGCTGCTCGGGCGTGCGCGCAAACAGTTGCGCGACGTACGGCGTCGCCGGTTCGCGCAGCA
>DASSRQ010000110.1:0-2908 GCA_035701665.1 Vulcanimicrobiaceae bacterium
ACCGGTTTGCGCGTCGTACCGCTCCCGTATCTGGTATTGATGAAATTCGATGCGGCACGAGGAATCGACCAAGGCGATTTGACTCGAATGCTCGGCGCCGTGAGCGATGCCGAGGTCGAATCGATAGCGGCTATCGTAGAAGAGTACACCGGGGATCCCGGAGCGGCAGACGACATTCGGCAGTACGCGCAGCTCGGCCGTTGGGAACTCGGCCGCGACACGAAGTGACTAACTACGACCCTCGCTGGCTATTTGCTATGCCCGTTTACGCGCTTGCGTATGTGGTAGCTGCTTTTGCGTTTTGGAGCATGGCAAAGAAGCGTGGTCTTGCAACGCGTGGGATCTCGATCGTCGCGTGGAGCGGACTCATCGGCGGATTGCTCGGCGCAAACCTCGTGCAGATCTTCGCAACGGGCGCGCCTGGTAAGGCAATCGAAGGCGGGATTGCGGGCGGCTGGATTGCGGTCATTTTGGCAAAACAAGCCATCGGACTTCGGCGGCCGACCGGCGATTTGTTTGCCGTCGCGCTCTCGGCCGGTGAGGCGATTGGCCGCATCGGCTGTTTCATCGGCGGCTGCTGTTACGGCAAAGTGGCGCAGGTGGCGTGGAGCGTGCACGATCACGGTGCGTGGCGGCATCCCGCACAGTTGTATTCGTCGTTCGGCTCCGCGTTGACGCTAGCACTCTTATTGTGGATCGACCGCAAGCGCGATCTTCCCGAAAACGGGCTGTTCTTCGTGCAGGGCATGTGTTTCTGCGCGCTGCGGTTCGGCGTCGAGTTCTTTCGCGAGACACCGGCAGCAACGTTTGGCGGGGTGACGCTCGTGCAACTTGCATGTGTCGCCGGGTTCGCGTTCTTTGCGTACAAGTTTTTACGGCAGACATCCGCCGGAGTTGCGGCAGCAACTGCCTAACGTGATTTGTCCTAACTGCAACCGCGCTCTCGAGAAACGCGATTCGTTTTGCCCCGAGTGCGGCTACGATGCTAGCACGTCGAGCGGACTGCAGATTTGGGAGAGCGCATTAATCGTCGTTCTCGTTCTCGTTGGAGTTACCGCGGGGATCGTTCTTTCGTTTTTATCCTTCATCGGTCTATCCGGCTGGCTCGCGAATGTCGGCCCGTGCGAACCGGCCAATACGAGTACCTGCGAATTCGCACTTTCAAAGGGGGCAGCCGTCGCGCTGTTCGCTGAATTTGCGATCGTGACGGTCGCATCGTTTATGGCGTGGCCCGTATTGACGAGCGGTAAAATGCGGCCGTATGTCAGTGCCGGCATCGTCGCATTTTTGTGCGGTTTCTTGGGGTTAAGCACGGTTTGCCAACTTTGGACTATCCCTACGTTGTTTAATGCTGGCCACTAATACTTACACGGTTCTCAAAAGCGTCCGCGCCGTCTGCCCGCGCTGCTTTGCCGAGAACGACGACTTCGATCCGCAGTTCCCCGACGACATCTGCGACGGTCATTTGGTGGAACGCGACGGCAAAGCGTATCTGCGGCGCTGGTGCCGGCGCGGGCACGGCGAGGTCTGGTCGCTGTACGAAGAGTCGGCCGACCTTTGGAAATGGCTGCAGCAGTGGCGCGTTCCGACAAAGATTATCAATCCCGACACGAACGATATCTATCCAGTTCCGACCGGCTACGAGCACGGCCTCGGGCCGGCCCACTTGCAGCATTCGTGCATCTATCTGCTCGATGTAACGACGCAGTGCAACCTGCAGTGTCCCGCCTGCTTTACGAGTTCGAGTCCGGCGCTCTCGCAGTATCTGCCGCTGGATCGGATTTTATCCGCCGTGCGAACGGCGATCGAGCGCGAGAACGGCCGCCTTGACGTCGTGATGATCAGCGGCGGCGAGCCGACCGTCCATCCGCAGTTGCGCGAGATGGTCGAGGCACTGCTGGAGATGCCGGTTACGCGCATCGTGATCAACACGAACGGCGTGCGGCTTGCGAATGAGGACGCGCTGCTGGAGCTCCTCGCGCAGTACCGGGACCGGGTGGAGATCTATCTGCAGTACGACGGGCCGTCGCTCGCGACGCAGGTGACGATGCGTGGCCAAGACCTGCGCAACATAAAACGCCGCGCTATCGACCGGCTTTCTGCCGCGCGTTTGTTCACAACGCTGGTGATGACGGTTTCACTGGAAAACGAACACGAAGTAGGCGATGTACTCGACACGGCTTTCGGCACGCCCTATGTCGGCGGCGTCTCGTTTCAACCGCTGTTTGCCTCAGGACGATCGCCGGTGCTCGATCCGATGCGCCGCGTGACGACCACCGGCGTTCTGAATCGCATCGAGCGGCAATCGATGCACGGTATTCGAGCGCGCGATCTGATCGCGCTGCCGTGCAGCCATCCCGACTGCTGTTCGATCGGCTACTTCATCAAAAACGCGCGCGGCGAGTATAAGAGCTTGGCGGCGGCAATCGGCGAGGACGATCTGCGTAAAAGCCTGAGTTTATTTGGAAACAGCATCGCGTTTTCGGAGACGCTCGGTAGCGTAAAGGCTTCACTGATGGGCTTGATGTCGGAAACGATGACGCTCTCGCGTCCGGAACTAGTCGGGCATCTGCGGCGTCTCTGCGAGGACTGCGGCATCGGATCGCTGCGCGCGCTGCTCGGCGCAGCGTTCGCGCCTTCCAATTCGGCCCGGTTCGTCGGAGAGCGTGTAAAGCGCATCACCGTGAAGCATTTCATGGATGCGGATATGCTGATTACGGAGCGATTGGAGCAATGCTGCGTCCACGTCGCCGGCGCTGGCAACGATCCGGTGCGGATGCCGTTCTGCGCGGCGCGGCTTTTCCCGAAGGTTCGCGAACGTGCCAAAGAAGGGATGGTGAGCCGTGCATCAATCTAATCCGGCACGGCTGGAGCGCGGCCAAACGTTCGAGGGCTGGGCGTTCACCTT
>DASSRQ010000111.1:0-2906 GCA_035701665.1 Vulcanimicrobiaceae bacterium
GCACGTCGTACGTTCCGCTCAAGCGGCATCTCTACGAGCAGCTGGTCGAAACGCTCCCGCACGATCAACTCGCGGTGCTCGTCACCGCCGCCGCAGTGAACGCTACGGACGAAACACTATTGCAGGGCGTGCTGCCCGCGACAAACGTTCGCGGCGAATTGCGCAGTCTGCAGGCCCGCGGTTTGCTCGTCGAGCGCGGCGTCGAGCTGATCATTAGTCCGCTGCTCGCGCGCGCACTGCACGCGTATCGCGGCGACGACATCAAACGGTACGCGGCCGGGACGATCGATTCGTTCGTCGAGGCCGGAGACTATCTTTCGGCTGCGCGCATCGCGCTCGAAGCGGGAAACACGGACGAGGCGATCGTGTATCTGTCGCGCTTGCCCGCCGACGCGATGATTCTGTCGAGCCCCTCGCTTACCGACGTCATCCGCAACATTCCGGCCGAACTGATTACCGTCATTCCGCGCCTATGGATTGCCGTTTCGTTCTTCCGTCATTTCGAAGTCGACACCGAAGTGATGATCGCGGAAGCCGAGATGCTGCTTTCGTATATCGCCGCCGATGAAGACCCGGATATCGTCAAAGCTCTGCGCGGGGCAAAAGCCTACCTGCACATGCATAACGGCGAGTTCGAGGTTGCGGAAGAACTGCTGCAGGAACAGTACGGCAACGGTCTGCCTTCGTCGCACGAATGCACCCGCGCCGACGCGTTTTTCTTGGGCACCTTTGCGTACGGTCTGGCGCAAAAAGGCGAGACGGCGCGCGCCTCGCAGTTAATCGCGCAGCTCTCCCAGCTGACATCGGTGCCGTTCGTTTCGTATGTCATGAATCTGATTGACATCCGGCGTGCGCGGCACGCGGGCAATTGGAAGGCCCAGCGCGCATTTTTGGACCGGCTGCTGCATGCGGGACGAACGCGTCATCCGCTCGCGCAAGCGCGCGCCCTGCACGAGTTGGCGCAAGGTGCGCTCGTATCGGGAGATATCGAAGCGCTCGAGTCGGCGCGCACGTCGCTGCGCGATCTCGCCCAGCGGCACGACATCGGGCCGTTCGAAGCGTATGCGGCCGTCGCCGGTGCACCGGCAGCGCGCGAGGTGCGGTTCGGAACCGGGCAGCAGCGCGCGCAGATGCATCTCATCGAATCGTTTTATGCGGGGTCGGCGGAAGAAGCGCGCGCGTGTTTGACGCGCTGCATGGAAGAGTCCGATACGTCGCTCGCATTTTTCGGGCGCATCGTCGCACGCGCGGGGCTCGCCGAACTGCTGCCGCATCGACGTCAGGCGCTCATTGCCGAAGCCAAAGCGGTTGCGGCGTCCTTTGGTTCGCGCGAACTCGACAATGCGCTTTCGCATATGGCTATCGGTGAACTTCCCGCGCCGGGGCAGCCGATGCGCGCTCTGATGCAGCGCTTCCGCATGCTCGCGTCGCGCGTGAACGAACTCTTGCCTATCGAGATTCATGCCGCAAGCGCGACGGTGCAGCGCTCCGGCCAGGCCATCAACGTTTCGCGACGCGTCTTCGATTTGTTTTTGGCGCTGGCCGTGCGCGTACGTCCGATCGAACGCGACGAGTTATGCGAGATGCTCTGGCCCGATCAATTACCGGCAGAGGCCGCGAACGCGCTGAAAATGACCATCCGCCGCGCGCGGCTGCAGACGGGCGATCCGACGTGCATTCAAGTCATGCAGAACCGGTACTCGTTAGGTTCGCATGTGACGTGCGACTTCCGCGAACTGCGCAGCGAAATCGAGCCGTTGCTGAAAAACGCGCCCGGCCTGCTGGCGCGGCGCGAGGATGTACTGGCATTCGTGCGCACGATCGCGCGCGGGCTGCCGGCGCACCTCTCCGAGTTCGAATGGTTTGTCGGAACGGCCGCGAGTCTGCAGAACCTCGCGATCGAAGCATCCGCCGCGCTCGCGCGGCTGACGCTGGATCACCGGGACTTCGAGTTCGGCGCGCAGCTTGCAAGCGCGATGCTGGAGGCCGATCCTTGCGACGAACTGGCGTGGGAACTGCGCATCCGCGCCTTGCTCCATCGCGGTGAAGCGCCGGCCGCGTTGCGTGCCTACCGCGATTACGCAGCATACGCGCGCGATGCGCACGTCGAGGTCAGTCCGGTCATCCGCAATCTTGTCAAGGCGAGCGCCTAGTAGGTACAGATAATTGGTCGGAAGAGAAAGCCGCCCGGCCGCGAAGCGGACAAGGGTGAATGCGCTTGTTCTACGCGAGACCGAGTACGACATCTACACACGCGACGCACTAGCGCAAGAGTTGGAATCGCTTGCTCCCGGCATGGCAATCGACTTTCGAAACGTGCGTTATTTGGATTCCAGCGGTATCGGGGCGCTGGTCGTTCGCGCAAGGCAACTGCGCGATAGCGACGGCATCACGTCCATTCCGCTAATCAATGTCGCCTCGGCCGTCGGCCGCATCATTACGATCGCGGGCCTCGACGCACTTTTCGAAATCACGCTTAGGCCGGAGCAAGCCGTATGACCTCGGAACCCGCTAACGAAATCGAGCGTCTGCGCGCAGACGCGGACTACATGCACTTTCTGGTCGCTGCGGGCGAACTGCTCAGTTCGTCGCTCGACTATCGCAGCACGCTGCGAAACGTCTGCACGGCGGCGGTCGAAAGCATTGCCGATATCTGCATCTTGGATCTCGGTTCGGTTGCCGACATCGAAGCGGTAGCAGCGGCGCACCGCGACCCGAATTTGAACGACGAACTCAAAACCGTCGGCCGCCACTTAGAGAACGAACGCGGACGGCCCGCGCATCCGGTGCTGCGCGTGCTCGACTCCGGCGAAACGTTCTTTGCACCGGCTATCGACGAGGCTTGGATCGAGCGCAATGCCACGAGCCGCGAACACGCGGACTTCATGCGCCGCATGAAGTACCGC
>DASSRQ010000112.1:0-8322 GCA_035701665.1 Vulcanimicrobiaceae bacterium
AAGGCAGCGTCATCGGACACGATGTGACCGTAGATGCAGGCACGCACTTGCCCGAAGGCTCGCGTGTAGGACCAAGCGCTCCCGTGGCTGCGCGGTAGTTTGTCCGCAACCTTACGCCGCTAAGCCCAGGTTTCAAGAGGAAGGAGCGGGGGGTATAAATCCCACGTACCCCGCAGGAGGCTGCTGTCGGCTTAGCCACCTGTTGTGCTTTCAACTTTTCTGCACCCTGCCGGCGTTTGGAGACATCAGGTGATCGGTCGGACCAAAGACGCGCTCGGCGTGGCTTCAGTTCCGCGCACGCTGTTTCTTGGTTCTTTTCCCCCGCGGGAATGCGGCATCGCGACGTTTACGAAAGACGTAGTCGATTCGTTCGACGGCGCGTACAACACGAGCAGCGAGATCATCGCCATCGACGAACCGGGCGGCGAAGTGCGTCAATACGCACCGAACGTCGTCGCGCGCCTCACGCAAGATCGCCGCGAGTCGTATCGCGACGTTGCCGCGATCGTTAACGCCCATCCGGCCGAAGTGCTGAACATTCAGCACGAGTACGGCTTGTTCGGCGGAGAACGCGGCGTGTGGCTGGTCGATCTCATGCAAGCCGTTGAGAAACCGATCGTCCTTACGCTGCATACCGTGCTGCCCGAACCGGACGAAGAGATGCTTCGCGTCACGCGCGAGATCTGCAAATACGCAAGCGTTGCGATCTCGCTTTCGCAAACCGGCCGCGATCTGCTCGTCAATGTGTACGGCATCGATCACAGCAAAGTGCGCGTGATCCATCACGGCGTTCCCGACGTTCCGTTCAACGAGACCGAGCCGTTCAAAGCGAGCTTCGGCATCGGCCAGCGCACCGTTATCTCGACGTTCGGCCTGATCAACCGCGGCAAAGGCCTGGAGTTCGCTATCGAGGCGATGCGTACGGTCGTGAAGCGTCATCCTGAAGCACTGTATCTTATTCTCGGTGAGACGCACCCCGTCGTCCGCCGTCAAGAAGGCGAGTCGTACCGCGCATCGCTGCAGCAGATGGTGCAGGATTACGGGCTGAAAAACAACGTGCAGCTCGTCGACAAATATCTCGAATTCGACGAACTGGTCACCTACTTGCAAGCGACGGATATCTATCTCACCCCGTATTTGAATCCGACGCAGATCGTCAGCGGCACGTTAGCGTACGCCGTCGGCTGCGGCAAGGCGATCGTTTCGACGCCGTATCTCTACGCGCAGGAAGTGCTCGCGCATCATCGCGGGTTCTTATGCGAGTTTCGTGACGCTGCCTCGATCGCTGCGACCGTCAACGGATTGCTGGACGATCCGTCGCTGCGCCGCGCAACCGAACGCCGCGCGTACCGCTACGGCCGCCAGATGACCTGGCCGCATGTGGCGCTGCAGTACGGACGGCTGTTCCACGAACTCGCCCCGCAAGAACCGATGGAGCTCGTTCACTCTGCATAGGCTCGACGCGCCCCGCTCGCTGCCGACGCTCGAGCACCTCATCACGCTGAGCGACGACGTCGGCGTTATTCAGCATGCGGTCGAAGACGTACCGAACCGCAGCACCGGCTACTGCACGGACGATATCTCGCGCGCGTTCATCGTCGCGTTGAAGAAGCTCGAGATCGATCCGAACGACACGATGGCCGAGCGCCTCGCGCCGATCTACCTCTCGTTTCTGCACGACGCGCAGCTCGACGACGGCCGTTTCCATAACTTCATGGGCTACGACCGCAATTGGCTCGACGCCGTCGGCACGCACGATTCGGTCGGCCGCGCGATCTGGTCGCTGGGCTACGGCATGCGGTACGGCATGCGCGCCTCGTGGCAGCGCACGTCCAAAAAATTGCTGGACAAGTCGCTTGCGTCGATCGACTGGCTCTGCTACCCCCGCTCGCAGGCTTATACCATCATCGGCCTTGCGCACGCCGCCGACTCGCCGGTGGCCGGCGACGAGCGGCCCCAATATCTGCGGCACTTGCGCACGCTAGGCGACGCGCTCAAAGCGCGGTATCTAGAAGTGCGGGATGCGGACTGGCAATGGTTTGAAAACGCGATGACCTACGACAACGCCAGGCTCTCCGAGGCCGTCATGCGCGCGGGCCTTGCGCTGCGCGACGACGAGCTGATTGCCATCGGCCTGCGCGCGTTCGATTTCCACGAGCGCGTGACGATGGAAGACGGGGTCTTCGTTCCCGTCGGCAACAACGGGTGGTATCAGCGCGGCGGTACCAAGCCTAGATATAGTCAACAGCCGCTGGAAGCGGTCGCAATGATCGATGCCGCTCTCGTGGCGCTCGATGCCACCGGCGATCCGGCCTACCGCACCACCGCAAATGCCGCATTGGAGTGGTACTACGGCAAGAACTCGCGCGGGATCGTCATGGCTTGCAACGGCGGCTGCCTGGACGGGCTGGACGAGCATACGGTCAATATGAATATGGGCGCCGAATCAACGCTGGCGTACCTGGCGGGCGCATATGCGCTCGCCGCGCGGCCACCCGCAGCGCTCTCCGTCGCGCGTTAACGCGCGACAAAAATCGCACCCGGCCTGCGGGGCGAGGCCGAAAAGCCTTATTCGTAGAAGTAAACAGCGATGATCTTGGAAACGGAAACCCTTAACGACGTGCAATCGGACGCCGTTCGCCATGCGAACGGCCCGTGTTTGATCTTTGCCGGCGCCGGCAGCGGCACAACGCGCGTGCTCACGCACCGCATTGCGTATTTGCTCAGTGAATTCGAAACGCCGCCGGATCGCATCTTGGCGGTAACCTTCACGAACAAAGCCGCCGGCGAGATGAAAGCGCGCCTCGAAAAGATGGTCGGCAACGTTGCCCGCGATCTCTGGGTCGGAACGTTTCACTCGATGTGCGTGCGCATGCTGCGCCGCGACGGCGGCCGTATCGGCATCTCGTCCAACTTCGCGATCATCGACGACACGGATCAGCGTTCGCTCATCCGCGACATCATCGCGGACCTGGATTACGACGAGCGTCAGATGACCCCCGGCGCGTGTCTGGCCGAGATCAGCAAAGCAAAAAACAACCTCGTTTGGCCCGAGCAGTATCACGAGAAGAACACCTCGTTCCTCGGCGAGCGCTATGCCAACGTCTACACGGAGTATCAGCGCCGCCTTTCGGAATCGAACAGTCTGGACTTCGACGATCTGATCGTCCGCACGATCGACCTGTTCGAAAAAGACGAAGCGACGCGCACGAAGTGGCAGAAGAAGTTCCAATACGTGCTGGTCGACGAGTATCAGGACGTCAACTTCGCGCAGTACCGCCTGATCGCGATTCTCGGCGACAAGCATAAGAACGTAACGGTGGTCGGAGACGACGACCAGTCCATCTATTCGTGGCGCGGCAGCGACTATCGCATGATCTTGCGCTTCGAAGAGGACTTCCCCGGCGCGAAGGTTTTCGTGCTCGAGCAGAACTACCGCAGCACGCAGACGATTCTCGACGCGGCGAACGCGCTGGTGAACAACAACAAGAACCGTCAGGCGAAGAAGCTCTTCACGAAGCGCGCCGAGGGCGAGAAGATCACGGCGTTCGGCGCCGACACCGAGCGTTCGGAAGCGCGTTACGTCGTCGAAAAAGTCAAAGAACTCGTGCGCGAAGGCGCGGCGTACCGCGACTTCCTCGTGCTGTACCGCACCAACGCGCAGTCGCGCGTGTTTGAAGAAGCGCTCATTGCCGAAGGCATTCCGTACCGCGTTGTCGGCGGCGTCGGCTTCTATGCGCGCGCCGAGATCAAAGACGTCATCGCCTATCTGCGCTACATCGAGAATCCGTCGGATGCGATCGCGTTCAAGCGCATCGTCAACGTGCCGCGCCGCAGCATCGGCCAGCAGACGCTCGCGAGCCTCGTCTCGGCGGCAAACGCTGCGAACGTCTCGGTCGGCCAGGCGGTGTTCGATAAAGAACTGCTCAAGCGCGCCGTTCCGAAGAAGACGAAAGAACTCGAGCGTTTCGCGGAACTCATCGAAACGCTGCGCGGCCGCACCGGCGAGATGTCCATCTCGGACCTGCTCGTCGCAGTGATGGAAGAGTCCGGCTACGTTCGCGAACTCAAGAACGAAGATACGGCCGACTCGCGCACGCGTCTTGAAAACCTGCAAGAACTCGTCGGCGTTGCCCGTGAGTACGAAGCAAACGAAGCCGAACCGTCGCTCTCGAACTTCCTCGCCAACATCGCACTCATCACGGATCTGGACGCGCTCGAACCCGATGCGTCGTACGTGACCCTGATGACGCTGCACGGCGCGAAGGGCCTCGAGTTCCCGAACGTGTTCCTCACCGGTCTGGAAGAAGGCGTGTTCCCGCACTCGCGCGCGCTTGTCGACATGACCGAACTCGAAGAAGAACGCCGCCTCGCGTACGTCGGTGTGACGCGCGCCATGGACCGGCTGTATCTCTCGTATGCGGAACGCCGCACGCTGTTCGGCAACACGTTCGCGCATCCGAAGTCGCGCTTCTTGGAAGAGATGCCCGAAGTCGAGCTGCTCGGCGGCATCGTGCTTCCGCGTCCGGCCGGCGGCCGTTGGCGCGAAGTCTCGATCCACGAGAGCGCCGGCGCCGGCATGAACATGAACCTCAAGAAGGGCGACCGCGTGCGCCATCCCAAGTGGGGTGAGGGCACGATCGGCGACGTCGTCGGTGCCGGCGGCGACGGCCTGGTGACCATCGACTTCCCGAACGTCGGACAGAAGATGGTTATGCTCAAGTACGCGCCGTTAGAAAAGGTGTGACCCGCGTTGCCGTTTCGGGAGCGCTGGGCCGTATGGGAAGCCTGGCGCGCCAGGCAATAGAAGCGGCACCGGACCTTGAGTACGCGGGCGGATACGCCCGGCAGCGCCACCCCGAAGAACGAATCTACGACGACCTCGAGCGGCTGCTCTTAGAGCAGCGGCCCGAGGTGCTTGTCGATTTCACCGGCCGTCCCGCCGCGCAAAATGCCGCGATCGCTTCGGTGCGCGCCGGCGTGCGCACGATCGCCGGATCGAGCGAATGGAACGACGCCGAGCGTGCCGATCTCGCGAGCGAATGTGAAGCGCGCGGCGGTACGGCGCTCATCGTTCCGAACTTTGCGATCGGTGCGGTGCTGATGATGCGGTTCGCGCAAGAAGCGACGAAATATTTTCAAGGAGCGGAGATCGTCGAGATGCACCGCGCGGAAAAACGCGATAAACCCAGCGGCACCGCCGCCGCAACGGCTCGCAAAATGAAGGCCGGCGGCTTCGACGGCGAAGTCGCGATTCACAGCGTCCGCCTTCCGGGTCTGCTCGCGCATCAAGCCGTGCTCTTCGGCAATCCCGGCGAAACGCTGACGATCCGCCACGACTCGCTCTCGCACCAATCGTTCGCGCCCGGAATTTTAGCCGCAATCCGCGGCATCGCATCACTCCCGCCCGGTTTGCACGAGGGTCTTGAATGCGTACTATAACGCGACGCTTGCGCGTTGAGGAAACGCTTCGAATTTGTGTCATCCTGAGCAGCGACACTCGCGAAGCGAGTACCGCGCAGTCGAAGGGCGGCCGAGCCCGTCGAGGCCCCGATCATGCTTAAAATAGCAATAGTCGGCGCCACCGGCGTCGTCGGCGAAACCATCGTCCGCGTCCTCAAAGAACGCAACTTCCAGGGCGAAGTCGGCCTCTTCGCATCCCGTTCGCGCGACAACGTTTTGGCGACGACGCACGAAGCGCTGCAGCCGTACGACGCGGTGTTCTTTGCTGGCAGCGAGGACGCGAGCGAGACGTATGCTCCGCCGGTGCTGGAACGCGGCGGTATCGTCATCGACAACAGTTCGACGTACCGCATGCAGCCGGGCGTTCCCCTCGTCGTTCCCGAAGTGAACGCGGCCGCCATCGGCGCGGAAGACCGCTTGTTTCCGGTCGGCAACTGCACCGCGATCATCCTTTGCGTAGCACTTGCGCCGGTGCGCGATATTGCGGGATTGGCGAACGTGCAGGTCGCGACGTATCAAGCGATCAGCGGCGCAGGACGCGCGGCGCTCGAAGAGTTCGCACGCGGCGAGGGCAACGTGGTGGGCAATGTCGTTCCGCAGATCGGCACGCCGGACGAAACCGGGGCAACCACCGAAGAACGCAAAGTGCGTGAAGAGACGCGCAAGATACTGGATCTACCGGATCTTCCGGTCGACGTGACGTCGGTTCGCGTACCCGTTCGCACGGCGCATTCGGAAGCCGTGTTCTTCGAAACGCAGCGGGACGTAACGCTGGACGAACTGCGCGATGCGTTCGAAAAGGCGCCGGGCATCGTCTTCCATCGCGAGGGCATCGTAACGCCGCGCGAAGTCGAAGGCACCGATCTCGTGCACGTGGCGCGCGTTCGCGCCTGTGAGGGTAAGCGGCGTTTTCAAATGTGGATCGTGGGCGACCAGCTTCGTAAAGGCGCGGCGACGAATGCCGTGCAGATTCTCGAACGCGTCCTCGCGATGCGGAGCGGTTCGTGAACGTTGCCGTTCTGAAGTTCGGCGGAACGTCGGTCGCGACGCCGGATCAGCGTGCGATTGCGTTCGCGCGCATCCGCGAGGAACGCGATGCGGGGCTCGCCGTCGTCGCCGTCGTCTCTGCGATGGGCCGTTCGCCGCAGCCGTACGCAACTGATTCGCTTTTGTCGCTCGTGCCAAGCGCTTCCGGCCGCACGAAAGACCTGCTCGTTTCGTGCGGCGAGATTGTGTCGGCAGCAGTGTTCGCCGCGGCGCTCGAAGCCGAGGGCATTCCAGCGGTTGCGCTTACCGGCGCGCAAGCGGGCATCGTTACGTCGGATAAGCATGGCGACGCAAAGATCTTGCGCGTCGAACCGCACGCGCTTCGCGAAGCGCTCGAAGCGGGAGTGGTTCCGGTCGTCGCGGGATTTCAAGGTATTACCGAAAGCGGCGAGATCACGACGCTGGGCCGCGGCGGCACGGACCTTACGGCGATTGCGCTCGGTCACGCGCTAGGCGCCGAACGCGTCGACATCTACACCGACGTCAGCGGTGCGATGACTGCGGATCCGCGACGTATCGAAGGTGCGCACACCATCGAACGCGCGAGCTTGGAAGAGATGACCGAACTCGCGCAGCACGGCGCCAAGGTCATGCACCATAAGGCGGCCGAGTTCGCCGAACGGACGGCGACGCCGTACTCCATAAAAGGATTGCAGACCGGCAAAGGGACGCTCGTTGCCGACGAGAGCGATATCGAACGCCCCGTCACCGGCGTTACCGCGTCGGGACGCGTCACGTGGATTCGCGTTATTCGCGGCGACATCGAAGACGCGCAGCGGCGCATGCACGTCGAACTGCAGATGTTCGAGCGCGTTGCAAACGCGGGCATCTCGATCGACCAAGTCACAATCAACCAGGCCGGCGTGATGTTCGTGGTCGAGGGCGATCGGGGCACGGAGATCCGCCAACTGCTCGGCGACTTGAACCTGGCGGTCCGCGTGCGCGAAGGCTGCTCGAAACTTTCGGTCGTCGGCGCCGGAATGCGCTACGCGCCGGGCGTCATCCATCGCATCGTGCGGGCGCTCTCGCGCGTCAACGTCGAGATCATCCACTGCACCGACAGCAACATCACTGTTTCGGTCCTGGTGCCTTCATCGGAAGCGCAGCGTGCCGAACAAGCCGTACACGACGAGTTTCATCTGGAAGATAAGGTGATCACGTGAACGCAACCGGAACGATCGTTACAGCAATGATCACGCCGTTCGGCGAGAACGGCGTCCATCTCGAAGAGGCGGCGCGTCTTGCGTCCTGGCTCGCAGACCGCGGCAACGACGGATTGGTCGTCGCGGGTTCGACGGGCGAAGGCCAAACGCTGACGCCCCAGGAGCGGATCGCCCTGTTTTCTGCGGTGAAAGAAGCGGTTGCGGGCCGGGCGAGCGTGATTGCAAACGCCGGCAGCAACGATACGCGCGACTCGGTGCAGAGCACGATCGCAGCGGAGAAAGCGGGCGCCGACGCCATCCTCGCCGTCGTGCCGTACTACAACAAGCCGACGCAGGCCGGCATGCTCGCGCACTTCGGCGCGATCGCGCAAGCGACGCCACTGCCCGTCATCGTGTACAACATCCCGGGACGCACCGGCGTAAACATGCTGCCCGAAACGCTGCTCGAACTGGCGCGGCGGCACAAGAACATTGTGGGAGTAAAAGAGTCCAGCGGCGATCTCATGCAGATCGGAACGATCCTCGCGGATCGCAGCGACGGATTTCTCGTCTACTCCGGCGACGACCATCTCTTCTTGCCGGCGCTCGCGCTCGGAGCCGACGGTGTCGTCGGCGTGGCTTCGCATCTGTGCTCGCCCGAATACCGTCG
>DASSRQ010000113.1:0-3481 GCA_035701665.1 Vulcanimicrobiaceae bacterium
AGTCTCGACTGCAGGCTCGCTGCCGCTGTCAAACGCGCTCCTTGCGCAGCCTTGCAGCGTTATGGACGACGTGAGCGCGACGAGGCCGCCCCGGCCGTTAAAAGATTGATTCGCTACAACCGTTTGCGAGATCGTGCCGCCCCACGTGTGCGCGACTCCCGACGGGTATTCGGGGGTTTCGCAGACCAGCCCCGGCAGCGACGCGCCGTCGTACATTGCGGTTTGCGCATAGGTGCCGGCTAGCGCGCCGACTTGGGTGCCGCTCCCGGACGGCGCCGGCGGAGGAGCCGCGGGCGAGGATCCTCCGCCGCCGCATGACGCGAGCAGAAGGCCCGTGAGCGTCGCAAGGGCAGTAGACCGGGACGGGAATAATAGAGCAACCCGCATAGGCCAAAGTATAGCCCAAGTGGACTAGCGCTGGCTAGGGGGCGCCAGTGCGTCCTCGCCGATTCCGATAACGCCCCGGTGACTGGACGGTAACATTCGACCGCTAGCGTATCGGCATGGACAGCGATTTAAGCGTACGCGCGCAGATGGAGTCGATGCTGCTGGAGCCTGCACTTCAGCCTTTCACATCGGCGTTCGGCGAATACGGCGCGATTGCAGAGCAAACGTTCGGCGAGGCGCTCGCGCGTTTGCTGCAGCGGCAATGAACGCGCAAGAGCGGGAAGAGGCTATCCGCGAGCTGTTCCCGCTCGTTAAACGGTTGGCGCGCCGCTTGCACCGCCTGATTCCTGGAACCGATCGCGACGATCTCGTCGGTGACGGCTGCATCGGTGCGGTGAAGGCGGTCGATCATTTCCAGCCCGAACGCAACGTTCCGCTTAAACATTATGCGGCACGCGTGATCGCCGGCGCCATGCTCAACGGTTTGCGCGCAAAAGATACCGTTCCCGAACGCGTCCGCCGCGAGTTACGGCTAGCGGATCACGAGCGTTATTCGCTCGCCGCGCAGATCGGGACGTTTCCGACGCATGCGGAGATGGAAGAACGCCGGCCGAAGCTGCGTCGCGCCCGTTCGATTGCCTCGCGCTACACACCGCTGTCGCTGGATACGGCGCTCCCGCTGGGTGAACGGCTCGAATGCGATTGGAGCGAAGACCCCGGGCGAATTGCTGCGGCGAACTCGCAGCGCGAAGAACTGCAGTGTGCGATCGATGCGCTGCCGCCGCGCCAGCGCGACGTGCTTGCGCGGCATTACGTGCACGGTCATTCGTTCAGTGCGATCGGCAAGACGCTAAATATTTCACCGCAACGCGCATCCCAGCTGCATCTGGCGGCGATGAAGCGGCTACGGACGATGCTCGTTCATGCCGCGTCTTGAACCGCTCGGCGCGCCTGCCGGCCTTGCGCCGCGAGCGGCCTGCGACGACTTCGAAATCGAATCGCTTCCGCGCGACCTGCCGCGCTGGGTCAAGGATGCGGCGGCGATTTCGCAGCGCGCGCGAACGCTGATCGCGAAGGCGCACCCATTCGTCGTTCGCGTCATAACGTTTTGGGACCACACTGTTCGCGGCGTTCGCGTCGGCGGACGCGATGTACTCATAGATGCGAGCGGATCGTACCGCCTAGAGTAGTTTGTCGCTCCACGCGAAATAGGCGCCGCGTGACCTTAGACGAGCTCGCTGAGAATCTTTACGACAACGATTGCCGGTTGCTGGAGACAAGAGCCGCGGGCGTCGCGCTCTTTTTTACCGCTTCGTGGACGGGCGAAGATGGGTCAATTGCGGCGCGGGTGGTTGACGCTGCGACACGTGTGTGCGCTCTGGGAATCCCCTTTGAAGAGTACCCTTTCGGATTCGGTATTGACTACATTCGGTCCGAGGGCAGTTGGTGCGAAATCCAACATAACGACGATTTCGTCACCTTTACGCTGGACGAGACCAGGCCCAGCCGCGTAAAGACGCTGGCTTTGAACCCCGGCCTTTCTTCGGAACAGCAAATCGAAATTGGCCGCGCCGCTCTCCAAGACGCTGACGGTTGGGAACCGCTAACGTCGCTGTAACGAGCTTAAACCGCTGCAACCAGTCCGTCTAAAAGGTTCCACATGCGTGGCGCCGCCGCGTTTGCGATATCCGTAACTTCGGCGTGCGACGTATCGGCATCGGCGACCATATTCGTGAGCATGCTCACGCCGAAGACGTCCATGTTACGCGCGCGCGCGGCGATCGTTTCGAGCACCGTCGACATGCCCACCGCATCGGCACCGATCTGGCGTAAGTACCGCGCTTCCGCGGGCGTCTCGTACGCCGGACCGAGCAGACCCGCATACACGCCTTCGCGCAGATCGCCGTCGATCGTTTTTGCGAGCGCGCGTAAATGCGTGCTATACGCGTGCGTCATGTTGACGAACGGATTCGGCGTGCCGGTTCCCACGAGTGGGCTCATCCCGGTGAGGTTGAGATGATCGGAGATGGCCATCAAATCGCCGGGCTTGAACTCGGGGTTGAGTGCGCCGGCGGCGTTCGTAAGAATAATCGTACGTGCACCGCGGTCGGCGGCGATGGCTACGTTGCGCGTAACGTCGCGTGCATCAAAGCCTTGGTAACCGTGGACGCGTCCGGCAAATACCAAAACGCGTTTGCCGTTCCAGCGGCCGGTAAGCGCGTGACCCGCATGGCCTGCGAGCGATGCGACCGGCATGCCGATATCGCCGTACGCGACTTTATTGAAACCGTCACGCTGTTCGAACAGCGCGGAAAGCCCGCTGCCCAGGACGATTGCTAGATCGATTTCACCAATCTTATCCGCCACTAACTATACCTGTCATCCTGAGCCTGTCGAAGGGTCACCAATTTTATCAGCCACGAACTACCTATGAAAACCTAGAGTAAGACCGCTCCGGTCATAGCCTCAGGTATCGGCAGGTTTTCCAATTGCAATAGCGTCGGCGCAATATCGCCCAATTTGCCGCCGCTGCGCAGACTTACGTCGAGGCCGTCGCCGATCAGTAAAAAAGGCACCGGGTTCGTGGTGTGCGCGGTGAGAGGATTGCCCTCGGCATCGATCTTTTCTTCGGCGTTACCGTGATCGGCCGTGATTGCGAGAAGGCCGCCGGCCTTCAGCACCGCATCGCTCAAGCGTTTCAGACATTTGTCTAACACTTGGACGCCCTCGATGGTCGGCTCCCATTTGCCGGTGTGGCCGACCATATCGGCGTTTGCGTAGTTCATTACGATGACGTCGTATGCGCCTTTTTCGATCTGCTCGACGGCATAATCCGTGATCTCGTTCGCGCGCATCGCGGGCGCCAGATCGTACGTTGCGACGCTGCGATCGGAAGCGATGAGTTTGCGCTCTTCGCCCGGCAGTTCGTCCTCGCGGCCGCCCGTGAAGAAATACGTCACGTGCGCGTATTTTTCGGTCTCTGCCAGACGAAGTTGACGCAGACCGTTACGCGAGACGACGTCGCCGAACGTATCGAACTGCGGGCGCGGCCCAAACAGCACCGGGTTGGGAAACGTCTCATCGTACTTCGTCA
>DASSRQ010000114.1:0-9806 GCA_035701665.1 Vulcanimicrobiaceae bacterium
GCTTGGAAGAAGCGGCGAAGGCCGGCTGCACAGCGATCATTGCGCCCGAAGGCTCCGTTCGCGACGCGGAAGTGATCGAAGCGGCAGACCGCCTGGGCGTTTCACTGGTGTTTTCTTCGCACCGGTACTTTTTGCACTAACGATTAGTCCGGCGAGGTGCCGGGATTGGAAAGATTTTGGGAGGCGACAAGATTTGGACTCCCGCCGCAGGATTTAACTGTGGCATTTCTCCTTGGGATGCAGTTTTGTTGCTGTCCGTGGGCGTTTACGCGTTAGTGTGGGGAGCGGCTAACATAATCGCAAAAAGGGCGTACGGCGGCGGCGAACCCAATCGTTCCCAAGTCCGTTTGCTCAGGTTGCTGCCGCCATTCGTCGGGGTTGTATTCATAGTAACGGGCGCATGTATTGTGTGGGGCAAAACACACTGCGGACATTAAGGTAGTACCGATCCACCTCCGGTAACAAAAAGGTTGCGCATAGTTTGGCGCATACACTACGGCTATGAGCACGGACGAAACGCAACCGGTTGAAGGCGACGAAAACGCAGCCGACGTCGAGATCGACGAAGACGAGATCGATCAGGCCGAGATAGACGAGATCAAACAGCATGCTGCCGATCCGTCGGCGCCGCGTTCCGTGCTGCATTATTTTTCCGCTCCGACGCGCGAGAAGGCACAACTCTGCGCGGGCGCGCTCAACGCCAAGTACGGCCCGTCAGGCGGCGCTGCGTCCTTTGACGATGCGGAGATCGATCTGACCGACCCGGAATACGATCCCGAAGCAGCGTTCGAGGTCGTCTTCGAACACGAAGCCGTCGTCAACGACGCCTACATGGAGACGATCCGAGACATCGAATCGATAGGTGACGCGGCCGGCGCCGAGTACGGCGGCTGGCAAGCCGAGGAAGGGTAAGAGGCGCGTATGCCCCGCTTTTTACACACGTCGATCTTCGTGAACGACATGCAAGAGACGATCGATTTCTACACGCAGAAACTCGGCATGAAGTTGCTGGATGGGCCGTACCACTATCCCGGTAACGCCGACATGGCGTTCGTCGGTAACGATTGGAATGCGTATATCGAATTGGTATACGATCTCGAAGAGCATCCGCCGTACGAGCTCGGTAACCGGTACGAACATCTCGCGCTGGAAGTCGAGGGCGACTTGCAAGCCTATGTCGACGACTTACGCGCGAAGGGCGTGAAGATCGTCAAAGACGTGAAGAAGTCGCCCGGCGGTTCGCGCGCCATCGCCTTCATCGAAGATCCGAACGGGATACCGGTGGAGTTGCTCGAGCCGCGCCGCACGCCGAACCTTTCGTAGCAATTCCGCGTTTGCCGATCATGAAGGCGTTGATCCCGTTCGCCCTAAGTGCCGCCCTGCTCGCCGCGGCTCCCTCGCCGGCGCCCGTCCTCGGATCTCAGGATTTCGCGACGCGCTCGCAGGCGCTCGACGCGCGTATCGCGCGGGATAGCGGCGAGCACCGCTTTGCAGCGGGTCAAGAACTCATGCTGCGCACGCAACTCGATAGGGCGCGTCATGCAAACGGTGCGAACGATCCGATGGCGCCTGCGATGCTGGACGTCATCGACCGGCAACTGGCGGCGGTCGACTTTTTGCTTTCCCGGCCTGAGAACGGCGGAGCGATCGTGGTGCACGTCGGTGACGACGTCGCCGTGGCGATGAACGACGGCAACACCTACGCTGCACGCGTCTCCGACGTCAAGAAGCTTGCGCTGCATGTCGGCGTGATGTTTATCCGCGGCACCCAAGGCATTTATCGCGCCAAGGCCCCCGGGACGGTGGGCATCTCGGTTACGCCGGGCGGTGCGGGCACTGCGGCGTCGTTCACGGTGGTAATCCTTCCGGCCCAGCCGCAAGCAAAATAGCGGGAAGCTTGCCGTGCGCGCAAGCATACATGCGAATGAATAATCGCGCGCTTTGCCGCTGCTCGTAATGGCCGGCACCCTTGTTTTGAGGCTCGTGCTCTTCGCTCCGGCGGCCATCGTTGCGATCGCACTTGGCCTTTGGATCGGCGCGCGTCTTCGCCGCAATGTCCGTCGCGGGGCATGGCACACGACGGTAATCGTTGCCGCGTGCTTCCTGGCTACAATCATGGCTCTTGCATTTTGGCCGTCGTCGTTCGAACTGTTCCTAAGCCCTTTTGCACTCATAGTCATGTTCGTCAGCGTTGCCGTCCCAATAGCGTCGATAACGGTATTCGTAACGTGGACCGTTCACATGATACGGAGAGACGCGCCTAGCGGTACACAAATGGATCGAGCGGCGCCGTAACCGGCCGCAGCTTCTGCACGTCGAGCGCAAGCGAAGCATTCAGCGTCCCGCGTGCGTGCATCCAGCCATGCAGCGCCGGACGAGCTTTCGATAAACGAACGACGATCGGCGCGGCATCCGCGCGGCAGCAAGTGATGGCGTAACGCACGAGCGTTGTCGCGTTTCCCGTTTGCGTCGCGATGCCGGTGAAATCCACGCGTTCGCCGGAAAATGCATCGCCGAGCGTCGTTTCCGTCGCGTGATATTCAGGCGGCGGCGACGACACGAAGACCGCAGCCAACACGATCGCCGGCGCAATGCGCAGCCGCGGCGCGCGCAACGTTCGGTGACGGTAAGCGGCGATTGCAAAGACGATCGCGCAAGCCGCGAGTGGCGGCGCGAAGAACGGATGCACGAGTTGCGCGCCGCCGCGCAGCGCGGTCAGTGCGCATCCAAGCGCGAGCAGCAGATAGGCCAACGCGTCATGGCCGCTGTGTTGATGGCTCCGGCGCCGCCAAGTGAAGGTGCGCACGTCCGCAATGCCCGCGACGCAAAGAAATCCGATCGCCGCCGCGGGCGAGGCACTGCGTATCGCAGCGGCGAGTGCCGGGGCGCCCAAGGCGCAAGGCGCGGCCAGGAACCCCGCAAGCACTCCGACCGCGAAAGCCGGCGCCCAGGCATGCAGGCCGAAGACGGCCGGCCCAACATGCGAAACCAACGCCGCGCCCCCGCAAGCGGGCAGCAAAGCGAAGAGCGTGAGAAGCGGGGCATCGTCGTGCGGCTCGCATACGCCGCGTGGCTTCAGCGCACGCCCAGCGGCGGCGGCGCCTGCAAGGCGCAGCAGCGCCGCAACCGGACCGAACAGCAGCGCCGTGGCGAGGGCACCGGGAATCGAACGCGCGGACGGCCCCGTCCCACACCCGCATCCCAGGTACGGGACCATCCGCGAGACCCGCGGCGGCAGCCGGTGTGACAAAACCGCCGCCGCGAGCGCGAAGGGGACGCATTCGAGGAGCGTCGCTGCAGACGCCGCGAGGAGTGCTTCCCCCACGCCCGTCCATCACGCGCAGGGCGGCTTTCCGCTAGTGCGAACCTCCACCGGGCTTATGGCCTCGAAGATCGTCGCGCCCCGCGGCACGCAAGATATTTTTCCGCCGCAGAGCGGCCGCTGGCAAGAGCTCGAGGCGCGGATTCACCAGCTCGCCCGGCGCTACGGCTACGGCGAGATGCGCACGCCGATGTTCGAAGCGACCGAACTCTTCGAGCGCGGCGTCGGCGATACGACCGACATCGTCGAAAAAGAGATGTACACGTTCGAAGACAAGGGCGGCCGCCGCAACACGCTGCGTCCGGAGTGGACGGCGCCCGTTGTCCGGGCCGCGCTGCAGCACAATCTGGTTCAGCCCGGCGTCGCGCAGCGGTTTTATTACGTCGGACCGATCTTCCGGTACGAACGCCCGCAAGCCGGACGTTACCGCCAGGCGCATCAATTCGGCGTCGAGTGCGTCGGTTTCAAAGGCCCCGAAGCGGACGTCGAGGTGATCGCGATGGCGATGCATCTGTTCCGTTCCTACGGCATCGACGTAACGCTGAACATCAACTCCATCGGCGATGCGGCGTGCCGCGGCAAGTATCGCGAAGCGTTGCTCGAGCATTTCCGCCCCGCCCTCGAACACTTGAGCGAAGATTCACAGCGGCGGTTGGAGCGCAATCCGCTGCGCTTGCTCGACAGTAAAGAAGAACGCGACAAACCGTTCGTCGAGTCCGCGCCGCCGTTCGAAGCATATCTGTGCGACGCTTGCCGCGATCACTTCGAACACGTGAAGAAGTATCTGAATCAGATCGCGATCCCGTTTGTCGTAAATCCGCGCATCGTACGCGGATTGGATTACTACACCCGCACGGTATTCGAGTTCGTCAGCGACGCACTCGGCGCACAAAGCACGGTGTGCGCGGGCGGACGTTACGACGATTTGATTAAGTCGCTGGGAGGACCGGATACGCCGTCGGTCGGTTTCGCACTCGGCGAAGAGCGGTTGCTGATGACGATCGATGCAGCGGCGGAGTCGCAAGAAAACGAGCGGCGCGGCATTCAACTCGTCGCGCTCGGCGAGGTTGCGCGCGAGTTGATGGTAACGATGTGTTCGCTGCTGCGCTACTCGATTGACGCGCCCGTCTTTATGGATTACGACGACCGTAAACTGCTCGCGCAGTTGAAGATCGCCGACCGGAACAACGCCCGGTATGCGTTGGTGCTTGGCAGCGAGGAGATCTCGGCGGGCAACGCCGTTCTCCGGGATTTGGTGGAGCGGTCCGACCGCCCGCTTCCGCTCGGAAAAGACCTCGTGCCGTCTTTAGTAGAAGTGATGAAATCATGAGCACCGAGGGAACGCCGGAGATCGATACGCTTAAGGAACTGCTCGACGTCATGCACGAGCACGACCTGGACGCAATCAAGGTCAAAGTCGACGGCAAGATCTACGAGATGGTCCGCCGCGAAGGCGGCGCCGTGCCGATGGCGATGCCCATGACTGCGCCTGCCGCTGCCGCCTCCGCGCCGTCGTCCGCCGCGCCGGCCGCCGGCGGGCTGCAAGCGCCGGCGAATGCGAAGAAGGTCACCGCACCGTTGGTCGGGGTGTTCTATCGCTCGCCTTCTCCCGATGCGGAACCGTTCGTCAAAGAAGGCGATCGCGTGGAAGCCGGTCAGGTCATCTGCATCCTCGAAGCGATGAAGTTGTTCAACGAGATCACGAGCGATTATGCCGGTGTCGTAACGCGCATCGTGCCGGAGAACGGCGAACTGGTCTCGCTCGGTCAGGAAATGTTTTGGATAGAGCCGTAAACATCAAGGGCAAGCGCGGGTTCGACGATCTGCTGGCGGACCGCCGCGGTATCTACGACGCGCCGCATTACCGCGCGCAATGCGAAGCCATCGCGGATGCGATGGTGAAGGCGCTGCGCCGCGGCAACAAGATCCTCTGGATGGGGAACGGCGGAAGCGCCGCCGAGGCGCAGCACATGGCCGCCGAACTGAGCGGCCGCTTTTTGCGCGAGCGCCCCGGTCTCTACAGCGAAGCACTTTCGGTCAACACGTCAACCTTGACCGCCGTCGGCAACGATTACGGCTACGATCACGTTTTCCGCCGGCAGATCGAAGCGTTCGTGCAGGCCGGCGACGTCGTCGTTGCGATGACGACCAGCGGAACTTCGAAAAATATCGTGCTCGCGCTGGAGGAAGCGCGCAAGCGCGAAGCCGTCACCGTGTCGTTTACGGGGAACGGCGGCGGACCGTGCGCCGATCTCTCCGATCTCGTTTTGATGGGGCCTGACGGCTACTCCGCGATCGTGCAAGAAGTGCATCAGACGATGGCGCACATCGTGTGCGATCTCGTCGAGCAGCGAATTCTAGAGTTATGATGCTCGCGCCGCCGGATGCGCGTTCGCTGTTCGAGCGCATGCGCAACCGCCGCATCCTCGTCGTCGGCGACGTCATGATCGACGAATGGATCTGGGGAACCGTTACACGCATCTCGCCCGAGGCACCCGTGCCCGTCGTTGCGGTGACCGATCATTCGTTCACGCTCGGCGGTGCCGGCAACGTCGCGAACAACCTGCGCGCGCTCGATGCGCACGTCGAGTTTGCTGCCGCGGTCGGAGCGGACACGTTCGCAACGTTCGCGCGCGATTTGCTGCAAAAAGAGCAGATCAGCCCCGATCACTTGATCGAACTGCAGTCGCGTCCGACGACGCGTAAAACGCGCGTCGTCGCGCACAATCAGCAGGTCGTTCGCGCGGATTGGGAAGCCACGGAAACGCTGAGCCCGCAAGAGCAGGAACGCGTTGCGGATCTCGTGCGCGATCTTTCGGCACGCGCCGACGCAGTGGTGCTGAGCGATTATGCGAAAGGCTTATTCTCGCGTTCGGTCGTGGAAGCGGCGCTCATCTGTCCGCTCGTCATTGCGGATCCCAAACCGCAAAACATCCCGCTTTTCCGCGGCGTGACGTGCGTTGCGCCCAACGTGCATGAAGCCGCGCAGGCGTCGGGCATCGTGATTCATTCGGACGACGATCTCGAGCGCGCCGGAGCGGTGCTGCTGGAACGTCTGGAGTGCCGCTACGTCGTGATCACGCGCGGCGAGCACGGCATGTCGCTCTTCGGACGCGAAGGCGAACGGCTGCACATTCCGTCGGTGGCGCGCACGGTGTTCGATGTGAGCGGTGCGGGCGACACGGTGGCCGCCGTCCTTTCGCTGGCGCTTGCAGCGGACGCACCGATCGAACTGGCAATGCATCTTGCAAACTTCGCAGCAGGCGCCGTCGTCGAAAAACTCGGCACCGCAACCGCATCGCCGCAAGAGATTCTCACGCTGGTGACGCATGCCGCGCAGTAACTTCGAGTCGCCGCTGCTGACATTGGACGAAGCGGTGCAGTGGCGCGAACAGGTGCGCGAACGCGGCGGCCGCGTCGTGTTCACCAACGGCGTCTTCGACGTGCTGCACGCCGGGCACGTTGCGTATCTCGACTGGGCGCGCTCGCAAGGCGATGCGCTGATCGTGGGCGTGAACAGCGACATCTCGGTACGCCGGCTCAAAGGCGAACGCCGGCCGATCGTTCCGTTTGCCGAACGTGCGCGCGTCTTGTGCGGTCTGCGCTGCGTCGACGCGGTGATCGGGTTTGAAGAAAGCACGCCGGAAGTACTGCTCGATGCGATAAAGACCGACGTGCACGTCAAAAGCGCGCAGTACCGTGAAGACGAACTGCCGGAACGCGACGTCGTGCACGCGCACGGCGGGGTGATCAAGCTCGCTCCGCACGTGGAAGGCACCAGCACGACCGATACGATCGCGCGCATTCTGGAGCGATACTGCCCGCAGCAAGAGGCGTGATGCGCCTAGCCGTTACGTGCAACGGACCCGGCGAGACCGCCGGCTGGCTGACCCCGCTGCTGCACTCGCTGTACGCGCAGCGCCCCGATGCACAGGTCTACGTGTTCTTCGTTCCCGACGATTATGCGACGGGCGCCGAAGCCGGATACATTCGTTCGATCTTTCCGCAGGCAACGGTCTACGATCCGCGAGCGTACTTAAAAGCGGCGCTCGGCGGCCGTTTGGAAGGCTTGCCCGAAGGCGCGGACGTCGTGCTGTATCTCGGCGGCGATCTCATGCACGCGGCGCGTCTGCACAAGCGTTTCGGCGGGGCGCTCGCAACGTATAAATTTTCGCGCCCGCGGATCGCTAAAGAAACGGCGCGCGCGTTTTCGGTCGACGAGAAGAACGAACGGGAACTCGAATCTTGGGGCGTTCCGCGCGAACGCATCACGCGCATCGGCAATTTGGCGATAGACGGTGCACTCGCGCAAGCAGCGGACGAGCGCGCGAGAGAGCAAACATTCGACACAATCTTCATGCCCGGATCGCGCGGTCACGAAGTCGAGCATCTCGTGCCGTTTTTCTTTACCGCGGCGGTGCGAATGCTGCGCGAGCAGCCGGGTCTGCGCGTCGCGTTCGGCATCTCGCCGTTCACCGATCTTTCGGCAATCGCGAGAGCCGTCAAAGCCGGCGGCGATCCGCGGGTTTTTGCGCAGGCGGGCGCTTTGGAGGATGCCGGCGGGACGCCCGCGCTCGTGACACTCGACGGGTCGGTGCGCATCCCGGTGGTTCGTAACGCGATCGCCGCGGCCCGCCGCTCCAAGTTGGCGGTCACGATTCCCGGCACCAAAGTCATCGAACTTGCCGCGCTCGGGACACCCGTCTTGTCGTGCACCGTCATGAACGCGCCCGAGCTGATCACCATCAACGGACCGCTCACCTATCTGGATCGGATTCCGGTTGCCGGCGCGGCGCTCAAACGCGCCGTCGTGCTGAAGTACGCCGAGCGCTTCACCTACCACACGCAGCCGAATATCGATGCGCAGCAGCCGCTCATCGCCGAACTCCACGGGACGCTCACCCCGGGCCGGGTCGCGCGGGTCGCCCTCGAGATGCTCGCCGACGAGCACGCGCTTGCAACCCAAGCGCAGGCGCTCGCCGGTCTCTACCGCGAACACATCGGCGCGTCGGTGCGCATGGCCGCCGGCCTGCTAGCACTTCAACCCGCCGGATAGTAGCCGTTTTGCGTTTATCGATCGTCATTGCCACCAAGGACCGTGCCGCCTACCTGGATCGCGCGCTTGCGTCGTTCTCGGCGCAGATCGGCGCGCCCGCGTTCGAGGTCGTCGTGGTGGATAACGGTTCGACCGATGCGACGCCGCAGATCGTGGAGCGCGCGCGGGAGACGGCGCCGTTCGGCATCACTTACATTTTTGAAGCACGGCCCAACCGCGGCGCCGCGCGCAATCGCGGAATCGCGGCTGCCGAAGGGCATCTCGTGCTGTTTTGCGACGACGATATCTACGCGCCGCCCGGATTTCTAGCAGCCCACGACGCCGCGCACACCGCAAACAATCTCGTCGTAAGCGGTCCGATTCTCAACGTGCCCGGATACAACGACCGGCCCAAACCTTCGCTGGCGAATTTTTCGCGCGCGTTTTTCTGCACGTGCAACGTCTCGGTGCCGAAAGCGGCGCTCTCCGCGGTGACCGGCTTCGACGAAGCGTTCGATCTGTACGGCTGGGAAGATACCGAGCTCGGCGTGCGCCTCCGGGAGCACGGGATGCGCGCAAAGTTTGCCTGGGATGCGTACCTGTGGCACATCAAGCCGCCGTCGGATGCGACGCTGCAAGTCGAGATGCAAAAGGCGATTGAAAAAGCGCGCATGGCCGTGCGCTTCGTGCAGAAAAACTCGAGCGCACGCGTAAAATCCGCAACGGGCGCGTATCGCGCGAACCTCTTGCGCGCGAAAGCGCTCGAGCCGCTGCTGCCGTGGTGGGCCGGCGTCGCCGAGGATCCGCGGTTTCCGCAGGCGGCGCGATCGATTGCGCGCGCGCAGCTGCTGGACGGAATTTACACGACCGAGTTGGCGCGCGAGATGGCGCGCACCGATGGCAGAAACTAAAGCGTTGGTGTACTGCGGCGGCGGCGGTATCGGCGATTCGCTGATGGCCTCGCTCGTCGCGCGCGCGCTCAAACAACATTACGCCGGTGTCGACGCGTTAACGCTGCCGGGTCACGCTGCCGCGCTGCAGCGCGTGCCAGACTTCGACAACGTGCTCGTCGACGATGGGCGGCCCGAAGCGGCGCTCGCCGACGAAGTGAAGCAGCATTCGTACGATGCGGCCGTCGTCACGTGGGCGACGCCGCGAACGGCGCGCGTGCCGCAGCTCGCAAAGATTCCGGTGCGCGCCGGCCAGTCCAGGCGGCTCTACTCGTTTCGCTTTACGCATCGCGTGAATGTGCGCAGCGAAGATGGAGACGTGACGACGCACTGGTCGCAGATCTTACTCGATTACGCCCGCGCCATCGGATGCGATACCGACCGGCCGTTTCCGGCGTTCGTTCCGAATGCCGGCGACGAGCGCGAAGCGCAATCGCTGCTGAACGAACTCGGTGTCAGCCGCTATGCGATCCTCCACGCGGCGAACGCGGCGGCAACG
>DASSRQ010000115.1:0-4393 GCA_035701665.1 Vulcanimicrobiaceae bacterium
GGCCTTGCCAATAAACTGCGCGCTTACCAATTGCAAGATCAAGGCGCGGATACCGTCGAGGCCAACATCGCGCTCGGACTTCCCGTGGATAAGCGCGATTACGGTATCGGCTCGCAGATTTTGGCGGATCTCGGGGTTAAAGAGATGCGCATTATTACGAACAACCCGCGCAAGATCTTCGGGCTCGAAGGGTACGGGCTGAAGATTACCGGACGCATTCCCATGCAGACGGAAGCAACGCCGTTCAACGAGCGTTACATCAACACGAAGCGTAGCAAACTCGGCCACATGTTCGAAGAACAGTTGAAGCACGGAGATCACGCCTAATGAAAACGGAGTCGAACGCATCGGCGCGCCCGGACTGCACCGGGAAGAAGTTTGCCGTCGTCAGCGCCGAGTTTTACGGCGAACTGGCCGCGCAATTGGAAGACGGCGCCAAACGCGCGCTTCGCGATTGCGGCGTGCGCGATGAAGACGTGAGCTTCTACCGCGTTCCCGGCTGCTTCGAACTGCCGGTCGCCGCAAAGCGCATCATCGAGGCCGACGAGAAGATCGACGGCGTGGTCGCGCTCGGCGTGGTGATTCGCGGGGAGACGCCGCACTTCGAGTACGTCGCCGGCGAGTGCGCGCGCGGCATCATGACCGTCCAAATCGCTTCGGGCGTGCCGATCGGATTCGGCGTCCTGACCACCGACACGATGGCGCAAGCAGAAGAGCGCGCCGATCCCAAGCGCGGCGATAAGGGCTACGAAGCCGCCCTGGCGGCCGCCGCCGTTCTCCAAGTTCCGCGTCCGGTCGTGCCGGCAGCATTGGGATTTCGCCGCTAGGCGGACGGGCAGGCCAAGCGAGCGAGGAGTTGAGCCTACTTAAGTCGCATTCTCCACGCCCGTTGCTTAAACGGTTGGCACTATGCGAAATCCGGAGGCCCAACCCCGTGGAAGATAAGAACATCACCTGCAAAGAGTGTGGACGGCCCTTTGCGTTTACCGTTAGAGACCAGCAGTTTTACGCCGAAAAAGGCTTTCAGAACGAGCCGCAGCGCTGCCGCGATTGCCGCGTAGCGCGCAAAGGTTCCGGAGCCTCCGCGGGTAGCTCGCCGCGTCCCAGCTACGAGGCCGTATGCGCCGAGTGCAACACGACCACCACCGTCCCGTTCCGCCCTCGCGGCGACCGGCCGGTGTACTGCCGGGCGTGCTTTACGGCGCACGCGCCGGTCGCAGCCGTCTAAGCGGGTCCACGTCCCTCGCGGCGAAGTCACGCCGCAATGGAAGCTATTCGGTGGTGCGGAGACGCGGTCGAGTATATAGACCAGCGTCTCTTGCCGCATCAATCACTCGTTCGCCGCGCGGCGACGGTCGACGAAGTCGAACAGGCGATCAAAACGCTCGCGGTTCGCGGTGCCCCGTGCATCGGCGTCTTCGGCGCATACGGCGTCGCGCTGATGCGGCAATCGATTCAGGACGACGACCAGTTCCGCGCCGCGGCACAGCGCATTCGCGATGCGCGACCGACTGCCGTGAATCTCATGTGGGCCGTCGATCGCGTTCTCGCGTCGCCGGATATGCTCGCCGAGGCGGCCGCAATCCACGACGAACAGCGCCGCATGGACGCGCTCATCGCGCACGCCGGCGAAACGCTGATTCCGGATAACGCGAACATCATCACGCACTGCAATACCGGACCGATCGCCACGGCGGGCGGCGGCACGGCGCTTGGTGTCGTCATCGCGGCCGCGCGCGCGGGCAAACGTCCGCACGTTTTCGTCGACGAAACGCGTCCGCTGCTCCAAGGCGCGCGTTTGACGTACTACGAGTTGCTGAACGAAAACATCGATGCGACGCTGATCGTCGATTCAGCCGCCGCCGTCGTCATGCAGCGCGAGGGCGTCGACCTCGCGATCGTCGGCGCCGATCGCATTGCGCGCAACGGCGATACCGCCAACAAAGTCGGCACGTACGCGCTCGCAATTGCGTGCGCACACCACGGCGTTCCGCTCTACGTCGCGGCGCCGCGTTCTACGTTCGATTTCGGTCTTGCGAGCGGCGACGAGATTCCCATCGAGGAGCGCGCGGCCGATGAAGTCAGCGCATTCGGCGGCAGCCGCGTGGCGCCCGAAGGCGCGCGCGCGTTCAACCCCGCGTTCGACGTAACGCCGGGGCACTTGATCGCCGGATTTATCACCGAGTACGGCGTTCTGCGCGCACCGTACGTCGAATCGATTTCCGACTTGCAGCACCGCCCCAGTATCGCGGCGCTGGCTTCGTGAAGTTTTACGACTTCGCCGCCAAGACGCCGGCGATCGGCAAGCTCGTCATCATCGAAGGCACGGAGCGCATTCTCGCGGACCGCGCGCTGGAGATGCTCATCGAACGGCTGCTGCCGCCCGACGTGCGCGACATGAACCTCGAACGATTCACGGCATCCTCGCTCGAAAGCGGCGGCCGTTTGCGCGAAGCCGCGCAGGCGATGCCGTTCTTGGCGGAGCGGCGCGTCGTCGTGCTGACGGATGCGCAAACGCTGAAAGCCGCGATGCGGCGCGAGGTTTGGGCAGCTGCGGAAAGTGTGCCGGAAGGCAACACGCTGATCTTGTGCGACCTGCTCTCGCCCCGTTCGAAACGCCCGGAGCCGTTCGGTGCGATGGCCGGCCGCAGTGCACTGCGCATCGACACGACGGCTAACGAAGAGACGCGCGAGCAGTTCATTCTCGACGTTTTGAAAGATTTGAACGTGCAGGCGGAGCCGCGTGCTGTCGATGCACTCGCGCGCAGTACGGCCGATCTGGCAGCGGTGAAAAACGATCTCCAAAAACTCGCGCTGGGCGGCAAGAAGATCACGTTCAAAGATTTGGAAGCCGAAAGCCTGAGCGTCGAAGATCCCAAGGCGTACCAATACGCGGGCGCGCTGGTGGAAGGCCGGGTCGATCAGGCGCTGGCCATCGCCCGCGAGATGTTTGCCTCGGACCGCGGCGCTGCGGTGCCGCTGATCTACGCGCTGGCGACGGAGTGCTCGTACGTCTGGGAACTCGCGCGGCCGGGCGGTGAGATTCCGGCCCGCATGCGGTGGCGCGAACGTGCGCTGCGCCCGATTGCTGCGCGCGTCGGCGAGGCTCGCGCCCGCCGCGCCTACGAGCGTGCCGTAGCAGCCTTCGACTCGGTGGTTACGGGAAAAGTCGACGACCCCGAGCTGGTCGTGGACATGCTCACCGCCGAACTCTCAGCGCTCGCGCCGCGACGGTAGGGCGACCCACCCTTAGGGCGAAAAGGGCGGCTACCCCATGAAGTACGACACCTACGCCTCTCCCTTTTCGTGGAGATACGGCCGCGCGGAGTTGCGTGCGCTCTTCTCTGAAGAACAGCGCCGCAAACTTTGGCGCGCCGTCTGGGTCGCGCTGGCACGCGCGCAAAGCAAGCACGGTCTGGTCTCGGCGGAAGAAGTCGCCGACATCGAGGCCCACGCCGGCGAGATCGACGTCGAAGCCGCGCTGGAGATCGAACGCGAGATCCACCACGACTTGATGGCCGAGATCCGCGTGTTCTCCGGACAAGCGACGATCGGCGGCGGCAAGATCCATCTCGGCTCGACCTCGATGGACGTCGAGGACACGGTCGAGACGTACCGCCTGCGCCGCGCGCTCTCGCTGGTCGGCGCATCTATCGACACGCTGCTCGCCGCCTTCGCCGCGAAGATCCGCGAGTATTCGGATGTCGTCTGCATGGCGTTCACGCATCTGCAGCCCGCCGAGCCGACGACGCTGGGATACCGTTTGGCCGTCTACGCGCAGGATCTCACGATCGATCGCGACGCGCTGTCGTTCGCCTTCGATCAAATGACGGCCAAAGGCTTGCGCGGCGCGGTCGGAACGGCAGCTTCGTACGAACATCTCGTCAACAACAGCGGCGCGTCCGCCGAGATCGAACGCGACGTGCTCGAGGTCTTCGGGCTGCAGGCGCGCGAGATCGCTACGCAAACCTACCCGCGCAAGCTCGATTACATGCTGCTCTCCGCAATCGCGGGCGCAGGGGCTTCACTCTCGAAGTTCGCTGCCGACGTACGCATTTTGAGCTCGCCCGAGTTCGGTGAAGTGTTCGAGCCGTTCGGCAAATCGCAAGTCGGCAGTTCGGCGATGCCGTTCAAACGCAATCCGATCGTCTGCGAACGTATCGATTCGCTGGCACGTCTGCTGCCCGGATTCGCCGACGTCGCATGGCAGAATGCCGCAACCAACTATCTCGAGCGCACGCTCGACGATTCGGCCAACCGCCGCACGATTCTGCCCGAGGCGCTGCTCTGCTTGGACGAGATCGTCCAACTCGCAACGCGCGTCGTTACGGGCATGCGCGTCGACACCGGACGCATCGCGCAAAACCTGCGCACGTACGGTCCGTTCGCGGGC
>DASSRQ010000116.1:0-6102 GCA_035701665.1 Vulcanimicrobiaceae bacterium
ATGAAGTGCAGGCCGCGATTCTGCGCGTGAAACTGCCGCATCTGAACGAATGGATCGAAAACCGGCGTAAAGTTGCGGCGAGGTATATCGATGCCTTCTCCGAGCTGGGCATTCAGCTCCCGCTCGATCCGTCGTACGGGACGCACGCCTACCATCAGTTCACGATCCGTGTGCCGGATCGCGATGCGTTCCAGAAAGCGCTGCAGGAAGCCGGCGTGCAGACCATGGTCTACTATCCGGTGCCGCTGCATCTGCAGCAAGTGCACGCGATGTACGGACAAGGCGAAGGCACGTTCCCGCACTCCGAGAAGGCGGCAAACGAAGTCATCTCGCTGCCGATGTTCCCGGAACTGAAGCCGGAGGTTCAGGACCAGGTGATTGCCGCTGTGAAAAGCGTCATCAAGGAAAAGGTTCCGGCCTAACATGCGCGTCCTCAGCGTGATCGGCGCGCGTCCGCAGTTCGTCAAGGCGGCGCTGCTCAGCGCTGAGTTCGCCGCGCGCGGCATCGAGGAGATTCTGGTTCACACGGGCCAGCATTACGACCGATCGATGTCGGACGTGTTCTTCGAACAGCTGCAGATTCCGGAGCCGCGCTACAACCTGAACGTCGGGAGCGGCGGTCATGGCGCCCAGACGGGCGACATGATGCGCCGCCTCGAGCCGATCGTCGTGGACGAAGCGCCGGATTGGGTGCTCGTCTACGGCGACACGAACAGCACGCTCGCCGGCGCGCTGGTTGCGGCAAAACTGCAGATTCCGGTTGCGCACGTCGAAGCCGGTCTGCGCTCGTTCAACCGCGCGATGCCCGAAGAGATCAATCGCATCGTGGCCGATCACGTCGGCGACCTGATGCTGGTCCCGAATCAGCAATCGGCCGACCAGCTCGCGCGCGAAGGCGTAACCAAAGGCGTCGCGGTCGTCGGCGATTTGATGGTGGACTTGGCGCAGCGCGTCGCGGCCGAACTGCCGGCGCAGCCCGACGTGCTCGAACGTTTACAGTTGCACAGCGGCGCGTACGCCGTTGCGACGATTCACCGCGCGTCGAACACCGACGATCCCGCGACGTTTGCGCGCATCGTTGACGGACTGCGGCGCGTCGACCTGCCGATCGTATTCCCGGTCCATCCGCGCACGAAGGCAATCGCACGCGCGCAAGGCGTCGGCAACGGCGACAACATCATCGTATGCGAGCCGGTTCCCTATCACGAGATGGTGGCGCTGGTTGCGAACGCAGCCTATGCGTTCACCGATTCGGGCGGATTACAAAAAGAAGCGTTCGTTCTCAAAACGCCGTGCATCACGCTGCGCGAAGAGACCGAGTGGCTCGACACGCTCGAAGATGGATGGAACGTGCTCGCGGGCAGCGACCCCGTGAAGATTGCCGCCGCTGCGAAGCGCCCGCATCCCTCGCGGCAAGGAACGCCGTACGGAGACGGCCAGAGCGCGCGCCATATCGTCGACGCACTCGTGAACGCCTCGCGTGAAGTTGCCGTAGCGTAGCGGCACGCTGCATCAAACCAAGAAGACCGCCGGTGCGAACGTACCGGCGGTCTTTGTTTTCTGCGTGCTTGCCGCTATTAGACGGCGCGTTCCAGGTCGGCGGACGGGGCCGCGCGATCCAGCAGTTCGGCGAAGCGGAACGCCATCGAATGTGCCGTCGGCGCTTCCGCGGTATCCGCGAGCTGCCGCCACGTTCCCCGCGTATAGTTCTCGTGCGCCGCAACGAGCGCGCGTTTTGCTTCCTCGACGTCCGATGCGAACCAGCCGGCGTCGTTCCGTTCGATGAACGAACGCATGACGCTGCTTTGCGGGCCGAACGCCAAAATCGGGCGCTGCGCGCCGAGATACTCCAAATACTTGCTGCCCATCTCGCCGGCCGTGAGCGGATCCATGTTGAGGAAGATCAGCAGGCCGGCAGAAGAGCGCTGCGCGCGCATCGCCGATTGACGCGGCACGACGCCGTGCTGGCGTACGATGAGGCTGACATTGTATTCGGCCGCGCACGTGCCGACGTTGTCGCTGTTCGGGCCGTAGAAGTGCACGCGCGCTTCCATACCGGCCGGATGCCCTTCGCGGCGCAGCGACTCGAGCGCGGCAAACAGCAGCGCCGGCGAACGCTTTCCGTCGTACATCGATCCCGTAAACGTAAGGTCGAAACGCGAGGGCGCGACGGACGGAATCTGCGCCCAGTCCGCCGGATCGAAGGCGTTCGGAATGACGTAGACGTCGCGGCGGCGGTGGAAGCGGCGCAACTGCGCGGCGATCGGCTCCGAGATCGTGGTCACGGCGTTCGCGCGGTGAATCATGCCGCGTTCGAGAAACTCTTCCGCCAACTGGCGCAGCAGCGGGCGCTTCAAATACGCATTGCCCGCCCACGGATCGCGGTAGTCCGCAATCCAGGGAAGACCGCTTTTGCGCGCAAGGAGCCAGCCGATAACGTGCACCGACGGCGGATGCGCGGTTGAAAGAATCGCGTCGAAGTGCTCGCGCTCGAGCAGCTCCATACCCGCACGCAGCGCGCCCGGAATCCAGGGTGCCGTCGTATCGGGAAAGAGCACGTTCTCTTTAGCCGCGCGTAAAAACCGGCGCAGCGGCGCATCCGGCGACGCGGAGCGTGCCGCAACGCGGGCGCGCAGCCGTTCTTCTAATCCGTTGGACGGCGCTGCCGTGCTGATGACGCGCGCCGGAAACGGTGTGGTTCCGGCGCTCGCGGTGACCGTAACGACGTCCCACCCGAAGTTCGGGAGGTACCGCGACAAATAGCCCGGCCGCAGCGCTCCCGGGGAGGGCGCCGGCGGAAAGACATGCGCAATCTGCAGCAACCGTTTCATGCCGAATTTAGTGTACCGCGGCGGACCGGAAGGCAACCGGGCCACAGTGACCCGCGCGGTTAGGACTTTTCCCCGTCGTTTCGGGCAGGCCGGTTTGGCATGATTGTCAGCGGAGGACGTATGCCGTTGACCACTAGGCGCAAGGTCGCTCACTTAACCTCAGTGCATCCCGCATCGGACACGCGCATCGCGTATCGCGAGTGCGCATCGTTGGCCGAAGCGGGCTACGAGGTCGTCCTCATCGCGGCCGGTGAAGCTCCGGCTTTGCCGGCCGGCGTGCGCCTGCGCAGCGTGCCGCTGCCGAAGAATCGCGTGGACCGGATGACGCATACCATCTGGAACGTGTACAAGGCCGCGCTGGACGAGCGCGCCGACGTCTATCATTTTCACGATCCCGAGTTGATGGGCGTGGGCCTCGCACTTCGCGCACGCGGAGCGCAGGTCGTGTTCGACGTGCACGAAGACATCCCGCAAGATATCGTCGACAAACCGTGGATCCCGGGCGCGCTTCGCCGCCCGCTTTCGGTGACGTCGGCGCTGTTTCTGCGCGCTATGCACCGCTGGTACAGCGCGATCGTAACGGCAACGCCGGCTATCGCGAGGCGCTTTCCGCACCGGCGCACGGTCGTCGTGGCGAACTATCCGCGCATTGAAGAGCTTCCGCAAGGCGGAAACGACGACTTCGCGACGCGTCCGCGCGCGGCAATTTACCTCGGTGCGATTACGGAACTGCGCTGCATCGAAGAGATGATGGCCGCGCTGACCTCCCCCGCGCTCTCGCCCGATATTCATCTGCGATTGGCGGGACACTTCGAAAGCGCCGCGCTCGAGACGCGCGTGCGCGCCATGCCCGGCTGGCAGCAGACGGAGTTTCTCGGTTTCTGCCGCCGCGCCGACGTTGCCGCGGCATTCTCCGGCGCGCGCGTCGGATTGCTGCTGTTCAGACCGGCCGCCAATCACGAAGAGGCGATGCCGACCAAACTCTTCGAGTATTTGGGCGCAGGTCTGCCCGTCGTGATTTCGGATACACTGCGCTGCAGTCAGATCGTGCGCGACTACGACTGCGGCATCGTCGTTAAACCGAGCGATATAGACGGTATCGCACGAGCAATCACTTTTCTTGTAGAAAACCCCGCCATCGCCCAAGCCATGGGCGAGCGCGGCCGTCGTATCGTAACGGAGCGGTATCAGTGGACGAGCGAAGCGAACAAACTCAAACAATTGTACGCAGAGATCGCGTAGCCGTCACGGCGGTCGTCGCCACTTACAACGAAGAAGAGTACATCGGACGCTGTCTGCTGGCGCTGCTCGCGCAAAAGCCCGTGGACGGCTCGGTCGAGATTCTCGTCATCGACGGCGGCAGCGCGGACCGGACGGTCGACATCGTCCGCAGTTTTCCGGAGTTCGGGCACCGCATCCGGCTGGTGAACAATCCGCGGCGGCTTCAGGTGTACGCGTGGAACATCGCGCTGCGCGAGATGCGAGGCGAATACTTCGCCATGATGACCGCGCACGCCGATTACGCGCACGACTATTTTGCCCGCTGCATCGAGACGCTCGATCGCACCGGAGCGGCCGCTGTCGGCGGCGTACCGCGCGCGCACGGCGACGGCGCGCTCGGAAACGCGGTTGCGTTCTGCATGAGCACGCCGTTCGGCGTGGGCGGCGCGCGGTTCCGCTACCTCACGCGTGAAGAATCGTGCGATACGGTGCCGCTGATCTTTGCGCGAAGAGAGACGATCGAGGCGACGGGCGGCTGGGACGAACGTATCGCGTTCGACGAGGACTCGGATATGAGTTACCGCCTGCGGGAACGCGGCGGAAAACTGATCGTATCGCCGGCGATTGGCGTAAAATACTACGTGCGCCATTCGTTCAAAGCGCTGTGGAAGCAGATGTACCGGTACGGCTATTGGCGCCGCTTCACGCAGTTGAAGCATCCGTCCGAAGTCCCGGTGCGCGTGATGGCGCCGACGCTCTTTCTTGCCGCGCTGGCGGCATCGGCGTCGATCGCGTTTACGCCGCTGCGGCCGCTGGCACTGGTCGTGCCCATACTGTATCTGGGCTTTGTGGGCGTCGCTGCGATCTCCGCGATCGCGCGCATCGGACGCAATGGTTTGCTGGTGCCGGCGGCGCTTCTTACGATGCACACCGCGTACGGTATCGGGTACGGTAAAGCGCTTATCCGGATGCGCCCGCAACGCGCCGGAAAACCCGCTCGTACCCCTGCGCACTAACGCGCCACGTCAGGTTCTGTAAAGCAAACGCGCGCGCATGCTCGCCGAGCTGCGCGCGCAGCTGCGCGTTCTCCGCAGCCGTACGCAATGCCGACGTCAGCGCGTTCACGTCGCGCGGCGGCACGAGCAGGCCGGTTTTTCCGTCGCTGACGATTTCCGGGGTTCCACCCGCCGTTGATGCGACGATGGCGCTTCCGTTCAGCATCGCCTCGCAGACGACGCTCGGCAACCCTTCGTTGTGACTCGGCAGCGTCACGATATCGGCGGCGCCGAACAGTTCGCCGACGTTTGCCGGCTCGAGACGTCCCCGGAACTCGAGGTCGACATCCCGCTCGCGAGCAGCACTCGCGATCGCTTCGCGATCGCTGCCGGCGCCGGCAAGCACGAGCAGCGGACGCAAGTCGCGCAGTCCACGAGCCGCATCGATCAGATCGAACAAGCCTTTCGCGCGCAGCAGATTGCCGGCAAAGGCGATCGTGAGACGTTCCTGCGGTATGTTAGCCGCGGCGCGTGCGGCGGCGCGTTCGCGCGGGAAGAAGAAGCGTTCGTCGGCGCCGTTCCAGATCACCTCGACGCTGCGATCGTGAATGCTCCGCACGCATCCTGCGATATACTCGCTGACCGCGGTGACGGCATCGGCTCCCGCGATGGCGGCATGCGCCGCACGGCGCAAGCCTGCTCTGCGGTTGGGCCACGCGTACGCATCGCTGCCGTGCGCGGTGACGACCGACGGAACCGAGCGGTGCCGCGCGGCGATCTGTCCGTTCGGAATCAAGAAATGCGCGTTGACGACGTCGGGGCGAAACCGCCGGATCTCGCGATCGATCTTGCGGCGCACCTGGAGATCCAGATGCTCCATCGCGATCATTCGCGGCGGGAACCACGCACGCAGCGTGCGCACGGGGATGCCTTCAACCGTCTCCTCGAGCGGAATATCGCGGTATTTCCGCCATTTTTCGCCCACCGGCGGGGCCTTCGGGGCGATTCTCAGCGCCGCAACGTCGTGGCCGAGATCGCGCAGCGCTTGCGCGAGG
>DASSRQ010000117.1:0-39812 GCA_035701665.1 Vulcanimicrobiaceae bacterium
TTCATCCGGCGCGTTAGGTGGTCAATCTAAGCGTCGATCTGCCGGACGAACGGTTCGGCACAGCGGCGCTGCACGAGGCGCTTCGTGCTATAGAAACGCTCGGGTTTACGGTCGAACGGGGGCGCGGCGGCGACGCTTTTCTCGCGTGGCTCGACGACGAGTTCGGCGGAACGTGGAGCAGCGAAGCGTTTGCGGGCGAGAGCGTTATCGCGCGTAAAGACGGGCGATTTGCCGGTTTCGCGACGTACGATCCGCGCGGCTTGCGTTTCAAATGGCTGCGCGGTTTGGGCGCGCGCGAAGGCACGGGAATCTTCGGGCCGTTCGGCGTCGCGCGCGAGTTCCGTAAAAGCGGCATCGGTCCGCATCTGCTTGCGGCCGCGATCGGCTCGCTGCAGGAACGCGGCTATCGGACGGCACTCATTCCGGCGGTCGGCGACGACAAACTGATCGCGTACTATCAAACGCATGCGGGTGCGTCGGTCGCCGAACAGTTCGATCGCGGCGAGTGGTTCAAGCGCCGGTATCGTACGGTCGTTTTGGCATCCGGAAACGGATCCAACTTTCAAGCCGTGCTCGATCGCGCAAACGACGGCCGTTTGCCTTTGGAGATTACCGCGCTGGTGTGCAACAGGCCGGGCGCATATTGTCTGGAGCGCGCGCAGACCGCAAACGTGCGCGGCGTCGTGCACCCGTGGATACGCAAAGAGTCGAGCCGGCTTGCATACGATGAACGCCTGCTCGAGTTGGTGGGGAACGAAGCACCCGATCTTGTGTTATTGCTCGGATGGATGCATCTGCTCTCGCCCGCGTTCATCGACGCGTTTACGTCGATCAACATCCATCCCGCGTTCTTACCGCTCGATCAGCGCCAGGAATCCGTCACTTATCCCGACGGGTTTACCGGATCGGCGTTCCGCGGTGCCGCTGCGGTGGCCGACGCGCTTGCGTCGAACAGCAGATGGACCGGAGCCAGCGCGCATGTCGTATCGAACGAAGCGGACCGCGGCCCCGTTCTGACGCGTAAACCGATGCCGATCGCGCCGGGCGAGGACGCCGCTGCGGTCATGCAGCGGTTGCACCCGCTCGAGCACATCACGCTTTCGGGCGGGATAATGCGCTGGGTTTTCGAACAATAAAGCACCGATTGCCGCGGTTTCCTGTAGGAAACGGCGGCGCGAGCTTTTTCACAACCTCTAGCGAGGCTTATCGTTCGTGAAGATCAGCACACTTATGCTCGGCGCAGTTTTTGCGGCGAGCGCCTTCGCGCCGGCTGCAGCAGCCGCGCCCGCACCCGCCGCGAGTCCCGCGGCCGCACAAAGTGCAGCGCATCCGTCGAATCCCAATTTGATGCCGTACGCCAAGTTTACCGACAACGCAACGGCACAAAAAGGCTTGTTTACGGTTTGGCGCACCAAAGACGGCAACGTCGCGCTCGAACTGACGCCCGATCAATTCGGGAAAGATTTCGTCGAATTGCCCGTCCCCGTCAACGGCATCGGCGCCGGATTGTTCTCCGGTATCACCGACCTGCAGAATTGCCGCATCATCCGGTTCGTAAAACAGGATAACAAGGTTGCGATCCTGTTTCCGACGACGCGCTTTTTAGCGAAGCCGAACTCGCCCGAGATGAACGCCGTGCTCGCCGGTACGGCCAACAGTGTCGCCGGCGTCGCGAAAGTGATCTCGGTCGACGACGCGACCGGTAACGTCGTCTTCGACGCGTCGCCGTTTTTGCAAGACATCACGGACGTCTCGGACGCGCTGACGGATATGAACGGCGGCCGGATGATGAATCCGATGGGCGGCTACCGGTTGGATTCGCAGTCGACGTACTTCGGCGGCACGAAGGCCTTTCCGCAGAATATCACGCTGACTGCCGAGCAAACGTTCAGCACGATGAACGCGGAGTACATGGTCGACGCCGCTCCCGATCCGCGCAATCTGCAGATCGCGATGCAGTATACGATCGCCGCGCTTCCCGCGAACGACGACTATATGCCGCGCCTCTTCGACGATCGCGTTGGCTATTTCTCGAACGCCCACGACGATTTCAGCTCGGACGACTCGTTCGACAAATCGGCGGACTACATCGTGCGCTGGAACGTTCAGGCCTCGAACCCCGCCGCGCGCGTGTCGCCGGCGAAGAAGCCGATCGTGTATTATCTGAGCAACACGATCCCGGTTAAATACCGCTTCGCGGTACGCCGGGCTTTGCTCACGTGGAACAACGCTTTCCGCGCGATGGGCATCAGCGATGCCGTCGAGGTGAAGGATCAGCCGAACGATCCGGATTTCGATCCGGACGACATGCGCTACAACGTCGTGCGCTGGCTCGCGGAAACGGACGGAGGCTTCGCCGAGGCGCAGCTGCTGTACAACCCGTACACCGGCGAGATGCTCAAGAGCGGTATCGTTATCGACAGCGATCTGATGCGCTACGGCAAGATGGATTATCCGAATCTCATCGAGCCGAATACCGGAGCCGTGCGCAAGCGCACGCTGGGCGCCGAGTACGCACAGGGCGAGCGCGCGCAGTTCGGCTACGGCATGACGGCGATGGCGCTCACGCAGAGCGGCGACGGCTACCACGTGCCCGACAAGTTCGCAAACCAGTTCCTCGAATCGATCGTTCTGCACGAATCCGGTCACGATTTCGGTCTGCGGCACAACTACCTCGGCTCGCAGGCATACACGGCGGCGCAGCTGCGCAGCCCGGCGTTCACCGAGAAGTACGGCACCGCGTCCACGGTAATGGAATACGTACCGATCAACATCTGGCCGAAGCGGATGGGCCAAGGCGAGTACTTCCAAACCGTGCTCGGACCGTACGATTACTACGTGATCCATTGGGGCTACGCACCAATCCCGGGTGCGCGCACGCCGCAAGATGAAACGCCCGTGCTGCGCCGCTGGGCCTCGGTTTGGAGCGATCCGAAGTTCGCGTATTCGTCCGACGAGGACGTGAACTGGTCGAACGGCATGAGCGTCGATCCGCACAATCAGCAATGGGATCTGACGAACGACACGATCGGCTGGTGCCAGACGCAGATGAGCTTCGACCGCTCGCTGCTGAACAAGGTCGGGTCGCGTTTTCCGCACGCCGAACGCTCGTACAGCGATCTGCAGACCGCCTTCGGCAGTCTGATGGGGCAGTACGGCCGGTGCACGAGCGCCGTTGCGCGCTTCATCGGCGGTGAGGCGGTCTCTCGCGCACGCCGCGGCGATCGCAATGCCGCTCTGCCGCTGAGCGAGATTCCGAAGTCGCAGCAGCAGCGCGCGTTCAAAGTGCTCGAGAGCAACTTGTTCTCGTCGCAAGCCTGGAACTTCTCGCCGGCCCTGCTGCGCAGCGCGGTTTCGCAGTACGTGTTCGACGATTGGGACGGCCACTTTGCGATGCGTCACGACATTCCGGTCGAGCAGCTCGCCGCTGCGTATCAGCGCTCGGCGATCTCGCGGATGTTCACGCCGGTGACGCTGCAGCGCCTGGACGACTCTCAGGCGAAGTACGGACCCGGCGCGATGAGCATCACGGACCTGTTTACGTGGATGCAGACCGCCGCGTTCTCCGACGTCTCGCATCCGGCGAAAGGCAACATCCCGCTGGTGCGCCGCAACTTGCAGCGCAGCTATGCGTCGATGCTCTCGCGTTTGGCCAACGATCCGCCGGCCGGAACGCCGCAAGATGCCCAGGCGCTCGCGCGTCTGGAACTCAAGGCGCTCTCCGCCCAGCTCGAATCGTCGCTCGCGCATAACAACCTGGACCTTCTGACGCGCGCGCATCTTGCGTCGCTCGATACGGATGTTCAGCGTTCGCTGCACGCGCAAGCGGTCATCGGAAACGTACGGTAAACGCAACTCGCGTAGTCCGAAAGAACGGCCCGCCTCGGCGGGCCGTTTTCTTTTCCGGGAAGAAAGGTGGCGTATGCTGCCTGCACTGTTTTTATTGCTGGCCAATGCCGGCGTTCCGCCGCCGCCTGCGCATCCGATCGAGTATTGTCCGGCTACGGCCATCGTGCGCGCCGAAGGCGTGACGCGATCGAACGAAGATCAGCTGCGTGCCGCGCGCCGTTACGGATTCGAACTTCGCGGCGAAGGGGCGCGCGAGGTATCGAACGCGACCCTCGCGTTCGACACCGATGCCGGCTGGTTTACCGTCGACGTTCCGGCGGTGACGCTGAGCGTGAAACTTCGCCATTTCGCCAAGCCGTATGACGACTATGTGGATCGAGAGTTCGTCTCGAAGCCGATGTACGTTGCATTTGCCCGCACGGTTCACGTAAACCGCGTGTGGGTGCTCTCGGCGCAGGCGCACGGTCCGGGCGCGTTCGATTGGAACGATCGCGGCGTCGTCGCGTGCGAACCGGATGCGGAGCGCGATATGCACGACTACTCGATGGAAGGTCCCGCCGTAGATGCGGACCCGTTAGGGATCGTTCCGCCGGATGCGGCGATGCTTACGCCCTCGCCCGCCGCGGCGCAGCGAACGATCGCGTGCCGCAAGCCGTTCGACGATTTTCATACCCTCGACGATTTTTCGCCCGATGCGGTCCGCGGTAACGGACATTACAACGCAAAGGCGACGCTCATCCGCGTTGCATTGAACGCGGACGGATCCGTCGCCGGGTCATGGGTCGTTTCGTCATCCGGGTATGCGGATGCCGACGAGGCGGCGCGCGCAGCGCCGTACCGTACCGGGTTTTCGCCCGGCCGTGCATACTGCCGCAACGTTCCGGCCGTGTTCAGCGTATCGATGCATTACCGGACATACGCAATTCAATACTAAGTAAGCTGGCCATCGGGCGGCATGAGGGAAAGATCTCACCATGAATCCGCAAGAACGCAACAGCAAGCCCGAAGAGCAGCAAAGCGTCGAGGAACGCGTAACGGAAGAAGACGGCGCACAGGATCGTACGCCGATGGAACAACATCGCGGCGGTCCGCTTCCGAACCAAAAGCGTTAGCGAAGAATCGCCGACAACTTTTCGGGCTCGGCCAGAAATGCGTCGTGACCGTGATCCGAATCGATCTCATCGTAGCGGCTGTCGTACCCGGCAGCCGCGAATCGATCTGCGGCGGCGCGTACGTCTTGCGGCGTGAACAGCCAGTCGGAACCGATGCCGATAAAGTGAAGCGCCGGCGCGTTCGCCGTCCGCTGCGCGCGATCGCGAACGTCGAACGAATCCATCGCATGCGTCAGCGCGACGTAGCTGTACGGATCCATGCGCGCTTCAAACACCTCGGCTTGATGCTCGAGATACCCCTCGACGTCGAAGCGGAACCGTCCCTTGCGATCGGCGCGCCGGTCGTGCCGTTCGCGCAGCAGATCGCCGCTCTTATACGAGAGCATCGCGATCTTACGCGCGAGGCGTATTCCGCGCTGCGGATCGATGGCGATCGCCTCGCGCTGGAGCGCGTTAAGGGCGATGCCCATAGCCGACTGATGATCGTGCGATCCCACCATCACGGCATGCGCGACGCGATCGGGAAAGTCGAGCGCCCACTGCAGCGCCTGCATGCCGCCGAGCGATGCGCCGATGACGGTCGAAAGCTTGCCGATGCCGAGTACGTCGAGCGCGCGCGCTTGCGCCGCGACGATATCGGCAACCGCAACGTACGGGAACCCCGGTTTTCCGGCCGGTCCGGTCGAACCGTAGCAGCTGCCGAGCGCGTTGATGCCGACGACGCGTACGTGTTCCGGATCGAAGACCTTTCCGGGACCGACGAGCTCGCCCCACCACTCGCGGACGCTGCTGCTGCCGGTTAAGGCGTGCGGAACGAGAACGGTACGCGCAGACGGGCCACCATAAATGGTGACCCGCTGCGTGACGTTTTCGAGCACGGCTCCATCACGAGTGGTGATGGAGCCGATATGCACGTCATGCTGATCGATCAAAGGCCTGTTCCAAATCCTCGATGATATCCGCCGGATCCTCGATGCCTATCGACAGTCTAATCGTCGACGGATCGATTCCGTTTTCGGAGCGCTGCTCCGGCGTGAGCTGCTGGTGCGTCGTCGACCACGGATGGATGACGAGCGACTTTGCATCGCCCACGTTCGCGAGCAGCGAGAACAAACGAAGCGAATCGATGAACCGCTTGGCTTCGGCCTCGCCGCCGTCGATGCGGAACGTCAGAATCGCGCCGCCTTTTCCGCCGAGGTACGTCTGCGCGCGGCCGTACGAAGCATGCGAGGGCAGCCCCGGATACGCAACGGATTTGACGCGACGGTGCGAGAGCAGATACTCCGCAACCGCTTGTGCGTTCTGCGAATGACGCTCGACGCGGAGGCCCAACGTCTCGAGGCCTTGCAGCAACAGCCACGCGTTGAACGGCGAGAGTGCGGCGCCGATGTCACGCAGCAACTGGACGCGCGCTTTGATGATGTACGCGAGATTGCCGAACGCGGTCGTGTACTGCACGCCGTGGTACGACGGATCGGGCTGCGTAAACTCGGGAAAGCGTCCCGATGCCGCCCAATCGAAGCGCCCGCCGTCGACGATGACGCCGCCGATTGCGGTCCCGTGGCCGCCGATGAACTTCGTTGCCGAGTGCACCACGATATCCGCGCCATGCTCGATCGGACGAACGAGCAGCGGCGTTGCAAGCGTGTTGTCGACGACGAGCGGAAGGTTCGCGTCGTGCGCCACCTTCGCGACGGCTTCGATATCGAGCACGTCGATCTTCGGATTGCCGATCGTTTCCGCGAAGATCGCTTTCGTGTCCGGGCGGATTGCGGCCTTAAGCGCTTCGGTGTCGTTCGTATCCACGAACGAGACTTCGATGCCGAAACGCGCGAGGGTGTGCGCGAACGCATTATAGGTGCCGCCGTACAGCGAGTTCGATGAGACGATGTGATCGCCGGCGGCGGCGAGATTGAGCAGGGCATAGACGTTCGCCGCTTGTCCGCTGGCGACGCCGAGAGCCGCAGCACCGCCTTCGAGCTGCGCTACGCGCTGTTCGAAAACGTCCGTCGTGGGATTGTTGATGCGGGTGTAGATATTGCCGAATTCTTCGAGCGCAAACAGGCGCGCAGCCTGATCGGCGCTTTCGAACCGGTACGAAGTCGTTTGATAGATCGGCACCGCGCGCGCGCGCGTTGCGGGATCTCCGCTGTGGCCGCCGTGAATGGCAACCGTGTCAAACCGCGGAGAGCGTTCGGGAACTGTCACCGACATGAGTGTCTCCTTTTGTCGAGGTTGTGAGGATGGGTAATCCGGCGAATACCGGAAAGTGTTCGAACGCGGGCTTTATTTCAAGCGCTTCGTTCGTATGGCGAGCACGCGGAACGGCGTGCCGTTCGGCGATCGCTTTGAGCGCCGCAACGACGTCGCCGAGCACGGCCGAAGCCGCCGCTTCGCGGCCGGCGCCGGGTCCGCTGAACTGCAGCGTGCCGCATGCGGCGCCGCGTACGCGTAGGATGTTGTCGACGCCGTCGATCTTCGAAAACGGATGCGTGAAGGGAACGAGCACGGGCCCGACCTGCGCGCGGATCTCGTTTTGCGTGCGCTTCGCATAGCCGGCGAGTTTGATCTCGTATCCGTGCTGGCGCGCGCGGCGCACTGCGCCCGTCGTGATTCCGCCGATGCCCGAGTGCGGGACGGCGCTCGTAACGACCGGTGCGAGAAACGCATGCTGGATGAGGATCGCCAGTTTATGCGCCGCATCGATGCCGTCGACGTCGCTGCGCGGATCCGCTTCGGCGTAACCGGCGACTTGCGCGCGAGAGAGCGCTTCCGAAAACGTGTGCCCTTCGCGCATGAGGCCGAGAATGAAGTTGCACGTGCCGTTGAGGACCCCGCCGATCTCGAGGATCTCGTCGCCTGCGAGCGCGCCGTCGAGCGTGCTGATGATCGGCACGGCACTCGCGACCGATGCTTCATAGCGCAGCGTAACGCCCTTGGCCGCGGCTAAAGCCCGCAGTCTTGGACCCTGCGTTGCGATTGCGTCCTTGTTGGCGGTCACGACGTGCTTACGCGCTTCGAGCGCGCGCTCGATGCACTCCAGCGCGACGCCCGTTCCGCCGATCGCTTCGATGACGAGATCGACGCGGCGATCGTCTATCAAAGCAAGCGGATCGCGGTCGCGGCCGGCAATGCCGACGACGTTGTACTGGACACCGCTGCGCCGTTCGAGCTGCGCGCGGCGCGATTCGAGAAGGGCGGCAACGCCGCCGCCGACAGTACCGCGCCCGAGCAGCGCGATGCCGATTCTGGATTCCATCCTTCAGCCTCCGTTTGAGATGGGAAAGCAAGGAAAGCAAAAGCCCCTGACTTATGCGGTCAGGGGCTCGTGCGGTCGTTTGAACCTGTCAACGACTACAGCAAATGAGCCCCCGCGGCCATACACATCGTGCGGCCGAAACACCAGGGCATTCGCGAAGTCTGCAGAGACATTGCGGCAACGATAGCACCTGCGGGCCGCAACGTCAAGCGTTTTTTACAGCGGCGTCAAACGCTTCGAGTGTGGGTGTCGCGCGAACGCGTCCGCTTCTCAGGTGTTCCGCGACCTGCGAACCCAGCGTGCCGCCCAGTAAGATCGTCGTCTCCGCGGGCACGCCGCGGTCGATTGCCTCGACGTATTCGATTGCCGACGCAGCCGATATCGTTTTTTTCGTCATTCCGATTACGATCGCGCGCGCGCTCAGCCGTTTAGCCGCTTGCACGAGTTCGCCGGCCGGGACTGCCGTTCCGAGGTTGATCGCGCGCCGGCCGTGAGATGCAGCCAGCATTGCCGCAAGCGCGATTCCGAACTCGTGCAGTTCGAACGGCGGAGTCGCGAACAGTATCGGATCGCCGGTTTGCGCGGAGCGGCTTACGGCTCCGGCGGTGTTGCGCACGATCGTGGATAGCAGATGCTCTTGCCAAACGGCAATGCGGCCGCTTTCCCACCGCTCGCCCACCGCACGCAGAACCGGCGCGAGAATATCGAGGACCAGCGATCGTGCCGGAACCAGCAGCGCTGCGGAAGCGAGAACCTGTTCGGCAACCTGCGCTTCGTGATTTTCAAGCGCGGCAATCACGCGTTCGGCAACGTCGCCGTAACGCTCGCCCGCCGGCTCGCGCTCGTCGGCGAGCGATTCCAACTCGCCGTTCGACATCGTTGCGACGCGGCGGATCGGATGGCCCATCTGCGTCGCCGCGCGCGCGAGCGACAATCTCGCAACGTCGTCGTCGCTGTACAAGCGCAGACCGGCCTCATCGCGCTCCGGCGCGACCAATCCGTAACGGCGCTCCCACGAGCGGATCACGTCGACCGAAAGATTCGTCATGCGCGAAACGGCCGCAATGTGATACTTCATGCGTTCAGCGGCCTTCCGCGCCAAGTGAGCGATCCCCTTAACCCGAATATGGCCGCGGCACACGCTGCCGCCGCGCTCGCGAGGGCGCCGAGCGGCACGGGCAGCGCAAAAAGCAGCGGTTCGCGCATGCGCGCCGCGACGATCCAGCGCGAAAGCGCCGATGCGCAAAGCGCTATTGCCGCCGGACGCGGTTCGAGCGCAAGCAGTGCGAACGGCAAGACGAACGCGGCGATCTGCCACGCCGCGAACGCGATGCACGCAACGGCGCCGCCGCCGTAATACAGCGAGCGCCCGAGACCGCACACGGTTTCTTGCGGCGAAGCGTACCCTTCGGCACCGGCGATCCGGCTCGCACTGGCTAGCGCCGGTGGGAAACCGGCGCGGGTTAAATTCTGCGCCAGAGCGACGTCCTCAACCGGCGAATCGACGGCTGCATGGCCGCCCGCTGCAGCATATGCAGCAGTCTCGACCAAAAACAGTTGCCCGTTACCGGCGGTAATCTTCCGGTTTCCGGCGCGCGTTAGGCGCATCGGCAGCGCATGCATCAGCAGCAGCGCGATCGCCGGCGTCAACAGCTTATCGCACCAACTGCCGTTGGTTAAGCGCGGCCACGCGGTCACCGCTGCGGCACCCGACGAGTGCGCGTAGCGGATCAGCGATCCGATTGCGCCGGAATCCAGTTCGACGTCCGCGTCGGTGAAAAAAAGATACGGGCATGCGAAACGGCCGGCGTAAGCCGCTGCAGCCGCCAGCGCAACCCGCTTGGAACCGCTCGCGCGCACGACGTGCACGCGGGAACCGGCGCGTGCAAGGCGATCGGCAATGTCGGCGGTTCCATCGGTGGAACCGTCGTCGCAGACGACGACGGCCGCGATCTCGGGCTGCGCAAGGAGTGAAGCGATGCAGCGTGCCGCACGCCGTGCTTCGTTGCGCATTGCAACGCACGCGACAACAACATCCCGCTCGTTATCGCGGGCAGGCGTTAGTGCGGGAAATACGCCGAGATTCGCGCAGACCATCGCAAGGCCGCTAAGCGCTATCGCCGCGCAGATCCAGGCGGGCGTCACGAGCGCTGCGCGTTCGCCGCGAAGCGGCTTACAACGTCATCGACGCCCGCGGCGCGTTCGAAGAGTGAAGACCGGTTTCGGAATACCGTTCCGCGGGCGATATCCAGATCCAGCGAAAACAAGAGCGCGCGAACTGCGGCCGGCGCGCGCGTGGCGCACTCGGCGTCGTGCGGATCCAGCGGCTCGCCGATCTCGACGAAAGCGTCGGGGCGCTGCGCTTCCATCATCGTCAAGCGGATTGCGACAGGGACGATCGGCACGTCCGCGCGCCGCGCCGCGTGCAGATATCCGCGCGCAAAGCGGAGCGGTTCATACGGCGGCCGTATGGCTCCCTGAGGAAAGATCCAAACGCCTGCGCCGCTGCGCGCCGACGCCGCCGCGTGTTCGACGGACGCAAACGCTGCGCGCTTGCGCGCAGGATCGACGCCGAACGCGCCGCCCAGGCGGAAGTAGGGAAACCGACGCAGCTGCGAAGACGCCATCATGAGCGCGAACGGCGTTTGCGGCGCAACCCGGCGCTGAAGCGCGTACGGAACGAAGCCGTCCCACCACGACGAATGGTTTGCGATCGCAATGAAGCCGCCGGGTGGAAACGCTGCATCGCGCGCGATCCAAACGCCGCGAAACGAACGGCGCAGCAGCCATGCGAGATAGCGTTCGAAACACAGCCGGAAACCGCTCTCGAGTGCCGTCATGCAATCGCCTCGGCAAGGCGCTGCGCGGCAAGACGGCCGGAGATCAGGACCATGGGAATCCCCGAACCGGGCCGCGTTCCGCTGCCCGCGAAAACAACGTTTGCGATATTCGGATGCCGTATCGGCGGACGAAACGGCCCCATCTGATCGAGCGTGTGATCGGGGCCGAACGCGGCTCCATGTGCTAGGCCAAGCGCCGCGAACTCGCGCGGACCGCAGCTCTGCACGTCGAGCAGACGATCCCGTAAGGCTCCCGCATGACGTTCGACGCGCGCGAGGACGCGATCGAAAAAAGCGGTTTCGTCGAATGTGCCGAGTGCGGATGCGTTCGGAACCGGTGCCAGCAGCATGAGCGCGGAGTGGCCCGCCGGAGCGGCCGACGAATCCGATAGCGAAGAATTGCAGACGTACACGAGCGGTTCGTCGGGAAGCCGGGCGGCGTCGAGCTGCGCGTACGCCCGTGCGGGATCGTTCGACAACATGACGCTGTGATGAGGCAGATGTACGGACCCGCGAATACTCGCGTACCACACGATTGCCGAATGCCCGTACCGCATGCGGCGCTCGCGCAGCGGCGCGCCGAACATCGTGCGGGCTGCGGGTTCGCGGTCGGCGGTAATGACGACGCCGTCGGCAGCGATCCGTGAGGAGCCGCATTCGATGGCGCTCGCCCAGCCGTTCTCGTGCACGACGCGTTCGACCGGCGCGTCGAAGACGAAGCGCACACCGGTACGTTCGCATCGCTGCACCAGCGCATCGACGATGGCGCCCGTTCCGCCCGGGCAATACCAAACGCCGCCGGCGATCTCTTCCACGGCCAAGAGCGCGTACATGGCGGGAGCCTTGAGGGGCGACGTGCCCAAATACAGCGGCTGAAACGTCAATGCTTGCACGACGCGTTCGTTTTTAAAAAACCGTCGCGCGAACGGTTGCAGGCGTCCCAGCGACCAAGGCGCGAAGCGTCCGCGTGAGAGTATCGTTTTCGCAAACGATTGCGCCGTATGATCGATCTCTAAAATTTTGGCGCGCGCCTGGACGTATTGTTCGTGCACGTCGGCAAGATACCGAACCGCAGCCGCCCGGCGATCGAACCCTTCGAATCGCGCAATCTCTTCGAGAAACGCTGCGAGATGGGAATGCATGTCAAAGTACGCGCCGTCGTCCCAGAGCACGCGGTAGCCCGGATCGATCCGCCGCAAGCCTAATTGCGCAAAGTCGTCCTCGCCCAATAAACTGCGAAGCGCATCCGTCATGACGACGATCGTGGGACCTGCGTCGAACGAGAATCCCTTAGAAGTGACGATTCGCCGCGCACGTCCGCCGGCTCCCGGGCCCGATTCGACCACCGTCACTTGCATGCCGCGCCGTGCGAGATGGAGCGCTGCGGAGAGTCCTGCGAACCCTGCGCCGACCACGCAAACGGACTTCATTTTGCAGTCCCGAACGCTACTGCTATGAAAGTGCTCGAAACGCTGCATGTCGCGGCCGCAGTTTTGTGGCTCGGAAACTTCGCGGTTACGGGTGTTTGGGCGCTTCGCGCCGCGCTAACGCGGCAAGCCGGAGTGTTTGCGTTTGCGGCCCGCGAGATCGTGTTCACCGACATCGTGTTTACGCTCGTCTTCGGCACAGCCGTCGTTACGAGCGGTTTGGAACTCGGACGCATGGAGCACCTGGACGTTTTGCAGTTGTTCTGGACGCGCACGGCGCTGACGATCGTTGGCGTAAGCGCGATCGTTTGGCTCGCGCTCCTGCTCCCGCTGGAGGTGGCGATGCTGCGTGCGGCTGCTGCCGGCATTCGCAAGAGCCGCCTCTTCGCCGCGTGGAACGCGGTCGGATGGCTGCTGACGCTGGCGCTGTTCTTCGTCATCTACCTAATGATCGCAAAGCCCGTGTAGGCGGTGATCACGCATCCGACCGCAAGTTTTACTTTGGCCGCATCGCTGACGTACACGCGCTTCGCGTGCGGGTCGAATCCGCGCGTCTCGACGCCGCGCAGAATATTCCGGTAGAATGCGCACGCCATGAGCAGCGCTGCGCGGGAGCCGTCGTTCGGCAGCCGCGGCGCGAGCGCGGTAACGGCTTCATACCGTTCGTGCGCCTGCAGTGCCATCATGCGCATTACGTCCGCAACCGCTAGATCGGGGTACGACGCGGCCGGCAGGTAGTTGCGGCCCATCGCGCGGTCTTCCTCGACGTCGCGCAAGATATTCGTAAACTGCATCGCGACGCCGATCTGCTCGGCTCGCGCCAGCGAATCCGGGTCGGACGCTCCTAAAATCGGTATCACGCTGCGTCCGACCGTGCCGGCTACTGCTTTTGCGTAGGATTCCAATTCGTCGAACGAAGCGATGCTGCGCCCTTCCAAATCGCTCGCGCAGCCGTCGATGAGCTGCATGAGCGGCTCGCGATCCAGATCGAAGTCGGCATACGCCGCTTGAAGAGCAGGGAACCAAGGCGCGCAACTGCGGTATGCGGGCCGGGAGAGACCTTCTACGTCGTTGCGGCAGTGATTGAGTTTCTCGCGTCTGAACGCGAGTGGATGCGCGCCTTCGTCGACCGTGTCGTCGACGATCCGGAAGAACGCATAAAGCGCTTCGATCGCTTCGCGCTTTACCCGTGGAAGAAAGCGCGTGGAAAGATAAAAGCTCTTGGCGTGCGTGCGCATCGTCTGCGCGCAGAACATGCGGCTTGCAAAAAGGTCGTTCATGCTGCAAAGTCCTCGCGGATCCGGTCGGCGGTTTGCATCGCGCTCATCGTTACGAGCGGCAAGCCCGTTGCCGGGCGGGTACTCGCGCCGGCAAAATAGAGATTGCGATAGCGTTTGTGGCGCGTGTCGGGCCGCAGCGGACCGATCTGCGTCAATCCGTGCGATAGCCCGAAGGCCGCGCCGCCGTGAAGGTTGAGCTCGGTTTCGAAATCCAGCGGCGTACGCGTACGCATCCAGCGAATGCGCGATCGCAAGCCGGGCAAGCGGCGGCGCTCGACGATCGCGAGAATGTGCTGCGCGAGCGACGGCGCCTGGCCTTGCCAATCGATTCCGCCGCGCAGATTCGGCGCAGGCACAAGCACGTACAGCGCCTCTTTTCCCGGCGGCGCCATCGACGGATCGGTAGCTCCCGGTGCGGCGATGTAGATTGCCGGATCGCGCGGGAAGACACCGCGTTCGAAGATGTCGCTGCAGACGCCGCGCAAATCGCCCGGCATGAGAAACTCGTGGTGCGCGAGATCCGGATAGCGTTCTTCAAGCGCGACGTAGAGCAGCAACGCCGAAGGCGTCAACTGCATCCGCACCGATCGATGCCGCGCTTCGCCCAGCAGCCGATTATAAACGTACGGCAGATCCGCGGTCATCACTACGGCGTCGCAGTCGAAACGCGAGGTGCCGGAAAGCACGGCCGTAATGCGGCGTTCGTTTCGTTCCAGTCCGGTCACGGGCGTCCCGTATTCGATCTCAACGCCATTCGCCACGGCGAGCGATTCGAGCGCGCGCACCAGTGCGCCGATGCCGCCGGCCGGAAAGAAGATGCCTTCGCCCATCTCCGTGAAAAACAGCAGCCGGTATAACTCGGGGCTCGCGAACGGCGACATGCCGAGGTACATCGATTGAAACGAGAGCGCGGCCGCGACGTCGTTGGATTTGAACGCGCGCTGCGCCGTCGTTGCCAGCGAGCGGAACGCGCCGCTTCGAATCAGCGCTCCCATCGTCGCCGGGCGCAAAAACTCGAACGCCGACCGGATTCGTTTTCCGACGAAGTGGCGGCGCGACAGCTCGTAAGCCTGAGCCGCTCCCGCGAGATAGCGGAGCAGTCCGGCGGAGGAGCCGGCTTCGAAACGCTCGAGCGATTCGAGCGTCTGCGGAAGAGAGCCGGAGATCTCGAGCATACGGCCGCCCGGGAAATGCAGCCGGTAGTTCGGATCCAAGCGCGTGCAGGGAACTTCACGATCGAAGTCCGCTCCGCACTGCGCGAAAGCTTTCCGGAACACGTCGGGCATGAAAAGCAGCGTGGGTCCTAAGTCGAAACGAAAACCGTCCAGCTGCAACTGCGCCGCACGTCCGCCGGGATACGAATTTTTCTCCAAGAGTGTGACCGCGAAGCCGCTTCTTGCGAGCAGCGCTGCAGCCGTGAGCCCCGCTACGCCGGCGCCGGCAACGACCACGCGCTGGGTCTGCGATTGCAGCTTCATGAGCGGACCGTAGCAGAATCAGCCCGATTTGTCCAGCATTTGCCCTAGACAAAACATGGAGAAAGTGGAATAGTGGAGCGTATGATTATCGGCGTAACCGGCGCGTCAGGCTTCATCGGGCGCGCGTTTGGGCGGGCGGCCGCCCGTAAGGGGTGGGCGATCCGCCCGCTTGGGCGCACGGTCGCTGCGTCTGATATCGAGGGATGCGACGCTATCGTTCATCTCGCCGGTGAAACCGTCGACGGGCGCTGGACGAAAAAAAAGAAAGCGGAGATCGAGCGTTCGCGCGTTGAGGGTACGCGAATGCTCGTGGCAGCTATCGCCGCCGCGCAGAACAAGCCGCGCGTCCTGGTTTCCGCGTCCGGCGCCGGCTACTATGGCAACCGCGGCGATGAGGTGCTCGACGAGAGCAGCGGCGCGGGCGACGATTTTCTAGCGCACGTTTGCCGGGGATGGGAAGCCGAGGCCGCAGCAGCGGCGGCGTCCGGCGTGCGCGTCGTTCTGCTGCGCACCGGTATCGTCATCGGTTCGAACGGCGGTGCCCTGGCGAAGATGATGCGCCCGTTTGCATTCGGCGCCGGCGGACCGCTGGGCAACGGCAAGCAGTTCGTGCCGTGGATCCACATCGACGATATCGTCGCGCTGTATGCATTCGCCATCGAGAACGAGCAGCTGCGCGGTGCGGTCAACGCAGTTACACCGGATTACGCAACCAGCGCTCGATTTTCGCAGGCCATCGGCGCGGCGATGCGCCGGCCCTCGCTTGCGCCCGCGCCGGGATTCGCATTGAAGATCGTGCTGGGCGAGTTTGCCGGCACGGTTCTTGCGAGCCAGCTCGTCCTGCCGCTTGCGGCGCAGCGGGCCGGCTTTGTGTGGTCCCATCCGCGGCTCGAGGAAGCGCTGCAAAGTATCATCGAGCCGAAACGTTCGACGAAATTGCTGCGCGCGTACAGCTCGCGTCAATTCGTGCCTGCGCCGTTGGACGAGGTGTTCGCGTTTTTCTCGGATGCGAAAAATCTCGAAGCGATCACGCCGCCGTCGTTGCGGTTTGCGATCGAAGAAGACCCCGATCCGGTGTGCGAAGGCTCGACTATCTCGTATCGCCTTTCGCTGCACGGCCTTCCGGTGAAATGGAAAACGCTCATTACACGCTGGCGTCCGAAAACGTCTTTCGCCGACGTGCAGCTGCGCGGCCCGTACGCGTTGTGGGAGCACGTGCACGGGTTCCGCGAGGTTACCGGCGGCGTCGAGATCTCGGACGACGTAACGTACGTGCTGCCGTTTGCGCCGTTAGGAAACTTGGCCGCCGGCTTCGTGCGCCGCGACGTCGAGAAGATCTTCGCTCACCGGAGCGAGGTTATCGCGCGCCGTTTCGGTTCGTAGCGGCGCTCACGACCCGGCGTACGACCACGTTCCGACGTTCCAGAACAGGCTGTCGATGGACGGCGATATGCCGTGCAAGCGCGTATCGGCGGTGTCGATCTCTCGCCGCTGATAGATGAGTGCGTATGGAAGCAGCTCGTTTAGGCGCGCTTCCAGCTTGCTGTAGATCGCTTTACGCTTTGCCGGATCGAACGTCGAGCGTCCAGCGGTAAGCAGCGCGTCCACTTGTCCGTCGCAAAGCCGCGATTTATTGTAGCCGTGCGGCGGTACGTTGGCGCATGCGAATTGATCGGTCGTGTCGGGGTCGCTGCCGTTGACGAACGGATAAAGCGCCATATCGAACTTGCCCCCGTACACGGGGCCGCCTTCCGCCGCCGGCGCGACGAACTGCGAGATGTTGAACTGTTTGATTGTAACGTCGACGCCCGCGGCACGTTCGTATTGAGCGACGGTATTGGCGACGATGGCATCGCCCGGCGTTCCGGCCTGAATCACGATCTGCAGATTCAACTTGCGGTCGATGAGTTCGCGTTTTGCCGCAGCCGGATCGAACTGCAGATCGGGATATGCCTGTTTGTCATACGCCCAGAAGAACAGCCCGGTACCGGGCGATGCGGCATCCACTGCACCGCGGTATGCTTTGCGCACGACCGCCGGAACGTCGATCGCCTGCGCCAGGGCGCGCCGGACGCGCGGATCGCGGATCTGCTCGCTCTGCGTATTGAAGATAATCGCTCCGACGCCGGCAACGGGCGTCGAATAGACGTGATAGCCTTTGATCGAACGCAGCAGCGGATACTGTGAATAGTCTTGCGCGTTGAAGTACAGCCCCGCTTCGTGCGCCTGCAGCATATTCGCGGCGGCAGCGGCGTCCGGAACGAAGCGGATCGTCAGGTGCTCGATCGGCGGTTTTCCACCGAAGTAGTAGGGGTTTGCGTGCATAACGACGCGATCGCCGCGTTTCCAGGTATCGACGACGTACGGTCCCGACCCGACGGGCTTGGAGTTGAACTCGATATGATTGAAGTCCGGATACTTCGCCAGCACGTGTTTGGGAAAGATCGGAAAGCCCTGCGGTGCTTCGACAAGCGTGAGCAGCGGCGCAAACGGCTCCTTTAAATGCAGAACCAGCGTCGCCGGATCCGGCGCTTCCGCCTTCGCGATCCGGTCGTATCCATAACGCGACTGCACGTTGTTTGCGGGATTGTTGATCGCGTCGATCGACCAGCGCGCGTCTTCGGCCGTCAGCGGCGTGCCGTCGGAGAAGCGAACACCTTTACGCAGATGGTACGTGATCGTTTTGCCGTCCGCGCTGATGCCGCCGTTCTTCACCGTCGGGACGGTTTCGGCGACGTCGCCGACGAGATTGCCCTTGTCGTCGTCTTTGACCAAGAACGAGAAGAGCAGCAAGCCCCATTGCGTCTGCGACTGGCCGTTCTCGAGCGCCGGATTGAGCGACATGGGCTCGCGTTGTTCGGCGATGACGAGCTCGTTTTGCGTACCTTGACGTTGGACCGCTCCGCTCGAGCAGCCCGCGAGTAAGGCGAGAAGAAGGAGCGCTGCTGCCCGTTTCATGACGCCAGCTCGAAAGGCAAGTTGGGATCGGCCGAAAGCGTCAGCGGATCGGCAGCTGCTCGCGCACATTGATGTCCGGCCGCGGCGGCAATCATTGCCGCGTTATCGGTGCAGTATTTCGGCGGCGGAATAAAGACGTCCACACCACTCCTTTCACCCCAAGCGTTCAGCGCTTTCTGCAGCGCCGAGTTTGCGGCAACGCCTCCCGAGAGCACGACCGATGTGTATTGTCCGCGCTCGAACGCAGAGTTGACACGATCGATCAGCACGTCGACGACGGCCGCTTGAAACGACGCCGCGACGTCCGGATGCGGCGCACTCGCGCCTTCCGGTGATTCGAGAAAGTAGCGGACGGCGGTTTTCAATCCGGAGAACGACATATCGAGCGTTCCGGCCGGCGCGCGGTGGCGCGGAAACGAGTAGGCGCGTGCGTTTCCGTCGCGAGCGAGCTTGTCGAGCGCCGGGCCGCCGGGAAATCCCAATCCCAATAGCCGCGCGGTTTTATCGTATGCTTCGCCGGCGGCATCGTCGTGCGTGCGGCCGATGACGTGCATCTCCGTCGCACTTCGCACGTCGACGAGTTGGGAGTGACCGCCCGAGACCAGCAGCGCCAGGAACGGATACTGCGGCACCGGATCGCGATCCAAAAACGACGCAAAGATATGCCCGTGCAGATGATTGATGCCGTAAAGCGGCTTGCCGGTCGCAAACGCGAGGGCTTTCGCGGCTGCGACGCCGACAACGAGACTACCGATCAAGCCGGGTCCTTTGGTAACGGCAATTCCGTCGACGTCGTCGAGCGAGACGCTTGCCCTGCCGAGCGCATCTTCAACGGCCGCCGAGAGCAGCGCGACGTGCTGGCGGCTCGCGATCTCCGGAACGATGCCGCCGTATTTGGCGTGAAACGCATCCTGGTTCGTCGAGACGCTGGCCAAAACGCTGCGGCCGTCGCGCACGATCGCGGTTGCCGTATCGTCGCACGACGTCTCGATGCCTAAAATCAACACCCGGCGGCCTACGTTACCGTCTCTTCGCCTTCCTTCGTCAGGATGCGCTTGGTGCCGGTCCGCGCACTTTCGGCGCCCAAACGCCACAAGCACAGCAGCATACCGCCCAGACCCAAGAAGAGGACGAACGACGACCAGACGATGCCGAACAACAGCATTAGGATGCAAAGCGCGAGCAAAAGCGGCCACGGCGAGGCTTTGGTGACGATGCCGACGTCTTCGCCCGCGCGCTGAGCGTGCGTCGTCTCCGGTTTGTCGCCTGCGAGGTCGCTTTGCGCTTCGGCGATCTTGGTGTAAACCGCAACCCAGGCGAACGCGAGCATCATCAATCCGAGAAAGAGCGTTCCGGTGATATCCTTCGATGAGAACCAGTACACGATCGATATCGCGGCCGCGAACGCGCCCGAACTCAGGAAAAGCGAGATGAACGTTTTCATTGCCGCGCGTCCCAGACGGGACGTTCCGAACGGATCGGCGGAAGTGCGTGGAAGTTGAACTCCGGCGGCGGTGACGTCGTCGCCCATTCCAGGCTGTAGCCGCCCCAAGGATCGTCGCCCGCAGCCTCTCGGGCAAAATACGAAACCAGCAGATTGAGTGCGAAGAGCGCGACGCCGAAGAACATGATCCACGCGCCGATGGTGGAGAGCAGGTTCAGCCACGGCAGATCGCCGGTTGCGCCGTAAGTGTAGACGCGGCGCGGCATGCCTTCCATCCCCAGAACGAACTGCGGCAGAAACGCGACGTTGAATCCGACGGTCATCAGCCAGAAATGCAGCGAGCCGAGCCGCTCGGAGAGCTTGAAGCCGGCGATCTTCGGAAACCAAAAATAGACGGCGGCAAACGCGGCGAAGAGCGCTCCGCCGCCGAGCGTGTAATGGAAATGCGCGACGATAAAGTACGAGTCTTCTGCGTGGTAATCGATCGGCGGCGAGGCGATCATGACACCGGTCACGCCGCCGATGAGAAAGTTGAACAAAAATCCGATGCAAAACAGCATCGGCACGCGGAAGGCGATGTTTCCTTTCCACATCGTGCCGATCCAGTTCCAGTACTTTACGCCGGTCGGAACGGCGATGAGGAACGACATGCCGGAGAAGAAGCCGTTGGCGATTACGCCGGTCGTGAACATATGATGCGCCCACACACCCATCGACAGACCGGCGATGGCAAAGGCGGATAGCACCATGCCCGTGTAGCCGAACAGCGGTTTACGCGAGAAGACCGCGACGATCTCCGCAACGATGCCGAAGTACGGCAGAATCATCACGTACACTTCCGGATGCCCGAAAAACCAGAACAGATGCTCGTAGAGAATCGGATCGCCGCCGTACGACGGATTGAAAAAGTGCGCGCCGTAGTGGCGTTCGAGCAGCAGCTCGCAGATAACGGCTGCGAGCGACGGAAACGCCATGAGGATCAGCAGCGCGGTCGCCAGCATCTCCCAGGTGAAGATCGGCATGCGCCACATCGTCATGCCGGGGCAGCGGAAGAGAAAGATCGTCGCCGTCAGATTGATAGCGACCATGATCGACGCGATGCTGTTGAGCAGCACGCCGACGAGCCACAGATCCTCACCGGCCCCCGATCCTTCGATAATCGTCGAAAGCGGTGCGTACGCCGTCCATCCCGTATCGGCGGCACCGCCCTGGGCAAAAACACCTAAAAAGATGGTGATGCCGCCGAGAATGAACAGCCACACGCTGAGCGCGTTCAGCCGCGGATAGGCCATATCGGGCGCGCCGATCTGCAGCGGTACGAGATAGTTGGCCAAACCGAACGCAAAGGGCGCAACGACCAAAAAGATCATCGCCGTGCCGTGCAGCGTGAAGACTTGATTGTACGCATGCGCCGTGACCACACCGTTATGCGGAACGGCGAGTTGCTGCCGGATGACGAGCGCGAGCGCGCCGGCAATTAAGAAGAAGAACAGCGTCGTCATCATGTACAGGATGCCGATCTGTTTATGGTTTGTCGACGTCAGCCAGCCGATCACAGTGCCGCCGTTCCTCCCGAGCTCACCCAGCGATCGTACGCGGCCTGCGAAACGACGCGAACACTAAACGTCATCCGCGCGTGATCGAGGCCGCAGAACTCGACGCACTTTCCTTCAAAGGTCCCGGTGCGCGTCGGAGTGACGTCGAAGTGCTGCGTGTATCCGGGCGTTGCGTCTCGTTTAAACAGAAACGCGGGTATCCAAAACGCGTGAACGACGTCGGCAGAGTGCAGATCTATTTGCGTCGTTTTCCCGACGGCCAACACCAGCGTCGGCGGACTATCCGGCGTCCCGTCGACAGTAATGCCGCTGCCGGCATATTTGAACTGCCAGCTCCACCGGAACGCGCCGGCGTCGACAACGGCATATGGCTTGTTTTCCACTGCATCCACACGATATTCGCCGAGCAGCGTCACTGCGAAGAGTCCGCCGACCATAAGCAGCGGAATGATGACGCCCGTTATCTCCCAGAACGTGTTCGTTTTGAATTGCGGCGGAATGCCTTCGCCCCGCTTGCGCCATTTGGCGAGCGCATAGATCAGTAATCCGTAAACAAACGCGGCGACGAACAGAGCCCCTGCGATAAAAATGAGCCAGACGCCGCCGAGTACGTTCCCTTGCGCGGATGCAGGATCGAACACGGGCATACGCCTGCAATTCTACCCAGGCAGGCGATAAAAACCGCCCGGCGTCGGGTACACGTTTGCAAATGGCAATTCGCGGACGGCCGCTGCCGATCCGGGCGCATCCGGTCGTTTTGGGCACGGTCATCTTCATCGCGTCGGAGACGATGTTTTTCGCCGCGCTGTTTGCGACGTACTATAACCTGAAGGCGTTTGCCGTGCAGTGGCCGCCGCCCGGCGTGCATCTCGATATCGTCGGGCCTACGGCCGGAACGGCGCTGCTCTTTTTCAGCAGCGGCGCCGTCTATATGGTATCGCGTTCTTTACGCTACCGCGCAAACCGCGCCGCGGGCGGATGGCTCTATGCCGGCATTCTCGGCGGTATCGGGTACATCTTCATCGCGCTGCGCGGCTACGCCGAGCAGAGTTTCACGATGCGAAGCAGCGCGTACGGCTCGATCTACGTAACGATTACCGGTTTCCATTTGCTGCACGTCGTTGCGGGCGTTGTGATGCTGCTCGGTCTGTATCTCGGGCTGCGTTCTCCGGCGCTTCGAGCCGACCGTCACGAAGGCGCGGAGGCCATCAGTTATTACTGGCATTTCGTGACGGTTATGTGGATCGGCATCTACACCACCGTCTATTGGATCCGTTGAGCGTGCGCGACGAACGGCTTCGCGCGATTGCCGCTGCGCTGGCGCTTTCGATGGCCGGAAGCATCGCGTTCGCAGCCGCGTTTTGGATGCACGCGTCGACGCAGATCCTGGGAGCGTCGATCGGCGCGGCTTGTATCGGGCTTGCGATTGCGTGTCTGGGATGGGCGCGCTGGATCTTGCCGTACGAGCAAGTCGTCGATCTTCGCGATACCGTGCCCAGCCCGGAACAGGACCGTCTCGATCAAATCGATGCAGCCGTGCGTGGAAGCGCGGAGACGACGCGCCGCGCGTGGCTTACACGCATGCTGGTGGCGGCGCTCGGTACCCTGGGCGCCGCGGCGTTGTTTCCGATCGGCGCGCTGGGACCGCCTCCGGGCGATGCGCCGATGCATTCGCGCTGGCGTCGCGGCTCGCGGTTGAAGCGCTCCGACGGCACGATCGTACGTCCCGAAGATCTCAACGTCGGCTCCGTCGTGACGGTCTATCCGGAGGACGCGGTCGGCGATTACAACTCGATGGCGGTGCTCGTGCGGCTGCCCGACGGCGTCGGTAAAGGCACCCTCGACGGCATGATTGCTTTCAGCAAGGCGTGCACGCATGCGGGCTGCCCGGTGGCACTGTACCGCGCGTCCGACTGCAAACTCGTTTGCCCGTGCCATCAATCGGCGTTCGACGTGACGGACGGCGCGCGCGTCGTCGACGGCCCGGCGGATCGGCCGCTGCCGCAGCTGCCCATCGCGATCGCGCAGGACGGCTACGTGCGCGCCGACGGCGACTTCAACGCGCCGGTCGGCCCCGGATTCTGGCAACTTTCATGATCCGGCGTCTGCTTTTATGGACCGACGACCGTTTCGGTACGGCGACGTTTTTGCATCACGCGCTGCGAAAAGCGTTTCCGGACCATTGGTCGTTCATGCTCGGCGAGATCAACGTCTACGCATTCATCGTGCTCGTGGCGACCGGCGTGTTCCTCGCGATGTGGTTTACGCCCGGCACGGCCGACGTCGTCTATACGGGGCCTTATGCACCGCTCTATGGGCGCACGGTCAGCGAGGCATACAACACCGTTCTGCATCTGTCGTTCGCAGTGAACGGCGGTCTGCTGATTCGCCAAATCCACCATTGGGCGGCGAACATTTTTGTAGCGGGCATCGTCGTGCACGCCTGCCGCATCTTTTTCACCGGAGCATTCCGGAATCCGCGCGAACTGAATTGGATCTTCGGAACGCTGCTGCTGTTCGCCGGAATCTTCGAAGGCTTTAGCGGCTACTCGCTGCCGGACGATCTGCTCAGCGGCCTGGGCCTGCGCATTGCGATGTCCATTCTGCAAGCGGTGCCTTTTGTGGGAGAAGATCTAGCGTACTTCGTGCAGGGCGGCGTCTGGCCGTCGGCGGTGCTGCTGCAGCGCCTGTTTATCACGCACGTGTTTATTATGCCGGCACTCATCGCCGGGGGCATCACCGTGCACTTGATGATTCTGTGGCGGCAGAAACATACGCAGTTTCCCGGACCGCGGCGCACGGAAGAGAACGTCGTCGGCTCGCCCCTTTTCCCGATCTACGCGTTCCGTTCGTTCGCCTTGCAATTTGCGGTCATCTCCGTGTGTTGTTTACTTGGGGCATTCGTGCAGATCAATCCGGTGTGGCTGTGGGGACCGTACGATCCGTCCAAAGCGATCTCGCCCGCGCAGCCCGATTGGTTTGCGGGATGGCTCGACGGCGCTTTACGCATCTTTCCGCCGTTTTCGCTGCACATCTTCGGACATTATCTGCCGGCGATACTCTGGCCGGGACTGGTTCTGCCGCTGGCGATTATGGGATTGCTGGCCGTGTATCCGTTCGCTGAAGCGTTTTTACGGCGCGATCGCGCGCAGCATCACTTGCTCGACCGTCCGCGCGACGTTCCGCTCCGATTGGCATTCGGCTGCGCGTTCCTGACGTTCATGGCGTTGCTGCTCTTCGCAGGCAGCGGCGATCTGCAGGTTCGGTACGTGCACCTGCCCTTATACGACGTCGTGCTCGGCTACCAAATCGCCGTCTTCTTTTTACCGCTCCTGGCGTTCGTAATCGCTTACGCGCTCGCATCGGGGTTGAAACGGTCGGGCGGGGTGCATGAAGCCGAGCGCGTACGATTGACGCGCAATGCCGACGGCGGCTATGACGAGGAGCCCGTGTGATAGCACTCGCGTGTGCGGCGCTTTTCGCGGTCTACTTTGCGGGCGTGCGGGTTTACCGCCGTCGCTTTAGCCATCGTCCGTTCCCGGCACTGCGCGTGGTGTTCTTCGCGACGGGCCTAGCGCTGCTCGCGATAGCGTTTCTGCCGCAAATAGATACGCTTGCGGACCGCTTTTTCTTATGGCACATGGCGCAGCACATCATCTTGATGCTTGCCGCGCCGCCGCTGCTGCTGCTCGGTGCGCCGCTCCTTTTACTGGTCGCCGCTACGCCGAAATCGTTCGCGTCGGCCATCGCGCGGGCCGCAGACTCCACGCCCGGCCGCGCTTTGCTTGCGCCGGTCACGGGCTGGCTCGCATTTGTCTTCGTTCTGTGGACATCGCACTTTTCGGCGCTCTACGAACGCGCGCTCGAGCAGCCGCTCGTGCACGGATTCGAGCACGCGTTATTCTTCGGGGCCGGCTTGCTCTTCTGGAACGCCGTAGTGCAAGTTGGATACGCCCCGCGGCCGGTCGCGTATCCCGCGCGCATGCTCTATCTCTTTTTGGCACTGCCGCAAGGCGCGTTTGCCGCTTTCGCGATTGGCGCCTCGCGGCATCCGATGTACGCGCATTATGCTGCCGTACTCGGGCCTGCCGCAGCCCTTAGCGATCAACGTGCGGGAGCCGATCTCATGTGGATCGCCGGCGGATTTTTGCTGTTCTGCGCGTTCATGCTCGAAGCGGCGACGTGGGCCGCGTCCGAACGCCGCGCGGTCGCCGCATGATCGGCGCACTGCTGCTTGCCGCGGCGATTGCGAACGCGAGCGGCCACGACCTGTATGACGTGCATTGCAGTTCGTGCCACGGCGCGGCTCTGCAGGGAACGATGCGTGCGCCGGCACTCGTCAACGTAGACGCCGCAAAGGTGGATTTCATGCTGCGCACCGGCCGCATGCCGTCGCAAGATACGAACGAACAGCAGTGGCGGAAAACACCTCGTTTAACCGCGGAGCAGATCGGCGCGATCGAGTCGTACGTTGCCTCCCGTTCGAGCGGCGAAAAGATCGTAGACGTACCCTCGCCGCCGCCCGCCACTGCGCAGAGCCTTTCACGCGGTCGCGCAGTCTATGAAGAACATTGCGAGCAGTGTCATGCCGCCGGCGGATACGGGAACGGCGCAGTCGGTTATCACAACGTCGCTCCGTCGATTTTGAACTCCGATTCGAAAACGATCGCCGAAGCCGTGCGCGAAGGGCCCGACGTCATGCCGAAGTTCGGTCCGCGCGTGATCGACGATGCAGCACTGGCCGATCTGAGCGCATACGTCCGGTACCTTCAGAAGACGCCGGATAACCCCGGCGGCGCGGCCATGGACAATTGGGGCCCGGTGGCGGAAGGCTTAGCGGCGTGGTTCGCCGGTATCGGCGTGCTCGTACTCGTCGCGCGCCGTATCGGCGATACTTAGACCTGTCCCGGCGGCCCGCTCCCGACGTTTAGCAAGAGACCGCCGTCTACAAAAAGCGTCGTGCCCGTCACGTAGTCGCTTTGCCCGCTCGCGAGAAAGAGTGCAGCCGATGCGATATCATCGGGGCAGCCGACGCGGCCCCAAGGAATCTTTTCTTCCTCTTTGCGGCGCTCTTCCGGATCGACGCGCACCTCTTCGTTCATGGGCGTGATAATTGCGCCGGGTGCAATGTTGTTAACGTTCACTTTGTATTTCGCAGCTTCGAGCGCAAGCGTCTTATTGAACATCATGAGGCCGCCTTTCGACGCGCAGTACTCCGACGTTCCGATCATCGGCATCGTCTCGTGCACCGAACTAATGTTTACGATCTTGCCGCCGGTGCGTTTGCCGTCGCGGACCGCGCGCAGAAAACGGCGCGAACAAAGAAACGGCCCGGTAAGATTGGTGCGCAGCGTCTCTTCCCACAGTTCCAGGGCGAGATCCACGACCTCTTTGTTGTGTCCGTTTATGCCGGCGTCGTTCACTAAGATGTCGACATTGCCGAACTGCGACTCCGTTTGAGAAAAAAGATGCTCGACTTCGGATTCCTTACCGACGTCGGCGTGGACGGCGATGGCTTTGCCGCCATGCTCTTCGATGTAGCGCACGACGTCTCGCGCCCAATCCGGGTAAGCGAACTCGACGACCGCGACATTTGCTCCGTTCTCGCCGAAGCGCTTTGCGATCTCGGCGCCGATGCCGGACTCCGCGCCCGTAACGATTGCTGTTTTACCGGTAAGTAGGCGTTCCATATCGTGGGTGATTCCCAGCCGGAAGCGTTTTGAAAGGGCCGATTTAGGTCATAAATTCGGTTGGAGGCTCTTTGGTGATCGCACAAGTTACTTCGGTTGAAGCCGGTACTCTAAATGCCCGGTTACGTACATTTCCGGTGTTTAGTTCGTTGGACGACGCGTTGTTGGACGAGCTCTCGTCTCGCGCCATCGTACAGTTCGCGCCGCGCAAGCGCGTCGTAGTTAACGAAAATCAACAATTTGAAGCGCTTGGTGTTCTCCTGGAAGGCCGGATCTCCGTAAATATCGCCCTGCGAGGCGTGGGCGGAACGGTGCGGCCATGCATGCTGTATCTGGTCGAACCGGGCGAAACGTTTGCCGAATTTGCAGCGCTCGACGGCGACACGGCGGTCGGCGATATTGCGGCTTTGACGGACGTGCGGTATGCCGTATTTTCGAAGGAGGCCGTGCGATCGGCCATGCGCCGTTCGAATGCATTCGCCGATGCGCTGATCGATCGCGCGATGGGCAGGGCACGCTATTCGATTAACCGCTTGGCCGGACATTTGACGTTGCCCGTTTCCGTACGCGTTGCGCAGTTGCTGCTTCCCTACGCCCAAAGCGCGCCCGGGCTGCAGCCGGCAGACGCGCGCTTGCAAAAGATGACGCAGGCGCAATTGGCAGCGATGGCCGGCAGCGCCAAAGAAGTGTTCGCGCGCACCATAAGCGATTTTGAAGATGCCGGCGCGCTGAGGCGCGAGCGCGGTCACATAGCGTACCTAGACAGCGAGAAACTCTCGGAGGCTTATCTGCCCGCGCGTTGACGTCCGTCAGTTAGCAGTTGTGTCTGCACGGGTACGTTTTTTTGCATGACTGCCGGTGAATTTCTCCTGGAACGCCTCATCGAGTGGGGCGTTTCGCGTATCTATGGCTATCCGGGCGACGGTATCAACGGGTTGCTTGCCGCGCTTGAAAAATTCGAAGACAAGATCGAATTCGTGCAAGTGCGTCACGAAGAGATGGCTGCCGAGATGGCCTGCGCGCACGCCAAATTTACCGGCGAAACCGGCGTGTGTATGGCAACCTCCGGCCCCGGAGCGATCCATCTGCTCAACGGCCTTTACGACGCTAAGGACGATCATGTCCCCGTCGTCGCGATCGTCGGTCAGGCCGCTACGACAGCGCTTGGAAGCTCGTATCAGCAAGAGGTCGATCTGCAGACGCTCTTTGCGGATGTCTGCGAATACCGGTATACGATCGCCAGCACGTCGGCTACCCGCCATGTCGTCGACCGCGCGTTCCGCACTGCGATAGGCATGCGCGGCGTGGCGGCGATCATCATGCCGAAGGATCTTCAGGAAGAGCCGTACGAAGAGCCCGCCCGCAAACACAACACCGCGCATAGCGGTACGGGCTACAGCGCGCCGATGGTGATACCGCGGTTGCCGGATTTGCAGCGCGCCGCCGAGATTTTAAACGGCGCGGAAAAGGTCGCGATCTTGGCCGGTGCGGGCGCAAAGTGGGCGTCGGAAGAGCTGATCGCCGTTGCCGACAAACTGCAGGCGTGCTGCGCAAAAGCGCTGTTGGGCAAAGACGTGCTGCCCGACGATCTTCCCTGGGTGACCGGAACGATCGGCCTGCTCGGCACGCGTCCGAGTTCCGACATGATGAACGGCTGCGATGCGCTGCTGATGGTCGGTACGAGTTTCCCGTATTCCGAGTTTCTTCCGGTAGACCGTTCGGTACCGGCCGTGCAGATCGATCTCGATCCGCGCAACATCGGCCTGCGCTATCCGACCGAGGTCAATTTGATCGGCGATGCGGCGGATACGCTGCAGGCGCTGCTCCCGCACCTGGCCCAGAAGACGGAAACGTCGTGGCGAGAGTCGCTCGCGAAAAACAAAGAAGAGTGGCTTGCCATCGAGTCCGATCGAGCGCACGAAGACGCGGACCCGGTCAACCCGCAACTGCTCTACCACGAGTTGAGCAAACAGCTTCCGGACGATGCGATCCTTACCGGCGACGCGGGCACGCCGACGAACTGGATGGCGCGGCACGTCCAGGTACGCAAGAACATGAAGATCTCGCTCTCGGGCAGTTTGGCGACGATGGGATCCGCGGTGCCGTACGCGATCGCCGCGAAGTTTGCGTTTCCGGATAGGCTCGTCGTCGCACTTCCCGGCGACGGCGCGATGCAGATGAACGGCATCAACGAACTGATCACGGTCTATAAGTATTGGAAGAAGTGGAGCGATCCGCGGATCGTCTTCTTCGTGCTGAACAATGCCGACTTGAATCAGGTGACGTGGGAAGAGCGTATTCTGTCGGGTTCGCCGCGGAACATGGATACGCAGCCGCTTCCCGATTTTCCGTACGCGCGCTTTGCCGAATCGCTCGGATTTACCGGCATCCGCATCGAGCGGCCGGATCAGATCGAGGAAGCGTGGCATCGCGCTTTCGCCGCCGATCGTCCGGTGGTAGTCGAAGCCATCGCCGACGGTAACGTCGCAACGCTTCCGCCGCATATCTCGCGCGAACAAGCGATGCACTTCCTGCGCGCGCTGCGCAAGGGCGACAGCGAAGAACGCGGCATTATCGCGCAGTCTTTCAAGCAGATGATCGCCGGCGTCATTCCGCACAAGATGGAAGAACGCCCGAAGAAAGGACGGTAGTTTGGCGGCAGTGCATGCGCGGCGGATCGAGGCGCCGATCGATTCGCTCACCGTGCGCGCGTTCGTCGTCCCCACGGAGCAACAGCCGTTCGAGTCCGACGGTACCCTGAAGTGGAGCTCCACGACGATGGTGCTCGTCCAGGCGCGCGCATGCGGCGTGACGGGCACGGGCTATACGTACGCGGACAAAGCGGCCCTGGAGATCGTCGACAACATTCTGCGCGAGCAGGTCGTCGGCGGCGATGCCTTCGACGTCGCAGCAATCACGGGGGCATGCACGGCAAAGATTCGAAACAACGGCCGCAGCGGAGTCACGGCAATGGCAGTCTCCGCGGTAGACGTTGCGTTGTGGGATCTCAAAGCCCGCTTACTGGACTTACCCCTGTGCTCGCTGCTCGGCCGCGCGCGCAAGACGGTGCCGGTCTACGGCAGCGGCGGCTTCACGTCATACGATCGGGCGCAGCTGTGCGGCCAGCTCGAGCAATGGGTGCGCGATATGGAGATCCCGCGCGTGAAGATGAAAGTCGGATCGGCGCCCAAAGAAGATCCCGAGCGTGTCGCCGCGGCCCGTAACGCCATCGGCGAGCATGCTGCACTTTTCGTCGACGCAAACGGCGCTTACTCCGTCAAAGAAGCGCTTGCGTTGGCGCAAGCCTTCGCCTCGCAGGGCGTCACTTGGTTCGAAGAGCCGGTCTATCACAACGATCTGCAAGGGAATGCTGCCGTCGCAGCCGCCGCTCCGCCGGGAATGGACGTGAGCAACGGCGAGTACGGCTACGCGCCATATGAATTCAAACAGATTCTCGATGCGCGCGCTGCCGACGTGCTGCAAGCCGATGTAACGCGCTGCGGCGGCGTAACGGGATTTCTGGCGGCCGATGCGCTGTGCGAGGCTTACAACATCCCGCTTTCCAGCCACTGCGCGCCTTATCTCACTCTCCATGTGGCCGCCGCTGCGAAGCAGCTCCGGCACATCGAGTATTTTCACGACCACGTGCGTATCGAGAAGTTGTTTTTCGACGGCGCCGACGATCCGGTTAAGGGCGCGCTCGTGCCGGATCTCACCCGCCCGGGAACGGGATTGGAGTTCAAGGAAGCCGATGCGAGCAGGTACGAACGATGATTGAGGCCGTCGATACGGCTGCTTTCGAACGCGACCTGCGCGCTGCCGTTCGCGGCGAAGTGCATTTTGAAGATGCGTACCGTGCTATGTACTCGACCGACGCATCCAACTACCGGCAAGTGCCGATAGCCGTCGTCCTGCCGCTGGATGAAGGAGACATGATCGCAGCGGTCAACGTCGCGCACGACCATGGAGCGCCCATCGTGCATCGCGGCGGCGGAACGAGTTTGGCCGGTGAGACGTGCAACGACGCGATCGTCATCGACTCCAGCAAGTATTTGAACAACCTGCTCTCGGTCGATTACGAGGCGCGTACGGCGCGCGTGCAGCCGGGGCTCGTTCTCGACGATTTGCGCAACACGGCCGAGAAGCACGGCTTTACGTACGGCTGCGCGCCTTCGACGCACAACCGCTGCACGCTCGGCGGCATGATCGGCAATAACTCGTGCGGGATGCCCGCGCAGAAGTGGGGCAAGACCGATCAGAATCTCGAGACGCTCGACATCCTGACCTATGACGGTCTGCGAATGACCGTCGGACCGACCTCGCCGGATGAGTTCAAAGCGATCGTCGCCGGCGGCGGACGCCGCGCGGAGATCTATCAGGCGCTCAAAACGCTCGCCGACGAGTACGGTGACCGTATTCGCGAGCGTTTCCCCGATATTCCACGGCGCGTCTCGGGATTCGCGTTGGATCAATTGCTGCCGGAGAACGGGTTTAACGTCGCGCGAGCGTTGGTCGGCACCGAGGGTACGTGCGTGACCGTTCTTGGTGCTGTCGTCAAACTCGTGCCGGATCCGCCGTACAAAGCGCTGGCGCTGGTGGGATTCGACGATATCGCTACCGTGGGCGATCACTGCGCGTACGCGGGTTCGTTCGGACCGATCGCGCTCGAAGGCATGGACTCGACGCTCTTCCAGCTGATGTATCAAAAGGGGAAGAATCCGCACAAGCAGCGGGATCTGTTCCCGGAAGGTGATGCATGGATCGTCGCGCAGTTCGGCGGCGAGACGCCTGAAGAAGCAGAAGCGGCGGCCGATAAAATGTGTGCCGCTATACGCGCACGCACCGATACGGTACGCGGCTCGCGCGTCACGAGCGACAAGCACATCATGCAAGAGATCTTCGAGACGCGCGAAGCCGGGTTGGGCGTTACGTCGAAGGTGCCGAACGAGTCGGACTTTTACCCCGGCTGGGAAGACAGCGCGGTCGATCCGGAGCGGCTGGGCGACTACCTTCGCGTGTTTCAAAAGAAGCTCGAAGAGTATGGATACCAAGCGTCGATCTACGGCCACTTCGGCCAGGCGTGCGTGCACTGCAGCATCAATTTCGATCTCTTCACGGCGGAAGGCATCGCCAAATACCGCAAGTTCGTGACGGAGATGGCGCACGTGTGCGTGCAGTTCGGCGGCTCGCTTTCGGGCGAGCACGGCGACGGTCAAGCGCGCGGCGAGCTGCTCCCGATCATGTACGGCGACGATCTCGTCGACGCGTTCTGGAAGTTCAAGACGATCTGGGATCCGCAGAACAAAATGAACCCCGGAAAGGTCGTCCACCCGCACCGGCTCGACGAGAATCTCCGCTGGGGAACGCAGTACGAACCGCGCGAGCCCGAAACGTTCTTTTCGTTTATCGAAGATCGCGGCAGCTTCGCGTATGCGGCAAACCGCTGTGTCGGTGCCGGCGTGTGCCGCAAGCACGATAAAGGCACCATGTGCCCCAGCTACATGGCCAGTAAAGAAGAGAAATACTCGACGCGCGGGCGCGCGCGGCTGCTCTTCGAGATGCTGCGCGGACGTCCGGTCGAGGGCGGCTGGAAAAACGAAGAGGTGCGCGAGTCACTCGACTTCTGTCTTGCGTGCAAAGCGTGCAAACACGAGTGTCCCGTCAACGTGGACATGGCCACGTACAAGTCGGAGTTCTTGCACCACTATTACGAAGGCCGCATGCGCCCGCTGCATATGTGGCTGTTCGGTTACCTCTTCCGCTGGGCCAAGATCGCCGCGCTCGCGCCGGATGTCGCCAACTTTTTCTCGCAGGCTCCGCCGTTCAGCACGGTGCTCAAGCGCCTTGCGAAGATCGCGCCGCAGCGCCGTATTCCGATGTTCGCCGCGCAGACGTTCCGGCAGTGGTTTTCGCGGCGCGCTAAGCGTAAGGGCGAAGCGGGCCGCGTGCTGCTTTGGGTCGACACGTGGAACGAGCATTTTCATCCCCAAACCGCGCGTGCGGCCGTTGAAGTGTTGGAAGACGCAGGATACGAGGTTATCATCCCGCCGCGCCAAGTCTGCTGCGGGCGGCCGCTGTACGATTACGGATTGCTCGCGCCGGCGAAGCGTCATCTGGAAACGATCGTCGCCGATCTGCGCGATGCGATCCGCGACGGCGTGCCGGTCGTCGGGCTCGAGCCGAGCTGCATCTCCGTTTTTAAAGACGAGATGCAAAGTCTGCTCAACGGCGACATCGACGCGCGCCGGCTCGCGCAACAGACGTATATGCTCGACACGTTCCTGAACGACGTCGCTACCAAGCGCGAAGGCTACAGCGTTCCGAAACTCATGCACAAAGCGGTCGTGCACGAACACTGTCATAAGAAGTCGGTGCTCGATCCGACCGCCGAAAGCCACGCGTTCGATCGGATGAAGTTGGATGCGCAGTTTCCCGACACGGGCTGCTGCGGAATGGCGGGCGCTTTCGGATTCGAGGCCGAGCACTACAGCATGTCGACGGCGTGCGCCGAACGCAAACTGCTGCCGGCCGTTCGCGAGGCGTCGCCGCAAACGATCATTGTGGCGGACGGATTCAGCTGCCGCGAACAGATCCAGCAGTTGAGCGACCGCAAAGCGCTCCATCCTGCCGAAGTTCTCAAGCTCGCAGTCGACCGGCGAGGTATCGATCGCGAAGAAGCGTATCCCGAGTCGCTGTTCTTTCCCGACGAAGAGGCGCGCCGCCGTAACATCATCTCCCGGGGCTATCTCGCGATCGCCGCGGCAGGCGCGGTTCTTGCAGGCGCCCTGATCGCGCGCAGGTGGATGCGCTGATGGAAAAGCCGTTCTTTGGATTCAGCGAGTTTACGACGTGGCCGTGGTCGTTTCGCGAAGATCTGGCCGGATATTCGCGTGCCGGCGCTCAAGCGATCGAGATCTGCGAGTTCAAGTTGCCGCACAACGATTATGGCACGCTGCTCGACGAGATTCCGCAGAGCGGCCTGCGCGCAGCGTCCGTGCAGATGTTCGTGCACTCGGTCTTCAAAGACTCGATGGCTTCGCGGCCGGAAGACCCCGCGGACCGGTTGGAAGAGATGATGGCCGCGATGACCCGCACTGCGCCGCACGTACCGAAACACACGCCGTTCGTGGTGATCACCGGCATCGCGCCGGACGGGAACTTTAAAGCCGCACGCGAGCGCACCGTCGAAACGTTGAAAAAACTCGGCGAGCACGCGGACTCGCTCGAGATGCATATCGCCTTCGAGCCGCTCAGTCCGGTGAACATTCACACGGACACCGCCGTTTGGGGCTTGGATCAAGGACTCGAGATCGTGCAGAGCGTCGACCACCCGGCGGTCGGCCTGTGCATCGATTCATGGAATATCTGGCAGACAACCTCGCTTGAAGACGTCATCGCGCAGTGCGGCAACCGCATCTTTCTCGTTCAGTTGAGCGATTGGCGTACGCCGCGCTCGACCGCCGACCGCTACTCGCTCGGCGACGGCGAGATCGCGCTTGGGCCGATGATCCGCGCTATCCGCCGCACCGGCTACGCCGGTCCGTGGATCGTTGAGATCCTTTCATCGTATCATCTTTCCGGTTCCCTTTGGAAAACCGATCTGCACGAGCTGCTGCGGACGAACGCAGCCGCTTTCGAACGTTTGTGGGGAGAGGCAGCACCATGAAACAATTGCAGCCGCAGGAGCAAGTCGTCGTCATTACGGGAGCATCCGGCGGTATAGGCCGCGCGGTCGTGCGCGAGTTTGCGCGGCCGGGATACCGGCTGGCACTCCTGGCCCGCGGCGGCGAGGGACTCGATGCGGCGCTGCGCGACGCGCAAAACGGCGGCGCGCAAGCGATCGCTATCGCAACCGACGTCGCCGACGCGGACGCCGTCGAACGCGCGGCCGAACGGGCCGAACGCGAACTCGGTCCGATCGAAACGTGGATCAACGTCGCGTTTACCAACGTGTTCGGCGAGTTTTGGAATATCACGCCCGAAGAGTGGCGCAGAGTCACCGATGTAACGTATCTAGGATACGTGTGGGGAACGATGGCGGCGCTGCGCCGGATGCGTTCGCGCAACCGCGGAACGATCGTGCAAGTCGGCTCGGCGTTGTGTTACCGAAGCATTCCGCTGCAATCGGCGTACTGCGGTGCTAAGAGCGCCATCCGCGGATTTACCGATTCGCTGCGGTGCGAGTTATTGCACGAGAAAAGCCGCGTGCGGTTGACGATCGTGCAGATGCCCGCCGTCAACACGCCGCAGTTCACGTGGAACCGTGTCAAAGGCAATCTTTCGCAGCCGCAGCCCGTTCCGCCGATCTTCCAACCCGAAGTTGCGGGACGCGCCGTTTTCTGGGCTGCCCACAAGCGTCCGCGCGAGATGTGGGTAGGCATGTCCACCGTCATGGCGATCGTCGCGCAAAAGCTGATTCCGTGGGCCGTCGATCGTTATCTGGCCAAAACCGGATACGATTCGCAGCAGACGGGCGAGCCGCTGCGTCCCGGCCGGCCGGACAATCTCTATCAGCCTGCGGACCGTTCAAAAGATTACGGAGCGCACGGCGAGTTCGATTCGAAATCCAAGCCGCGCAGCATCGAAACGGACGCCATCGTCAACAGCGCATGGCTCGCCGGCGGCTTGGCGCTGGCCGGTGCGGCGGCGGGTGCGCTGCTGCTGCGCTCGCGCGAATGAGCGAACGCCTTCCGGAGCCGGGAGAGGGCGCCGCAAAGTATACCGTCGCCGACGACAAAATGGCGGCGGGCAGTACGTTCGGCAGCCCGCGCGCGATGCTCGTGATCAAAGCGACGGGTGCGTTTGAAAAATTGTTCGCGCCCGAGCTCGGAACCGACGTCTTCGGAGCCCTCGTCTTTCATCACTGGGATGCGGCGACCGGCGTGCCGCTTGCGCCTCGGACCGGAACGTTCGACATCTATCCGGACCACCAGCGTCATGAATTCCGCTTGTCCAACGGCGTCGCTGTTCACGAAACGCTGTTCGTGCTCAGCAGCAAGCCGAAGGGCAAAGATTTGCGCGAGGTCGATCCTCCGGGCGCTTACTACGATATCGTTCTCGAGAACGACACAAAGCAGACGCAGACGATTGCGAGCTACGCCTCGCTGCGGATGCGCGGGCCCGAAGAGGGCAAAACAAAGGCGTATTACGACTCGAAGATTGGCGGCTTCGTCGCGTGCGGCGAAGGCGAGTCGAAAGTCGTTCGGATCGCTGCAGCCGATCCGGCGCCCGACAGTGTCGAGGTCACGCTCGATGCAGGCAAAGCCAGCGCCGCGACCTTACCCGGCCGCTTGAGCGGAGCGGAGCTGTCTACGGGTGCCGAGCCGATCGGCATCTTTCATTTCGAGCGTACGCTCAAGCCGGGCGAATCCGCCCGGTACACCATCGTGCTCACGTTTTCGGAGCATGGCGAGAGCGATGCAAAAAAAATACTGCACGATTTGCCAGACGCTGCCGAAGCTTACCGCCGCACGCGCGAGTACTTCGAGTACGTAGCCGGCCGCGCTATCATCGCCACGCCGGAAGAAGAAGTCAACCGCGGCGTGCAGTGGGCGAAAGCGAACATCTTGCGCGTGCAAAACCTCACGCAGCAGGGCTGGTGCTTCGTCAACGATCCGACGCGTTCGAATAACAGCGTTGCCCGCGACACGGCTTGGTTCGCGCTCGGCGCGGACTATCTCACCCCGCATTTCACTCGCGACGCGCTGCTCTGGTATCTTGACCATACGGAAAACGGCGGTATGGTCGTCGAGTACTTCGACGTGCGTAACGGTAAGACGGAGGACTACGGCCTCAACATCAACGACGACACGCCGCTGCTGATCGTTGCGCTCTGGCATCACTACGCCGTCACGGGCGAGCGCGAGTTTCTGGACTACGTGTGGCCGCGCGTACGCAAGTGCGCCGCCTACATTCTTTCCCAGTGCGGCGAGCGCGGACTTGTGTGGTGTACTGCGAACGGCACCGCCGATTGGGGCATTATCGGCTGGCGTAACATCATCAAAGGCTACCGGCTCTCCGGCGCCACAACGGAGGCAAACTCGGAATGTTACGCGGCGCTGGTAACGATGTCGAAGTTCGCGCGGGCCGCCGGAGACGAGACGGCGGCTGCGGAGTATGAACGCGAAGCGAACAATCTGCGTGAGGCTATCAACGAGCATCTGCTCGACCGTTCGCGCAATCTGTATTACCTGAACATCGAGCTCGACGGAACGCCGCGCACGGATATTACCGCGGACTTAGTCTTTCCCGTCCTGTTCGGCGTCGCTGAAAATCACGTGTCCTCCAATATTATCTCGCGTCTGAGCAGCCAGGAGTTCTGGACCGATGCCGGCCTGCGCACCGTGCCGCGCACCTCGCTAAACTACAGCCCCACCGAAGGCTCCGGTTTGTTCGGCGGCGTGTGGTCGGGGCCGACGTTCTGGTTTGCGCATGCGGCGGCGCGATACAACCCCGAGTTCATGGCGTACGCGCTCGCTGCAAGTTTCCGGCATTATACGAGCGACCCGTACCGCAACAATACCGTGCCCGGGCAGTTTTGCGAATGGCTTCACGGCGAGACGATGGTGAATCAAGGCATGATGCTCTCGCCTTGGTTTGCGCCGAAGTATCTGTGGGCGGCACTTGAAGGCGCTGCCGGCCTCGACGTTTCGGGCCCCGAGCCTGTGGTCGAACCGCGCCTTGCAAATTCGTGGAACTGGATCTCCGCGCGTAACGTGCCGGTACGCGGAAAAACGGCGGCGTGGTTTGCGGCACGGTTGGACGGAGACATCTGCGTCTTTGCTTCCTATCCGTTCGCGAACGTCGACAAGGAGAACCGGTTCGATGAGGACGTTACGGATGAGGTCGTCGTCTCCGGAGACTTCGTACATTGCGTCGCATTACGGCGTGAGGACCGCACGCTGATCTTGGTTGGAAACACGCGCGGCCGAACCGTCAACGTAGCGATAACGCTGCCGCAAGCGCGGCAAAAAGTGCTCGTTCGCCGCTACAACACGCTTCGAAGGGAATGGATTGCGAGCGGCTCGTCCGACGTGCGCGACTTGCGCGACGGACTGCAAGTCGAGATCGAGCGGCATGGTTTTGCCCTCCTCGAGTTGCATACGACGGCGTGACCCGTGAGTTCGTCCGCTATTTTGCAGCTAGGCAAAGCGCGATGGTGGCCTTCACCATCGAAGACGTCGCCGTCAGCTGGCAGATCTTTTCGCTGCGCCACAGCAACTTCGATCTCGGCCTCGTCGGCCTGATTTTATTCGTACCACAGCTACTGCTCGCGCTGCCGGCGGGCGTGCTGGCCGACCGCGCCGACCGCCGGCTTATCTGCATGCTGACCTCGCTGGGCGAAGCGGTGGGACTTGCCGGATTCGTTGCCCTGGTACTGCTGCACGTGCACGATCCGCTTTGGTACTTTGTAGCCGTTGCGTTCATCGGAACCGTGCATTCGGCGGGTATCCCCGCGCAGCGCTCTCTGCTGGTCAATACCATACCGCGCGAGCAGTTTACGAAGGCGCAGGCGCTCTCGTCGTCCGCGATGCAGCTCATCGCCGTCGCCGGTCCCGCGCTTGGCGGTCTGTTAATCGCGTTCAATACAGCGTACGCCTTCGCGGTTGCGGCTCTCGCCTACGTTGTCGCGACGATCGGATTCGCTTTGCTGCAGCGTCACCGCGCTCAGAGCGGGGCGGAAGAACCGCCGCTGAAGGCCGCGCTCGCGGGCGTGCATTTCATCTTTTCGAAGCGGACGATTCTGAGCGCGATATCCTTGGATCTCTTTGCAGTGCTGTTTGGCGGGGCGACGGCGCTGCTGCCCGCGTTTGCGACGCAGATCTTGCATGTGGGGCCGACGGGGTTCGGCATCCTGCGCGCCGCTCCGGCGATCGGTGCGGGCGTCGTCGCGTTCTATCTGTCGCGCCGGACAATCAAGCGCCGCGCAGGGCGTTTGCTCGTTACCTGCGTCGCCGGCTTCGGCGTTGCGACGATCGTGTTTGGGCTATCGCACAACGCCGTGCTCTCGGCCATCGCATTGGCGCTGACCGGTGGCTTCGATATGGTGAGCGTGGTGATCCGTTCCGCGCTCGTGCAGCTGGGTACGCCCGACGAGATGCGCGGGCGCGTTGGAGCGGTTGAGAATATCTTTATCGGCGCTTCGAACGAACTAGGTGCATTCGAATCGGGTGGACTTGCGGCCCTCATCGGACCGCAAGCCTCCGTCATCTTCGGGGGTGCCGCGACGCTCGCCGTGATCGGGCTTTGGCTGGTGCTCTTCCCGGAGCTGCGGCGCTTCGACTCGCTTTAGTCGATCGTGAAAGCGACGATCTCGTGCGCTTCGCGGTGGTTGGTCCAGAAGCGGTTGTGAGCGCTGTCGTATGCCAGCGCGCGCGCAGGAAACTTCACGGTGCCGACGTCTTCGATCTTTTCGTCGCCTTCGCGCGCGTCGATGCGCGTTACGAAGTAGTCGCCGTTGTCTTCGTCGTCGGTGCCCATTAAGTAAAACGTTCCGTTGACGATGACTTGGCCGCAAATGCCGTGCGGCGAAGTGACGATGGTTCCGGTGTTGCCGTCCGCGTCGAGCGAGATGACGCGTTTGTTATACCACTGACTGACGTACAGGCGGTCGCCGTCGTAGCCGAGCTGCGATCCCGAATCGTCGGGACATGCAATCGCGCCGTCTTTTTTGAAGCCGTGGCCGGGGATGAAGCGGCGAATGATGCGTGTGTCGTCGTCGCCTTCCGATAGGAGCACGCGCAGTTCGTCGCCCATGACGGTGATGCCGTACGGCTTTCCGGGTGCTTCGGCTTCTTCGCGGACCGTCCAATGAACGGGATCGATGGCATACAGGCGGCAGGTCTCGAGCGATCCCATCCATAGCGTCTCGCCGTCGAACGCCAAACTTTGCGGGCGCGGTGCGGGCGAAGGCAGACGC
>DASSRQ010000118.1:0-10896 GCA_035701665.1 Vulcanimicrobiaceae bacterium
CCTGAGTGGCTTCGATACCTTGGACCTCGAGCAGCGTGGCCAACTCTTCTTGCGAGCGCACCGGACGCGTCGCAACGAGGGTGAGCATGGCGCGGTGACGGCGTTCTTTCACGACGGAATCCCCCGAAGGTCGGTAAGCAGTGCGAGCAGCACGGCCTTTTGCGCGTGCATGCGGTTTTCAGCCTGATCGAAGACGGCGCTTTGCGGACCGTCAATCACCTCCGCCGTTACTTCCTCGCCGCGATGCGCGGGCAAGCAGTGCATGAACACCGCGTGCGGCGCCGCGTATTTGAACAGGTTCGCATCGACGCGGTACGGTGAGAGCACGGCGGAGTTGCGCTCTTTGAGCGCTTCTTCACCCATGGACGTCCACACGTCGGTGTAGATCGCGTCGACGCCGCGTACGGCGCGTATCGGACTGCTGAATGCGCGCGCAGCCCCGCCGCTTTCTTCACCGAGCTGCTGCAGATGCGCCAAGAACGGCTCCGACGGACGATGGGTCGGCGGACAGCCGAAGTGCACGGTTGCGCCAGCCATAACCGCCGCTTCCGCGAGCGATGCGGCGACATTGTTTTTGGCATCGCCCAAAAACGCGATGCGCAGATCCCGCAGCGTACCGAAACGTTCTTGCAGCGTCAGCAGATCAGCCAGCGCTTGGCACGGATGCGCGCCCGCCGACAATCCGTTGATCACGGGCACGGACGACGCATTGGCGAAACGGTGCAGCGGTTCGTCGGCATGCGTGCGCACGACGATCGCATCGGCGTAGCGCGAGAGCACGCGGCCGGCATCCTCCGGCGTCTCGCGCGTGCCGATGGCAAACTCGCCGCCGTTCGCGAACAGCGTCTGGCCGCCGAGTTGATGCATCGCCACTTCAAATGAGACGCGCGTGCGCAGGCTCGGCTTTTCAAACAGCAGCACCAGCGTCTTGCCGCGAAGCAGCGGCAGCGCCGGCGCGCCGGAGTGCGCTTTCAGATACTGCGCGACCGTCAAGATCGACGTCAGCCCCGCGGCAGTCAGCGAGGCGACGTCGAGCAGGTGGCGGCCGCGCAGGCTGGGAGCCTGGGCGGGAACCGTTGCATACATGTTGTATATTTATGCATATGCCGCATAAAATTGCAAGGCCCGTAGTCGTAAAAGCGGGCGGAAACGCCCTCGATTCCGCGGCCGAACGCAGCCTGGCGGCACAGGTCCAGCGGCTCGCCGCTTCGGGGCGCCAGGTCGTCGTCGTGCACGGGGGCGGGCCCGAGATCGATGCCGAGCTGAACCGGCTGAATATCGTGAGCAGCCGGATCGACGGCCTGCGTACGACGTCGGCCGCGGCCCTGGTTGCGACCGAGCGCGTCTTATGCGGATCGGTGAACAAACGCTTGGTTCGCGCGCTGCTGCAGGCGGGCGTTCCGGCGGTGGGCATCAGCGGCACCGACGGCGCGATGCTGGCGGCGCTACCCGTCGACGCGGACAGGTACGGGTTCGTCGGCCGCATCGAATCGGTCAACGCCGCTCCGCTGCACGCACTGCTGCAGGCCGGGTTCGTTCCGGTGGTCGCGCCGCTCGGCTATCACGCTGCCGGCGGAACCGCGCTCAACGTCAACGCCGACACTTCGGCGGCGGCGATCGCGGGGGCGCTTGGCGCGAGCGAGTTTTTGCTATTAACGAACGTTACGCGCGTACGGCGCGAACCGTCGGACCCCGCGAGCGGCATCGACGGACTCACCTTGGCGGACGCGCGCGCGTTCCTGGACACGCCGGCGTGCGAGGGCAGCATGCGTCCGAAGATCCAGGCGGCAGTCGATGCGGTCGCCGCAGGCGTCGAGCGCGCGTACATCGGCGCCGCGCCGCTGGAGCAGCTGCTGGGAGGCGATGCTACGATCGTCTCCGCATAATCCGGCATGCCTGACTTGCGCGTCCTCTTTGTCGTGCGCCCCAACCGCGAAGAGCGTATTGGGGGCGACGTCGTTATGGCTGAAGAAACGGCCCGCGAATTACGCAACTTGGGCTGCGAGGTCGATATCGTCGCGAGCGAAACGCCGGATGCGCGCGGATACGATATCGCCCAAATCTTCGGCGTCTTCGATCCGCCGCTGGCCGCTTCGCAGTTCGCCGCTTGCCGCGCCGCCGGCACGCCGATCGCGCTTACGCCGATTTTTTGGGACAATACGGAAGCTCGCGCTCGCACGGAAGCCGTCGAAAAGGCGCTGACCAAACGCGAAGACACCATCGATGCGCGGTTAGCGCGCATCCGCGAGAAACGCCCCGACGAACTGCTCTCGCGCAAAGAAAACACTTTGGCGCGCTCGCGCGTCGAACGGCAACGCGCCTTACTCGCACAATGCGATCTGCTGCTCGCAAATAGTTTGATTGAAGCGTACCGCTTCAATTGCGATCTCGATCTCCAGCATCCGCGCGTCGAGATCGTTCACATGGGAATGAGCGACGTTCCGCCCGCACCGGCAGGTATCGAACGAAACGGCATTCTTTGCGTGGGACGCGTCGAGTCGCGTAAAAATCAAGCCATGCTGGTGTACGCGCTTCGCGACTTAGATGTCGAGATTATTTTGCGCGGCGAAGTCTATGACGACTACTACGCCGCACTTTGCCGGCGCTGGGGAACCCGCGTGCGGTTCGTCGATGCAATTCCGCGGCACGAAGTGTACGAATTGATGCACCGCTCGCTGGTCCACGCGCTGCCCGCGTGGTGGGAGACGCCGGGATTGGCGAGTTTAGAAGCGGCGAAGGCCGGCTGCGCGATCGTTGCCGGTAACCGCGGCACCGAAGTCGAGTATTTCGGCGCCGATGCTTGGTATTGCGATCCCGGCAACCCCGAGTCGATCCGGTCGGCAGTGGTCAACGCGATGGAACAAGCGCGCAAAGGCTTGGACGGCGCACTTGCGGCGCGATTGAATCAGTTCACGTGGGCTGAAGCGGCGAAGAAAACACTCGCCGCGTATGCGCGCGTGCTTTAATGCCGTTTATTTCGTCGCGTTGACTTGCGCTTCGGTTACAGCCGAACCGTGGTTGCCCCATGACGAGCGCACGTAGGTGATAACCGCGGCGATTTCGGCGGGCTGAAGCTGTTTCCACGCCGGCATCATGCCGTTGTACGTGACGCCGTTGACTTTCACCGGTCCGGTCAAACCGTTCTTCACGATGTGAATGACGGTGCCCGCCGGTCCGTTGACGACCGGATTGCCCGCGAGCGGCGGAAACTGTCCGGCCAAACCTTTACCCGTTGCCTGATGGCAGCTGGAACAATTCGTGTTGTAGATGGTGGCGCCGTTTGCAGCCACCGTCTTCATCGGCGCCGTCGTCGGCGCCGTCGTGGACGACGTTGTCGTCGAGCTGCTGGAGCTCTGCTGATTGCCCGAACAAGCCGCCATGGCGAACGCCGCGGCGAGTGCCGGGATGAGAAGACATGCGCGTGTGTTCATGGCTTGCTACTACTGCCTTACGGCGCGAGCGCCTGCCTTGGCCTCGCGCTCATCGCCCACGCTAGCGACACCAGCAAAAAGTTGGCTACCAGCGAGCTGCCGCCATACGACACGAACGGCAGCGTGATGCCGGTCAACGGAAAGAGCCCGATCACGCCGCCGACGATTACGAAGACTTGAAATCCCATCGTCGCGCCGAGTCCGACGGCAAGCAGGCGCGTATACAGATCGGGCTGGTAAAATGCGATCGCCAAAATGCGGCGCACGAGCAGCAAAAAGATCGCGAGCAGTACCAGCGCACCGATAAGCCCGAACTCTTCGCTCAGCGCGGCATAGATATAATCGGTCGCTGCATCGGGCGTAAATCCGGGATGTCCTAATCTGTAGCCCGTCCCGAAGACGCCGCCCGCCGCAAGCGAGTAATAACTTTGGGCGGCTTGGTATCCGGCACCGAGCGGGTCGGCAAACGGATCTTTCCAGACCGCAATGCGCGTGCCGACGTAGTGATAGTGCTTTACCGCCCAGACCGCGACGAGAACGAAGACGAAACAGCCGCCGGCAAGCAGATCCCAGCGGCGCGTTGCAGCGTAGAGCACGACGCAGAACGTTGCAAGCAGCAGCACCGCCATGCCCATATCGCGCTGCAGAATCAGGATCGCCATCGAAACGCCCCAGCCGATGAACAGCGGTCCCAGATATTTTAAATTCGATCGCACGGACCACGGACGCGCACGCGCGATCACATCGGCCGTTTCGGCAAGATAAGCCGCGAGGAAAAAGACGATGAACAGCTTGATCAGTTCGACGGGTTCGTACTGAACCGGCCCCAGCCGGATCCACAAGCGCGCGCCGTTCACTTCTTGTCCGAAGACGAGCAGCATCGCGAAGAGCACCAAACACAGCAGCACCCAGACGTATTTATACGCGGCCATGCGGCGGAACAGCGTCAGCGGCGCGCCCAATGCCAGACTCAAACACAGCGAGATCAGCAGCCAATACAACTGCTTGTGCGCTAAGACCGGCGAAAGCCGCGCGACGAGCAGCAAGCCGCATGCGGCAAGAACGATGGCGAGCGGCGGCAGCATGTCGTCGCGGACGGTCGCGCGCGGCTGCAGCAGCGGCCACGCAAGCGAAAGCACCGCGAGCAGAATCAGCAGCCACGGCGGGCCGATCGTCTTCGGCGGTGCGAACGACAAGGCAAAAGCGGCGAAGACTAACGCCGCAGCCGTCGGCCAAACGCGTCCGAGCGCGGTTTTTACTGCAGGCAAAGAAGCAGCAGGAAGAACATCGTGAGCGCGACCGTTCGCGATACCCGTGCTGCAGCACTGCCTTCTAGGTCAGGCGCAGCAGGTTCGGCCGCGTACCGCACGACCACGGTCCGTTCGCCCGCGCGCGCGCCGAGCACGAGTTCGTCGCCGTCCTGCACGTCGAACGACGACACCGCGACCTGCAGCGCGGGCGAACAGCCGACGGCGCGCGTGAGCACGCGGCCGGCGGGCGTTTCGATGGCGTCGTCTTGCGTAAGCGCGATCGTATTGCCGTCGCGAATCAAATACGCGGCCGTGCTTCCGGTATGCGCGAGATACCCGCTGCCGTTCGCAAGAACGAGTGCGGTCAACGAACAGCCGGCGGTTACGTAATCTTCGTTTCCGGCGCTGCGCGCAAAGACTTCGGCGTTTACGTGGCCGAACGCACCGGTGAGTACGCGTACGACGCCGCGCGGTTTGCGGCATGCGCGTGCAAGACGTTCGCCGCGCAGTTTTCGCGCGAGTTCGCCGCGCAGTCCGTTTAAAACGATGCGCGTTACGGGCTCGCCTTGAACGCTGCCGAATCCGCGCGCGAGCGCAACGATGCTCGAGCCCGGCGCCGGTTCGAGCGCCAGACAACTACTGCGGTCACCGCTGATTGCAACGTTCATGCGGATACGAGGTCGTTCACGGTTATTCGAGTTGTTCCCACATCGATGACGTCCCCCGCAAACACTTCGATGCCGCCGGGGCCGACTCGTTTTCCGTTCAGGAACGTTCCGTTGCTGCTTCCGCTGTCCGCCAGATACAGGACGCCTTTGGTTAAGGTGAGCGCGGCGTGGGAGCGGCTCACCTCGGGGTCCAGGATGCCGACGGCGGCATCGCTCGAGCGGCCGATGGACGCCTGTTCGCCCTCGCCGATCGTTACGGTCGCGTTTCGCCGGCCGCCCCGCGCCGGCGACTCTTGAACGGTTAGTCCGACGGTCACTTCGCGCACCCGCGGCTGCGGTACGGCACCCGGACGAAAGCGCGAGATTACCGCGCCGAAGGCGGCCAGCGCGCCGAGGATCTCGAGCGACCCGATGCGCAGCACGGCGGGATTCACGACGCTAAACTCACTCGCATGGACGTCTTGCCGAAGGCGACCGTATCGCCGGCTTTGAGCTTGCGCGATTCGACGCGCTCGCCGTTCACGAACGTGCCGTTGGTCGAACCTGCATCCTGCACGAACAGCGTTCCGTCCCGCACGTCGAGCAGCGCGTGACTGCGCGAGACGCTCGGATCGGGCAGCACGATGTCGCATTGCGGACTGCGGCCGACGCGCGCGGCCCCGGCGACCAAAAAAGCGGTGGCGGCGATGCCTTCGCCGTTCGATTCCAGGACGAACCGCGACGAGAGCGCCGGTTCGTCGAGCGTACGCTCGGCATGGATCTCGATGGCGCCGGCCGCAACGCGTTCCTGCGGGCGCAGCTGCACCGAAGGTGCGCCGTCCAGCCGGATCCCGACGCGCTGCGCGACGTCGGCGAGCAGAGCGCTCCATTCACGTTCGAGGTAGCTCCGGTGTTCTTCCAAGCGCGCAAAATCGAGCGGGTTTACGCAAACGATGTACGCCGACGGCGCCGTAATAACGCGATCGTTCACCACCGAACGCGCTTCCATCGTTGCGACGAGTTTGCGTGCAACGTGTGCCGGCTCGACGTCCGACGGAAACATGTTTGCAAACGCGCGTTCGATAAACGCGGCGCAGCGTTCTTCGATCCGGGCGAACCAGCTCAAGCGCCGCGCTCCAGGCGCGCAATATAGAAGCCGTCCCGTCCGCCGATACCCGGTGGAACGAGTACGTCTCCGGCATCGGTTTCGAATTCGGCGAGATGCCCGGGCAACAACCCGCGCTGCCAGTTGTTGGCGCGCAAGAACGGTTCGACGACGCCGGTCGTCTCGCGCGGATCGGTCGAACAGACCGCGTACACCAGCGCTCCTCCTTCGAATACGTGCGGCGCAAGCGCTTCGAGCAGTGCCGCTTGCGTGCGCGAGAGCCGTTCGCCGTCGTCGGGCCGCTTCCGCCAGCGCGCTTCGGGATGGCGGCCCACGACGCCGGTCCCCGAACACGGCGCATCGATCAGCATCCGGTCGAACTTGCCTTGAAGTATCGGCTGCGTGGCGTCGCCCGTGACGGCCGCGACGGCAAACCCGGCGGCTTGCGCGCGCTGCTGCAGCGCCGAGAGCTTGCGGGGCTCGCGTTCGATACACGTGAGCGTGCCTTCGCCGCCGAGGCGCGCGGCGATCTGCAGCGCTTTACTGCCGCGGCCGCTGCATGCGTCCGCAACGTTCTCTTCGGGCTGCGGATTGAGCACGTCGACCACGAGCGCGGACGACTCGCTCTGCACCCACCACGCGCCGCCGGATTGGCGTTCGCCGCCGTACGCGAGGCCGCCGTCGGAGATCAGCACGCAGTCGCTTGCGAGCGCGCTGGGCTGCGCCTGCGCACCGCGCTGGGTGAACCATTCGATCACCTGTTCGCGTGTTGTCGCGGCGGTATTTACGACGACAGCCGGTTGAGCCGGCGCGTTGCAGCCTTCAAGAATTTGACGTAAGCGGTCGTCGCCGAAGCTCGCGCGCCACTGCCGCACGAGCCACGTCGGAAACGAATAGGCGGTTCCGAGATATTCGTCTTCGTTTTCGAACAGCGTTGCGTCGGGCTGCGCCGGATCGTCGCGCAGAAACGAGCGCAAAACGGCGTTGACTAATCCGGCCGTTCCTTTGTGGCCGTACCGCTTGGCAAGACCGACCCACTCGCTTACGACGGCGTGGTGCGAGCTGGATGCAAAGCGCAGCTCGTAGATCGCGCAGCGCAGAATCTCGGCTATAGCGGGCGGCAGCGTCGTCTTGCGTTCGCCGACGTACGGTTCGAGATACCAGTCCAGCGTGCGGCGCATTTTGATAGCGCCGAAAGCCAGCATCGTTGCAAACGCACGATCGCGCGCGTCGAGCTGCGCTTTACCGGCGCGGTATTCGATCGCTTCCTGCGCGCCGCGTTCGGCGCCGCGTTCTTGCGGCGGAAAGACGTCGCGAACGACTTGCAGCGCTACGTCGCGTGCGCTCATTGAACCAGCGCCGCCGCGGACATCGCACGCCGGTTCGGCGGAACGACTTCGAGAATATCCACCGCACCGTCGGCGCAGCGCACTGTCAGCGCTTCACCGTGCGCACCCGCAACGGTTCCGGGTTCGCCGCCGAAGACGATGCGGTCCGCGCGCCGCGCGCGCAAGATCTTCATCTTCTCGCCCAGCAGTTCGCCGCGCGCCGCGGGCGCCGGTCCGAATGCGCGGACCGTGTTGACGACGCGCGATACGGGCCAGGACCAGTCGAGGTCGAGATCGTCTTTTGCGATGGGTTTGGTGACACTGGGTACTCCGGTTTGCGGTGTGCGCGGAATGTATCCCGACGCGGCGATATCGAGAGCGTGTTTGAGCGCCTGCGCGCCGAAGGCTGCGAGCCGGTCGTGCAGCTCGCCGTACCGTTCGTCGGAGTCGATCGGCGTGCGTTCCTGCAGCACGATGTCGCCGGTGTCCATACCGGCATCCATCAGCATGATGCTTACGCCTGTTTCGGCGTCGCCGTTTCGCAGCGCGGTTTGAATCGGCGTTGCGCCGCGATACTTCGGCAGCAGACTCGGATGCACGTTGAGCGATCCCAGCTTCGGCAGATCGAGCAAGATCTGCGGCAGAATACGGCCGTACGATGCAAGCGCGAACAAGTCGAAACCGCCGCCGAGTTCTTGCACGAACGCACGCAGCGACGACGGTTCGAACACGGGAATGCCGAGTTCGAGCGCGGCGGCTTTAACGGGTGTCGGCCGCATTTTGTGCCCGCGTCCGGCCGGGCGATCCGGCTGCGTAACGACTCCGGCGAGCTGCGTTCGCTGCGCGACGACGCGCAGACTTGGAACGGCGAACTCGCTCGTTCCAAAAAATAACGTTTTGATGAGCTAGTACGCTTCCGCCGCAGCCGCTTCGGCGACCTCTTCTTCTTCTTTGGTCTGCGGAACGCGCACGTTCTTGGCTTTGTCAACGTACAACACGCCGTTCAGGTGGTCGATCTCGTGCTGAAGCGCTTGCGCGAAAAGACCGGTGCCTTCGAGGCGGATCCGCTGGCCGTTTCGATCGAGTCCGGTTACCGCGACATGATTGTAGCGCGTGATCTCGCCGACATATCCGGGCACCGAGAGACATCCTTCGGTCATCTCGACCTCGTCTTCGGTCAGTACGATCTTCGGATTGATCACGACGTACTGGCCGCCTTCGGGATGCTCTTCATCCTCGCCCACATCCATGACGAACATCCGCTTGGAGATGTTGACCTGCGGCGCAGCAAGGCCGACGCCCGGCGCTTCGTACATCGTGACGAACATGTCGTCGATCAACTGCTGAAAGAGCGGGTCGTTTATCTCTTTGGGATCCACCCGTTTTGCGACTTTGCGCAAGGTCGGATGGCCGTCGGTTACAATCTCGCGGACGTAGGGCATGCGGGCGTATTCTACGCGGACAGCAACTCTGCCTCACGGGGAGGCTTGAGCCCCGCGCGCAGGTCCTCGAGGCGCTTGCCTTTCTCGAACGCCCAAGCCAGCACGTCCGCCGCGGTGCTGTCGACCGGGCGCGGCCGCAGGCCGGCGCTTCGCGCACGCGTGTTGGAACTGAGGACGACGCCCAAATCCGCAGAGGTCGAGGGAAGCCACAGCGGCAGATCGGCCCACGGTTCGACCCCGGCGTTCAACAGCGTTTCCGCATCGCGGTACACCGGGGTGGCGTTCACGCGCGCTGCGCGCCGCCCGGCTTCGAAGAGCGACCCGAAGGTAACGCTGCCCGGCGTGGTTACGGCGTTGTAGATGCCGCCCGCGCTGCGCTGCGCGAGCGTCACCGCAAAGTCTGCGAGATCGCGTGCGTCGATGTATTGCACGGGATGGGCGGGCGACTCCGGCAGCAGAACGCTTCGCCCTTGCGCGATGCGCACCGGCCAGTACGAAAAGCGATCCGTCGGGTCGTGCGGACCGGCGACCAACCCCGGGCGAAGCACGGCAGCGCGATCGCGAAACGTGCTAAGCACGATCTGTTCGCACAGCACTTTGAGCGCACCGTACGTTTCCGGGATCACGCGCCTCCGATCGGCGTCCGGCGGCAGGACGGCCAACGGCGAGTCTTCGTCGATTGGCCGGCCGCCGGGCGATTCGTAAACGGAGATCGTCGAGATGAAGAGATAGGCTGCGGCGCGGTTCGCGAAAAAGCGCGCGGCGATCTCCGCCTCCGCCGGCACGTATGCGCATGTGTCTACGACAACGTCCCACTTGCCATCGCCCAGACGGTGCAGATCGCTGCGCCGGTCGCCGTGGACGAACGCCACGTTTTGAATCGGATCGCCGTAGGCGTTACCGCGGTTGAAGAGCGTGACGGATGCGCCCGATTTCACAAACGCTTCTGCGATATGGCGGCCAACGAAACGTGTTCCGCCGATGATGAGGACGTTCATTTGAATCGTGGCGACCAAGGCTTCAGCGTATCGCGTTCTAAAAACAGCGGCGTAGGACTCCCCGGCGTTTGACTGTCCGCGGGATTAACGGCAATCGCATGTGCGCCGGCGAGGGACAACGCCGTTACGTTTATCGGAATTTCAGCGGATCTTTGCATCGTCTCGCCCGTCAGCGCATTCAATTTGAGGACTCGGCCGCCGCATGCTGCGTACAAGTCGTTCGACGTCAGTAGTCCGGTGCTGCATGACATGGCAGTAAACCAGACGATGTTTTCGCTGTTCCGCGCTATCTTGGCGGTGCCGGACCGGCCCGAGAGATACAGGTACTTCCCGTCGTCTGCAAGTTCGGTTGTGTAGCCGCGGCGGCCCCATGCGTCTCGAACACGATCGGGATGAGGCGGGTTTACCCCGCTACGTTGTTGCGGCGGAGTGTGCTGCGGTACGGCCGTAAGCGGCGTGGGCTTGGCGGCCGTCGTGCCATGCGAAACCGCGCAGCCCGCTAAGGCTGCGCAGATCGCCGCAACGGCAAGCTGTCTTGGTATCACAAAATAAAGCTGCTCAGATCGGCGCTTTCGACCACGTCGCGCAGTTTGTCGCTCACATACGCGGCGTCGATGCGCACCGTTCCGCCGTCTTCCGGCGCGCCGTAACTGACGTCGTCGAGCAGCCGCTCCAGCACCGTATGCAGCCGGCGC
>DASSRQ010000119.1:0-4403 GCA_035701665.1 Vulcanimicrobiaceae bacterium
CGCGCGCGTTGCGGTCCATCACCTCGAACGCGTGGATGACGGCATCGTTTCGTTCGGCCAGGGCTGCGAGGGCGAACCGCTGCTTCGTTCCATCACGATAGCCAAGGCAATCGAATCGATCCGCGCGCAGCGTTCGAACGGAACGATCAATCTCAATACGAACGGCAGCATGCCGTCCGCACTGCAGCGGTGCATCGACGCCGGACTGCAAGCGGTGCGCGTCAGTTTGAACTCGTTCCGCCCGGATGTCTATGCCGCGTACTATCGCCCGGCCGGATACGCGCTGGACGACGTGCTCGAGTCGATACGCATCGCGTGCAGCGCCGGGTTGCGCGTCTCGCTGAACTTACTGACGCATCCGGGCGTTACCGACGACGCGCGCGAAGTCGAAGCGATGCAAGCGTTCTTGGATTCGACGCGCGTGACGATGATCCAAACGCGTACGCTGAACATCGATCCGGAATGGTATTTCGATACCGTCGGCCGCCCGGAGAAGCCGGTCGGCATGCGCATTGCGATCGAAGCGATGCGTCAAAGCGGCGTCGCGGTCGGAAACTTCACGCACACGCATTAACGTGCGATTGTACGTAGCGGCGTTGCTGGCCGGTGTTGCGGTAGGCGTCCTGACGCACGCCGGATTCGCGCCGCTCTTCGGCCCGCTTACGCTTGCGGTTTTCGTTCCCGCGCTGATCTTTGAAGCTGCGTGGACGGTCGACTACGATTTAATGCGTGCGAATGCGCGGCCGATCGTGCTGTTGGCCGTGCCCGGTGTTGTGCTTACGGCTGCGGTGATCGCGGCTGCGGTGCATTTCGCAGGTTTGCCGTGGCGGCCGGCACTTGCACTCGGTGCGCTGCTCAGTGCGACCGATCCCATTGCCGTCGTGGCGATCTTCCGCCGGTTGCACGTCCCGCCGGCGCTCGCAACGATAGTCGAATCGGAGTCGCTGCTCAATGACGCAATGGCCGTCGTGCTTTTTCGGGCGGTACTCACCGGGGCGGCAGTCGCCGCAGCCATTGGGGTCGCAGTTTCGGTTGCCGCCGCGATCGCTTTTGCTTGGATCGTCTCCTTCGCGCTGCGGCGTGCCGTCACAGCGCCGCTGCAAATTGCCGCCACCATTGCCGGAGCGTACGGCATCTATCTGCTTTCGGATCGCTTTGGCGGGTCGGGCATCTTTGCCGCCGTCGCCTTCGGCATCGCGTTGCGCCGGTTCGAGACGCGTCGCCTGAGTGTAGAATGCAACGACGGCGTGCGCAGTTTCTGGCGAACAGCGGCGAACGCGGCAAACATCGTCTTGTTCTTTCTGCTCGGTGCGGCGGTCGACGCGCGCAATGTGCCCCACGCCGCTCTCATCATGGCGGTGACCGCGGGCGCCGTTATAATCGCGCGCGTGCTGCTGGCTTACGGCGTGCTGCAGTTCGCGCGCAAAAACGTCACCCGGGCTTGGATGCACGTGGTGCGCATGGCGGGCGTCCGCGGTGCGCTTTCGGTTGCGCTCGCGTTGTCGCTGCCTGCCGCACTGGCGCAGCGAGGCCAACTCATCAGTGCGACGTTCGCTGTCGCCGTTGCAACGATGCTGCTCGGCATGGTCACCTACCGCCGGCGCCTTTCGCGGATGAAGATTTAACCGTTGTCGTCCGGCCTGGCAGGAGGGTGACCGGGCCGCCCGAACTCAGGGTGGTCTTTTCCGGCAAAGACTGCCGGGGCGTGGCTCAGCTTGGTAGAGCGCTTCGTTCGGGACGAAGAGGTCGCTGGTTCGAATCCAGTCGCCCCGACCACTTAAAAACGCTGCGAGTTTTTTCGCAGCGTTTTTGCATGAAAAATTGCCCCGCTTACGAACAGCGGTGCCGATTTGTTTTCGAAATTCAGCCCCGCATCGGGCCGCGTGCTTCGCGCCGCCGAACAAGAGTGCCGGAACCACAACCACTACTACGTGGGGGTCGAGCATCTGACGGTCGCCCTGCTTGAAGAGCAGGACGAGTCTATTTCGGCCTGGCTGCGCTCCAACGCCATCGATGCCGGGGAAGCCCACTCCGAACTCCGCCGCGCCTTGGGTACCGGCGACGACCGGATGTGGGAGGGCATTTTAGTCACGCCGCGCCTGCGGAAGATCGTCGCGATCGCAACCGAGCGAGCGGGGGATAAGTTGATCGAGCCTTACGACCTGCTCGAAGCCGTGCTTGCCGAAGGGGGCAGTGCCGCCGCCGAGATCCTGCGGAACGCGCGATGCACGCCGTAAGCGAGTTTTTCCGGCACCTCGTCGAGCACTTCGGCTACGGCGGCCTCTTCGTCGTCATGACGCTGGCCAATATCGGCGCGCCCGTCGGCAGCGAGATCGTCCTGCCGGGCGCCGGCGTTCTGGTAAGCAAACATCTGCTCTCGAACGTGTGGATTGCCATCGCGGTCTCGGTGGTGGCGGAGCTCTGCGGTCAGAGCATCGGCTATGCCGTCGGACGCTTCGGCGGCCGCGCGTTCGTGCACCGGTACGGGAAGTATATCCGCTTTCACGATGCCGAGCTGGAGAAAGTGCACGGCTTTTTCGGGCGTTACGGCAATCTCGCCATCTTTCTGTGCCGCTTCATTCCGGTGATTCGCGGTATCGTCGGTATCGCCGCGGGCATCGCCGAGATGGATCTGCTGCCGTTTTATCTCTGGACGTTCGCCGGCTCGACGATCTTTTGCGGTGCGTTCATCTTTGCGGGTTACAAACTCGGAGCCAACTCCGCCGCTTTCACGCATTCATTCGGAAAGATTGCCTTGATCGCCGCGGCCGTCGTCGTCGTGGCAGTGGTCGCTTACGCGCTTATCCGGCGCAAGCAGCAGCAGCGCGCCTGAGCGCGAATGCTCAAGTATGTCCCTTCGTGACACGCTAGCCCAGATACCGGATAGTCCCGGCGTCTATATGATGCTGGACAAGCGTGAAGACGTGCTCTACATCGGCAAGGCGGTCTCGCTGCGCAGCCGGGTGCGTTCCTATTTTCAAGATAGCGCTGCCCATCACGTGCGTACGCAGGCGATGGTCGAACGCGTCTGCGACGTCCGCACGATCGTCGTATCGAACGAGGTCGAAGCGCTGATTCTCGAAGCGAATCTCATCAAGCGCTATCAGCCGCCCTACAACGTCCGCCTGCGCGACGACAAACGCTATCCGTATTTGAAGGTTACGAACGAACCGTTTCCGCGCGTGGTCTTCACGCGCGTAGTCAAAGACGACGGTGCGCGTTACTTCGGTCCTTACACGAACGCGCACGGCCTGCGCGAACTCATCGATCTCGTACGCCTGGTGTTTCCGCTGCGCACGTGCCCGGAGCCGATCGACGGGCGCCGCCGGCGTCCGTGCCTGCAGTACCACATCAAACGGTGCTTGGCACCGTGCGTGGGCTATCAGTCGGAAGACGATTACAACAACATGATCGAGGAAGTCGTCCTCTTTCTCGAAGGCAAACAAGAGTCGCTGCTCGCGCGCCTGCAAGGCGAGATGGTCAACGCCGCGCAGGATTACAACTACGAATCTGCAGCGCGCATCCGGGACCGCATCGTGGCGGTGCGCCGCGTTACCGAAGAACAGAAGGTCGTTTGGCGTTCGCGATTGGACATGGACCTGATTGCCGTTGCCCGCGCGCAAGGTCAAGCGTGCATGCAAGTCTTCATGGTGCGCGGCGGCAAGCTGATCGGCCAGGAGCATTTCATTCTCGACGGCGTGCACGATCAAACGGACGCCGAACTGTTCAGTGAGTTTGCAAAACAGTTTTATACAGCGCGCACGGCCTCCGCGCCCGAAGCGCGCGGCAGTTCGCCGCTGGCGGCGCTGCGCACAGCGCGCGATCAGCAGGCGCCCATCGGTACCAAACAGCGGCGATCGCGCGGCAGCGCGTCCGCGATCCCGAAAGAAGTGCTCGTGCAAGCGATGCCGGGCGACACGAGCGTCATCGAATCGTGGCTAACGGAGAGTAAAGGCGTGCGCGTGCGTATGCTCGTGCCGCAGCGCGGCGAGCGCGCCGACTATATGCGCCTGGTGGAGAAGAACGCGCAGCAGAATCTCAAGGCGTTTCTAGCGCATCAGGAAGTGCAGGAAACCGCGCAGGCTCGTTCGCTTACGGAGCTGGCCGATGCCCTCGAGTTGCCGGAGCCGCCGCACCGCATCGAGTGTTACGACATCTCGAATATTCAAGGCACGAATCCGGTGAGTTCGATGGTCGTCTTCGTCGAAGGCCGCGCGAAAAAGAGCGAGTACCGCAAGTTCAAGATTCAATACGATCGCGGCCCGAACGACTTTGCCATGATGCAAGAGACACTGCGCCGCCGCTTGCGTTATCTGCGCGCGCGCACCGACGAGGACGTATCGTCGAGCCATCCCGAGGAAGCGGCACCGAAGGAAAAACTGGAACGCGAGCTCGCAAAAAGC
>DASSRQ010000120.1:0-5093 GCA_035701665.1 Vulcanimicrobiaceae bacterium
GGCTTCGGGTACACTAAACTCAGGTGACGTGACGGGCGGTGTGTACAAGGCCCGGGAACGTATTCAACGCAGCGTAGCTGATCTGCGTTTACTAGCGATTCCGACTTCATGAAGGCGAGTTGCAGCCTTCAATCCGAACTGGGGGTAGGTTTAAGGGATTAGCTTACTATCACTAGCTCGCAACCCGTTGTCCTACCCATTGTAGCACGTGTGTAGCCCGGGACGTAAGGGCCATGCTGACTTGACGTCATCCCCACCTTCCTCCGGCTTCTCACCGGCGGTCTCGCGTGAGAGATCCTTGCGGACCAACACACGACGAGGGTTGCGCTCGTTGCGGGACTTAACCCAACACCTCACGGCACGAGCTGACGACAGCCATGCAGCACCTGTCTCCACGTTCCCTTGCGGGAAAGCCTACTTTCATAGGATGGCGTGGGATGTCAAGCCCCGGTAAGGTTCTTCGCGTTGCGTCGAATTAAACCACATGCTCCACCGCTTGTGCGGGCCCCCGTCAATTCCTTTGAGTTTTAACCTTGCGGCCGTACTCCCCAGGCGGGATACTTATTGTGTTAACTACGGCACATATGGAGTCGATACCACATACACCTAGTATCCATCGTTTACGGCTAGGACTACCGGGGTATCTAATCCCGTTTGCTCCCCTAGCTTTCGCTCCTCAGCGTCAGAACAACCCCAGGTGATCGCCTTCGCCACTGGTGTTCCTCCCGATATCTACGCATTTCACCGCTACACCGGGAATTCCATCACCCTCTGATTGCCTCAAGAACTATAGTATCCGAGCCGGTCCCTCAGTTGAGCCGAGGTCTTTCAACACGGACTTCCAATCCCGCCTACGAGCGCTTTACGCCCAATAATTCCGAACAACGCTTGCCCCCTACGTCTTACCGCGGCTGCTGGCACGTAGTTAGCCGGGGCTTCCTCCAAGGGTACCGTCAATATCTTCCCCTTCGACAGTGGTTTACGACCCGAAGGCCTTCTTCCCACACGCGGCGTCGCTCCGTCAGGCTTTCGCCCATTGCGGAAAATTCCTCACTGCTGCCTCCCGTAGGAGTCTGGGCCGTTTCTCAGTCCCAGTGTGGCTGGTCGCTCTCTCAAACCAGCTACCCATCGTCGCCATGGTAGGCCATTACCCCACCATCTAGCTAATGGGACGCAGTCCCGTCCGAAAGCGGATTGCTCCTTTCATCTATAAACGATGCCGTTCATAGATCGTATGCGGTATTAGCTAACCTTTCGGCTAGTTATCCCCCACTATCGGGAAGGTTGACTACGTGTTACTCACCCGTCTGCCACTAGGTATTGCTACCCCGTTCGACTTGCATGTGTTAGGCACGCCGCCAGCGTTAGTCCTGAGCCAGGATCAAACTCTCCATAAAATATCTTATGGAGCCTTTGTAAAAATGGCTCTCAAATAATCGCTGACTAATTAATGGTAGATTGCGAAATCTACCCACATCCATGATGCGGTGTGAACTACATCATAAATGCTAGTCATAATGTTGTACGATCGGCCCTTTCAGCAACCCGGTGGAACGGAGAGGCTGAGGTACCGATTAAATATCTCAAGAATTGCCCAAATAAAAAACGCCTTAACGGCGCTTCATCTTGGGTTATTCAGAGACCCACAGACTTTATGCGCTACTGCACTGTTCAGTTTTCAAGGAACGAACACCAACGCCGAACCTCATCAGTTCGGACCTTACGGCCTCGCTTTTTGCGGTGGGCGCCGGAGTCACGACGAGCATCATACCGCTTCGAGGATACCGTGTCAAGCATTATCTTCAGCGATTTTTTGACGACTTTTGTCGTGCCCGCCGGCGTTCTGCTTTGACGCGGTTTCCACAGACGGCCATGTCGCACCAAGCACCCGAACCGTTCTTGGAACGGTCGTAGTACGCATACCGGCACGACTGTCTGCGGCATGATTTGAGCCGGGCGAACTCGCCCGAACCTGTGGCATCATAGACGACCGCAAGCAGTCCGGATATGACCTCTGACGCACCCTCGCCCTCCGGCTCCAGCGCCGGTCGGCCGTCCGCCGCCAGCGTCATGGTAAACCGGCTCGCGCCTAGGTAGGGAGCGAGCGCCCCCCAGGCGGCAAGCGGATCTTCTTCGCCCGCGTTGGCTTCGACCACGCGGCGCAGCGCCTCGCGAAAGCCCCGAAGGCGCGCTTCTTCCGCACCGCCCGCGAGCGCCGGGAAGCGATCGTTCAGCCAATCGCCGAGCCGGTCTGGGCCCTTGAGCGGATCGGCGTCCGTCTCGAAATCGAAGGTATTCAAAAAGCCGCGGACGTCGTCCAGGCGGCCGGGCGCCTCACTCACCACTTGCCGATCATATCACCAGCAAAACAGCTTTACAAGATACTCGCACCGGCGTATCATGAATGAAGGTTACCACCGGAAAGGACCCTGATCATGAACACTCCGCAACGTGTCATCCCGCTGATCGTGGACGAAAACGAGTTGCATCTCCGCCTGCCGGTGCGCAAGGCCGACGACCGCGCGATGCGGCAGGCCGGCGCCGCTCTTCCGGTGCTGAAGATCGTTTGATGCAGTTCGACCACATCGACCTGCGGGTGCGCAATCTGGCTGCGGCGCGGCCGTTCTTCGACGCTTTGTTGCCGGCGATGGGGCTCTCGCACATCAACGCGGATAGCGAATCCGCCGGCTATCACGCGCCGGGCGAGACGGGCGCCGAGCCGTTCTTATGGGTTGTCGAAGACCCGCAGCACCGCCCGGGCGAAAGCCGGATCGCCTTTGCAGCGCCCACGCGCGACGAGGTCGACCGGCTCTCCGAGATAGCGCGAAAAGCAAACGCCGGCGCGTTTGAAGCGCCGGCGCTCATCGAAGAGTATGGACCGAAGTACTACGCGTCGTTCTTCGAAGATGCCGACGGCAACAAATTCGAGATATGCTGCCGCCGGTAAGGACTTCGAACGGCTACTGGATGCTGGTGGCTACGAACGTGCTGCCGCTCCAGTTGCCCGCGACGGTGATGTTGCGTCCCGGCGTTAAGACGCCGCTGACGGCGCCGCGCGCGGCGGCCTGCGTATCGTCGACCGTGATGATGCTCAGCCCGCGAATGAGCTGAATCGAGTTGCCGTTCACGGAGAGAATTATTCCGGAAACGGACGCGCTCGTATAAGGACCGGCGTACGGATTATACAAGCCGGTGTTGACGACGAACACGTCGTTCTGCCACAGACCGCGAAGCGTCACGGTTTGACCCACGGTCAAGTGGACGCCCTGGTTCAGCAAGTACTGATCGTTCAGCGTTACGGTTTGCCCGTTCGTTAGAACGACCGTTGCCGTGCGGCCGTTCACGGCCGTTATGCGTCCGGTCAGATAACTCGCCCCGACGTGCGACTTGCACCACCCGCGCACGTTTCCGGCCGGATTGATACACGTATGCGGCCCACTCGACGTTTGAACGGTTGCGTGCACCGCACTCTTCGCATGGTCTTTGTCGCCGCCGTGCCCCTTGCCGGGATCGGCGTTCGCGATGGACCCGGTTCCGGCGATGACGAGCGCCGAGACTGCGGCTGCAAGCGTTTGCTTAGTATTGAGTTGCATGCCTACCTCGTTTCCAGCATGCAGCCCGTTCAATCAACAGCACGGTTATCCGTGCTGCGTTTCACCGTCAGATGCGAACGAAGAAGGCCTTAAGGTATTCCGTTTCCGGCATTGCGGGGTGAATCGGATGATCGGGAGCGTGCGCATGCTTCTCCAAAATCTGCGCGCGCCGGTTCGCATCTTTAGCGGCGCCTAAAACGGCGCGCTGGAGCATCGCCGGCTCCAAATGATGCGAACACGAACACGAAACCAGCAACCCGCCGGGCGCCAGCACGTTCAACGCGGCGCGATTCAGTTTTTCGTACAAGCGCTGCCCCGCGGGCTGATCTTTCCGGCGTTTGATAAGCGCCGGCGGGTCGACGATAACGACGTCGTATTTGCGCTTTTGCGAAGCGAGATCGTCGAGCGTTTTTAGCGCATCGCCCTCGATCGTTTCGATCGCTACGCCGTTCGCCTTCGCGTTGTCGCGCGCGCATTCGAGCGCGAGCGGCGAACTGTCGGAACACGTAACGCTCGCAGCGCCGAATGCCGCGGCGCGCACGCCCCACGATCCGATATACGAATACATGTCGAGCACGGATTTGCCGCGCACGTAACGCGCTAACCGCGAACGGTTGTCGCGCTGATCGTAAAAGTAGCCGGTCTTCTGTCCCGTGCGCAGCGGCGCGTAAAACAGCGACTCTTCTTCTCGGACCTGCGCGATATCCGGAACCTCGCCGATCGCTTCGTCGAACGCCTCGATCCCCTCGATCTGACGGACCGATCCGGCACTCCGGATCAAGACGCCGCGCGCACCGGTCAACTGCTGCAGCGCATTGACGATCGGTTCGCGCATCTTCGCGGTTCCGGCCGTATTCAGTTGCACGACCAGCGTATCGCCGTAGCGGTCGACGACGAGTCCCGGACAGCCGTCGGACTCTCCGTAAACCGCGCGATAATGCGGCGTTGCATAGATCTGTTCGCGAAGTGCGATCGCCTTTCGCAACCGCGCCGTCCACCACGCTTGACCGATCTCGGCTTTCGGGTCGGTCGTCAAAATGCGCGCACAGATGAGCGCGCCGGGATTGACGTACGCTTGTCCCACGGGCTTGCCGAAAGAATCGCGCACGACGGCCAATTCGCCCGGAGCAAACTCCGTCAGCGAGGTCTTTGCCACGTCGACTTCGTTACTGAACACCCACGCGTGTCCGAGCCGGACGCGCCGGTCCGCGCGCGGCAGTAAAACTAAGTCGCGCATACGTTTTCGAAAGCACCAAGATTTGCAGCGAGCGTCAATTGCGCGCGCGCGCGATCGAGGTTCTGCTGCGGATGATGCACGCGGAAATACGTGTCGCCGCAGAGATAATCGGTGAGAAAACGCACGCCGTTTTCAAATGCCAAGACGCGGCCCGCCAGCACGAGCGACGCGCGCTCCGCCGGTGTCAACAGATCGCCGGCTCCTTCGGAAAAGCCGTTGAGGACAGACTGCAGCAGCGCCGGATCCACGACGACGTTGGCAGC
>DASSRQ010000121.1:0-7781 GCA_035701665.1 Vulcanimicrobiaceae bacterium
GGCCGCGGCATTGGGTGTGCCCGTCGTGATCATGCACAATCGCGAGAACACCGAGTATTCCGGAAGCGTGATGGACGAAGTACTGCGGTTTTTGGACGAAGCGGCGAACCGCGCGGTCAAAAAAGGCATCGATCCGCAGCACGTGATCGTCGACCCCGGAATCGGATTCGGAAAAACACCGGATCAGAATCTGGAAGTGCTGCGCGAACTTGCCCGGCTGAAAGCACTCGGATTTCCGGCGCTCATCGGCACGTCGCGAAAGTCGACCATCGGCAAACTCACCGGTAAGCCGCCGCAGGAACGCGTATACGGCACGGCTGCGACGACGGCACTCGCGATCGCCGCCGGAATCGATATCGTGCGCGTGCACGACGTTGCAGCGGCACTGGACGTCGTGCGCGTCAGCGATGCGATCGTGCGTAATTGGAGACCGGCGCAATGGACGTAATCGAACTGCGCGGCGTGCGCGTCATGGGCAAACACGGCGCGAACCCCGGCGAGCGCGAAACGGAGCAGCCGTTCGATCTCGACGTCCGGATCGAGATGGATCTGCAGCAGCCTTCGCATTCGGACGATCTTGCCGAGACGCTCAACTATGCCGATCTGCATTCACGCGTTTGCGCCATCGTGCAGTCCACCTCGTTCGTTTTGCTCGAACGGCTCGCGGCCGAAGTGCTCGAGGCCGTCTTTGCCGACGCACGCGTCGCACGCGCACGCGTGAAGATCGCAAAACCCGCCCTGCTTGCCGGCGCAACACCGAGCGTCACCCTCGATCGCGAAAATCCGCGCTTTCGCGCTGCGTTTCCGTAGCGTATGACCCTCGCTGCAATCGGATTGGGCGCGAACCTGGGCGAAAGCCGTCGCACGGTGCGCCGCGCGATCGCCGCACTTTCGCGCGCGGGAACCGTCGTCCGCGCATCGAGCTTGTACGCGAGCAAGCCATGGGGCGATCCGGATCAGCCTGACTTCTGCAACGCCGTGGCGCTGCTCGAGACGTCACTCGCGCCGCTCGACCTGCTGCGGGAACTCAAAGTGCTCGAGTCGGAGTTGGGCCGGGTTCCCTCGCGCCGCTGGGGGCCGCGCGCCATCGATTTGGATATTTTGGTGTACGGCGAGCAGCCGTTCGAGCACCCCGAGCTGCAGATTCCGCACCCGCGGCTGCACGAGCGGGCGTTCGCCTTGGCGCCGCTTGCCGAACTCGACCCGGCGTGGACCGCCGCCCTGGCGAGGCTCCCGGCGGCCGAGCGCGAATCGGTCTCGCTCATGTCCGAGGAGCCCTTGGCCGACCGCGTGCGCGTGCTTGCGCAGGCCTTCTTAGAAACCGATTTGATGCGCCTGCGCATCGAGGACGAGAACGACGACTCCGTGGAGCTGCGCCGCAAGGCCGTCGCGGCACCGCGGCGCGCGCCCGTTTCCGACGTCCCCGAAGAGAAGGCCGCAGCGCCCGTCAACACCGAGAAGATCAAAGCCGACCTCGTCGGCGTTTTTCACTTAACCCGGCCGCCCGTTCACGAAGGCGACGAGCTCGAGGGCGACCGCGAGCTCGCATACGTTGAGGCGCTCGGCATCCGCAATCCCGTGCGCTCGCTCGGCGCCGGACGCATCGTCGCGGTTCGCTGCAAAGAGGGCGACGCCGTCGAATACGGGCAAGTGCTTTTCGAGATCGTTCGTGCTTAAAAAAGTTTTGATTGCCAACCGCGGCGAGATTGCGCTGCGCATCAACCGCGCCTGCCGCGAACTCGGCGTGCAGACCGTCGCTATTTTCTCCGAAGCGGATCGCGAGTCGCTGCACGTGCGTCACGCCGGCCAAGCGTTCTGCGTCGGGCCGGGACCGGTTCCGCGCTCGTACCTCAATATTCCGAACATCATCTCGACCGCACTGATCACGGGCTGCGATGCGGTGCATCCGGGCTACGGCTTTTTGGCCGAAAATGCACGGTTCGCGCAGATCTGCGCCGATCACGGCTTGACGTTCATCGGTCCGAAGCCGTCGGTTATCTCGGCGATGGGCGATAAAGCGACCGCCAAACGCGTCATGAAGGAAGCCGGCGTTGCAACCACGCCCGGCACGGACATTCTTTCTTCGGTCGACGAAGCGCGCGCGGCCGCCGAGCAGATGGGCTACCCCGTGCTAATCAAGGCGACGGCGGGCGGCGGCGGCAAAGGCATGCGCGTCGTCAACGTCCCGGACGAGTTGGAGCGCGCGTACGCGTCGGCAACCGCGGAAGCGGAAGCGTCGTTTAAAGACGGCCGCGTGTACATGGAAAAATTGATCATCAAGCCGCGCCACATCGAGGTGCAAGTGCTCGGTGACAACTTCGGCAACGTCGTGCATCTGGGCGAACGCGACTGTTCGGTGCAGAAACCCTCGCACCAAAAGCTCATCGAAGAAGCGCCGGCGTCGAATCTGCCGGCAAAAGCCCGGCAAGCGCTGCACGACATGGCCGTCAAAGCGTGCAAGCACGTCGGCTACAGCAACGCCGGAACGCTCGAGTTTCTGGTGAGCGGCGACCAAGTGTATTTCATGGAGATGAACACCCGCATTCAGGTTGAGCATCCGGTGACCGAGATGGTGTACGACATCGATCTGGTCAAAGAACAGATCCGCATCGCGTCGGGCGAACGGCTCGGCTACGTGCAAGACGATCTCAAGCCGAACGGCCATGCGATCGAGTGCCGCATCAATGCGGAGGATTCCAACAACAACTTCACGCCGGCCGCCGGCAAACTGACGAACGTCGTGTTTCCCGGAGGCCCCGGCATCCGCGTGGACACGCACATCTACTCCGGCGCGATGGTGCCGCCGTTCTACGATTCGATGATCGCCAAGATCGTCGCCATCGGGAGCACGCGCGAAGCCGCAATCGCACGCATGGAGCGCGCCCTTCGTGAAACAGTCGTCGAAGGCGTGAATACCACTATCGATATGTGCTTAGAGATCTTGGGGACCGAGCAGTTCCGCAGCGGGCACTATTCCATCGACTTCCTTCCCGCGCTGCTCGAGAGCCGCGTGGGCGCCGCCTAGGAGAACTTCTCTTGCCCTCGCGCCGGATGGCCCGCGAACTCGCGCTTCAAGCTCTTTTTTCCGTTGAAATCGGACACCGGGACCCGTCCGAGGTGCTCGACGAGTATCTCTCGACGCATGCCGAGAGCTCGGCGCGGCTGTTCGTCAAAGATCTCGTACTCGGCACGCTCGAACATAAAGACGAGAGCGACGCCGCCTTCTCACCGCTGCTCGAAGGCTGGACGCTCGAACGTTTGCCGACGATCGATCGTTTGCTGTTACGCATGGGAACGTTCGAACTGCGCCATCGTCCGGAAACGCCGACCCCGGTCGTGATCAACGAAGCGGTCGAGCTCGCAAAGCGGTTTTCTACCGAAGAGTCGGGACGGTTTGTGAACGGCGTCCTGTCGGCGCTGACGAAATCCAACGGTAATGCGTAGATTCTGGCGCGGCCTGCTGGTCGTGGTGCTGCTCGTCGTGCTTTTTGCGGCGGGCTCCATTGCGGGCATTGTGGCTGCGTACTCGCGCAATCTGCCCGACATCAGCCGGATGGCGGACTACCAGCCGGCCCGTTCGACGCGCGTATATGCGCGCGACGGATCGCTGCTAGCGACGCTCTATAAAGAGAACCGGATCTGGACGCCGATCGATAAGATCCCGCCGCTCGTGCGCGAGGCGTTCATCGCCAACGAGGACCACAACTTCTACAAGCATCACGGCGTCGATTTCGGCGGCATCGCGCGCGCCGCTGTGGCGAACTTTACGCATCACCGCCTGGAGCAAGGCGGATCGACGATCACGCAGCAACTCGCGCGCGGGTTGTTTCTTACGGATAAACAGACGCTCTCGCGTAAGGTGCAAGAGGCGCTGCTCGCGATGGAGATCGAGCGCTACTACACCAAAGACGAGATTCTCGAGCGTTATCTCAACCTGATCTATCTGGGATCGGGCGCATATGGCGTCGACGCAGCCGCGCACACGTACTTCGGACGCGGCGTCGGCTCGCTGACGGCGGGACAAGCCGCGATGCTCGCGGGGTTGGTGGCTGCGCCGTCGGACTACTCGCCGTACGTGAACATGCAGCTCGCGCGCGAACGCGAGCGTCACGTGCTCGATCGCATGGCAGAGAGCGGCTATCTCACGCAGGCGCAAGCGGACGCGGCCTACGAGAAACCCGTGGAGCTTGCCGGCGAACGCCCCGAAGGTCTGCAAGGGTTTCGCGCGCCGTGGTTTACGACGTACGCGATCGACCGCCTCGAGGGTACGTTCGGAAAACAAGCGACGTACGAAGGCGGATTGCAAGTTTACACCACCGTCGATCCGCACATGGAAAAGCTCGCGCAGGAAGCGGTGGATTGGGGTATCGAGCAGTCTCACGCCGAGGGCATCGGCGCGAGCCAGGCAGCACTCGTCGCGATCAAACCGTCGACCGGCGAGATCATGGCGATGATCGGCGGCGTGCATTTTTCGCTGAACAACCAGTTTAATCGCGCGTGGCAGGCGCACCGTCAGCCGGGTTCGTCGTTCAAAGTGTACGTGTACACCGCGGCGATCGATTCGGGGATGCCGCCGACGACCGTCATCGACGATTCGCCCGTCAGTTACGATGCCGGCGACGGCACCAAATGGTCGCCGATGGACGACGACTTCCGCTTCATGGGCCCGGTGACGCTGCGAGTCGCGCTGGCGCAAAGCCGTAACGTCGTCGCCGTGAAGCTGCTCGAACAGCTCGGCGTCGATCAAGTGATTCAATACGCGCATCGCATGGGCGTGGACTCGCCGCTCGAATCGAATCTGTCGCTGGCGCTGGGAACGTCGCTCGTTACGCCGCTGGATCAAGCGACGGGGTACGCGACCATCGCGAACCAGGGCGTTCACATTCCGTCATCGCCGTTCCGGCTGGTCAAAGACTCGCTCGGCAACACCGTGCTCGACAATCAGTATCCCGAGCAGACGGAAGTGGTCAGCGCGGGTACTGCGTACATCATGACCTCGATGATGGAAGACGTCATCAATCACGGCACGGGCTATCCGAACGCGGTGATCGACCGTCCCGCGGCCGGCAAGACCGGAACGACGTCGAACTTCCACGACGCGTGGTTTGTCGGATTCACACCGGACCTCGTAACGGCCGTTTGGATCGGCAACGACAAGTACGAAGCGATGAGCGAATCGTACGGCGGCAATATTCCGGCTCGCATCTGGGCGCGCTTTATGCGCGGCGCGCTCGCGCACGTCGCCAAACACGAGTTCACGTTCCCGGGCGATGAAGTGAAGAAGGTCGCGAGTTGCGGCGGCGGCTACAGCCGCTTCGAGTATTACCTTGCCGGAACGGAACCGTTGACGCCGTGCGGCGCGCCGCAAACTGCCGTGCTGCACAAGACGGGGCAAAACGTGTTCGGATACAATACGGGCCATCAAAGCAGCGGTGTAAACATGCCGCCCGCGCCGACGTTCTCGCCGGAACCGACCGCGCCGCCGCCGCCGCCCGCACCGACGGAAGCGCCCGACCCGACGCTCGACACGTCGCCGCTGCCGAACAACTACGTGCCCGCGGAATCGCCTTCGCCGAAACCGTAACCATGCAAGACTCGCTCTTTTCGCAGCGTCCGCAGCAGCCGCAGCCGCAACAACCGCAGCCGCTCGCAATGACGGTGCGCGGTGTGAGCGAGGTGCTGAGTTACGTGCGGCGCCTAATCGCGGCAAACAAAGCGCTTGCGGCTACCCGCATTCGCGGCGAAGTCTCCGGTTTAAACCCGAGCAACGGACATCTGCGTTTCAATCTCGCCGAGGGCAAGGACTCGATATCGTGCATCGTTTGGTCGAGCGATGCGCCGAAGTTTTCGAGCCTGCGCGACGGCGATCAGGTCATCTGCGGCGGCGACTTCTCGGTCTACCAGCAGCGCGGTATCTTTCAACTCATCGTTCGCGAGATCGAATACACCGGTTCGGGCGCGATCTACGCGCAGCTGAAAGCGCTGGAAGAGAAGCTGCGCAAAGAAGGGCTCTTCGATACGTCGCGCAAGCGGCCGATGCCGGTGTTTCCGCAGCGTATTGCGATCGTCTCGTCGCGCACGAGCCGCGGTATGGACGACTTTCTCACCACGATGGCGCGCCGGGCGGCGTTCGTCGAGATCAAGTTCGTCGAGACGCGCGTGCAAGGCGACGGCGCCGAGATGGATATCGCCGAGGCCATCGACAAAGCCTCGAAGATGAACGTCGACGTCATCGTGCTCACGCGCGGCGGCGGTTCCGTCGAAGATCTTTTCCCGTTCAATAAAGAGCCGGTGGCGCGGGCGATCGCGCGCGCCAAGCATCCCGTCATGACGGCAATCGGCCACAACCTGGATATGCACGTGAGCGATCAGGTTGCGGATTATCACTGCGAGACCCCGTCTAACGCGGCACAATACTTCGGCGAGATCGGCGACCGGTATCGCGGGCTCATCGAGCGGTATGCCGTGCGCTTAGATCGACGCGTGCGCGAAATCAAGCTCGAGGCGGACCAACGGTTCGGCTCGGCCGCGACGGCGCTGCGCCACGCCTCGCAGATCTATGCGAGCCGCAAACATGCGCGATTGGTCGACTTGGAGCGGCGCTTGCAGCGCAATACGCCCAGCGAAGGGTTGAACCGCCGGCGCGAACGGCTGGCGAATCTGCGGTCGCGCTTAGACGTGCTGGCTCGAAGCGGAACGCGAACGGGTACCGACCGTCTCGCGTGGCTGAACGAAGCGCTCTCGCGCCAACGGTCCGCCGTTTTGCGCGGACCCTCGCAGCGCTTGGGGCTGCTGACCGGAACGCTGACGGCGCTGAACCCCACGCGTATTCTGGAACGCGGCTACGCGATCGTAACACTGAACGGCAAGGCGCTGCGCAATGCGTCCGACGCGCCCGCCGGTACCGAGATCGAGGCCACGCTGGAACACGGAAAGCTCCGCGCCCGAGTCGAAGGGGCGGCCTCAGATGGCTGAGCAGAAACAGGGCGATTTCGAAAAAAAAATCGAGCGTCTCGAAAGCATCGTCAAGGAACTGGAGAGCGGCAACGTCGAGCTCGACCGCGCCGTTGCGCTGTTCAAAGAAGGCAAGACGCTTTCGGACGACTGCGAGAAACTGCTCAAGGGCGCTCAGAGCGATATCGATAAGGCGATGTCCGCCGATTCCGGCGCCTCTGCGCCTCCGCTGGACGAGGACGAGATTCCGTTCTGACATGCGCGACGTCAGCGATCCGAAAGCACGCCGCCGGTTTTATCTGGATCGTGGTCTTCGCAGGCGTCCGGTTGGAACAGGAAGCGACACCGGACATCTCATGTCGCTTCCGCGCGCTAAGGTGTCCGTGAACCCGCTCGACATCTTTGGCAGTCTCCCGGTACTCGTCGCCGGCGGCGTCGCGACGCGCGCGTTCATGCCGGAACGGCAGACGAAAGATATCGGTTTCTTGGTGGCCCACAAACAATTTACCGAGGCCGCCGAATGCCTTCAAAAAGCCGGTTTTAAAAAACGCGTGGACCTCGCTTTTCCGAGCGCGACCCTGGGGCTCTACGGCCAGGCATGGCATAGGGGCTCAGAGGAAGCCGATATCCTTTCTAGCGCACAGCAGTGGTGCTTGCGCGCCTTCGAGGGGCACGTTGAAGACCAAACCGGTTTGCGCGTCGTACCGCTCCCGTATCTGGTATTGATGAAATTCGATGCGGCACGAGGAATCGACCAAGGCGATTTGACTCGAATGCTCGGCGCCGTGAGCGATGCCGAGGTCGAATCGATAGCGGCTATCGTAGAA
>DASSRQ010000122.1:0-3054 GCA_035701665.1 Vulcanimicrobiaceae bacterium
AGACAAAAAACAAGTGCACATGTCGTTCGATATGGACGGCATCGACCCGAGCGAAGCTCCGGGAACCGGTACGCCGGTTAAAGGCGGGTTGAGCTTCCGCGAAGCGCATTTAGCGATGGAGATGCTGTTCGAATCGGGGCAGCTGGGTTCCATCGAGATGGTGGAGATCAATCCGATTCTCGACACACGCAATCAAACGGCGGCGCTTGCCGTGGGCCTTATCTGCTCGGGTTTGGGGAAATCTATTCTCTGAGTGTCATCCTGAGGTATCGAAGGGCGCATGATCCGCGCTTTAGCTCTGACAGCGGCTATTTTTGCAACATTTGTAGCCACTAGCGCAGCCGGCACGACTCGACGTGCGCCCATTGTGCTCCCGGCAAACGACGGCGTCGCGCATAACCTGCTACTCACGCACGACACTATTGTTAAGTCGTTCGAGCGAATGAACGCAAATTTGCGCATTACGAACGTTTCTTTAGTACGATATGGCCAGGCCGGGCACGATCTTGCATGGAGCTATGCCGTGTCGCCGCGCCGCATGGTGTGGAAAATCGTGGCGCGTTTCGATCGTCCGTTCCGGCGGGGCATTACCGTCTGGTCATCGGGCATCCATATCGAGATAATCGATGCACAAACCGGACAGTGGTTAGGGGCCTTCACGGACGGAAACGTGCTCTGCCAGGACAGCCTGCACTCAGGTCACCGGTGCCGGCAGCCGTAGTCAGAGCTTAATCGTAGCCGTCCCTTCGCAACTCACGCCGCCGCCGCAAACTGCCGGATCCCAAGCGGCGTCTGCAAGTAACGTTCGCATCGCTTCTTCGGTCGATGCGTCGAGCGGCGGAGTAAACTTCATGCTCTTCGTGCGCCCGTCTTCGCCGACAACGACGATCAGCGTGACGTGGGTTTGAATGAGCTTCGCGAGTTTGTCGCGCACGCCAGGGTCGAGCGTCGGCGGATTGTTTTCTCCCAGCGGCATTACACCGCCGCGATCGGATGCACCGGAACTCTCGACCGAACGCGTGTCGACGCTCGCATCCGGATCGGGCGTGCGAAGCGTCTCACTTTTGATAACCGATTGCGGCTGATTCGATGCAGGCGCCTGCGCGATCAGCGGGACGTTGTTCTGCTTCAGGTTTTCCTTCGGCGCAGCCGCGGTTTTCGTTCCGGAGGGGCCGGTTAGCGCGATGCGGATGCTGCGCTGTTTGTGCGTCTTCGCGGATATCTCGGCGCGCGTGCGCGCCAGCGTCACCTTCGAAGCGACCTTGGCGTGCTTGGGCACAGCCACCGGCAGAGCGGCCCTGGACGGATGCTCGATCTGTACGCGCATCAAGTGGGCGAACGACACGGACTCGATGGGCTGCAACCCCTGCGATTGCGGGGGCGTCCAGATGGGAAGAAACAGCGCGAACATCAAGTGCAGCGCAAGCGAGGCGGCCAGTGCCCGCCATAGGATCGAGTCGTCAAATCGAACCGCCGCGCCCATCTCTCTTTCTTACTTAAGGAGAATACACGCCCGTGCGTGACACCAATATCGTACTCTATCAAGCGGAATGGTGCTCCTATTGCGCCCGCGTCCGCTCAAAATTGACCGACCTCTTGCTCGACTATAAAGTGGTGAACGTGCCGCAAGCGCACAGCCAGCGTGCTATCGTGCAGCAAGTATCCGGTCAGACGGGAATTCCGGTGATGGTCGACGGCGACGTGGTGCTGGCCGACGACGACGACATCATCCCGTACCTCGAGAAGAAATACGGTAAGGGCGCGGCCGCTTAGCGGACCGTTAGGACCGCACCAACGACTGCCCCGAGCGCCGTACAAACGAAGTTCACCCCGTCGTTCTTCAGCCACGGGGTGCCGCCGGCGAGCGCGGTAGCCGTGCCGCAGGCGTGCGGGTCGGTCTCGCATTCAATGCGGCACTGCGGGCAGTACCGCCGCTCCTGAAGGGCCGCGCCCGCGACCGAGTCGGCCAGGCTTCCGGCCACGCCGCCCGCCGCTACGGCCCACCACGGCGCGATTCCCAGAACTCCGGCCACGGCACCGACCGCAACGGCTCCCGCGACCTGCGCCAGCGTTCCGGCTGCCGTGATGCCGCCCGAGAGTCCGGTGGGCAACGGACGCCACGTCAGAATCGAGCGCGGCACGCCATTCGCCAGAGTTCCAATCTCCGTGGCCCACGTATCCGCGTTGGCGGCGGCGAAGGCGCCGGCGAACGCCGCCGCAGCGAGCTCGCGGTGCGTGGCGGCCGCAACCAGCGCACACCCCGCGGCAATGCCGCCGTTCGCTAACACTTGCCACTCGTCGCGCGGCCCGTGCTTACCGGCGGTCGTTATGGCCGCTTTTTGTTTGCGGCCCACGCGCGAGAGCGCCATCGATGAAAGGAAGAACGCCAGCAGAACGAGCGCGAACCGCCAGCCGCCGCCGGCGAGCGTGCATGCGCCCACGGCAAGCGCCGCGATCCAACCGCGCTGCGTCAATCCCATCAGGCGGTGCGCGTCAGCGCGGCGATCAAGCCCGCAGCCGTCGATGGCTCGGCCACGACGTCGACGCGCATTCCCGCATCGCGGGCGGCTTGCGCGGTGATCGGTCCAATGCAGGCGACGAGTTTTGCATCCGCGGCTTTCGAGCTGCCGGCGTTTTCCAAAAATCCGCGGACCGTGCTGGCGCTGGTGAGCGTTACGATGTCGCACTGCGCAAGTTTGTCCGCGAACGCGGGATCGTGAATAATCACGGTCTTATACGCCGCGACAACATCGACGGTTCGCCCGCGTTCGCGAAGCGCCGCCGGCAGAACGTCGCGCGCTTCTTGCGCACGGTAGATCAAGAACCGGTCTTCAGGCGCGCTGGCGGTGAGTAAAAGCTCCGCGAGATCTTCGGCGACGAAGCGCGCCGGCGTCAGATCGGGATAGACGCCCCGTTCGCGCAGTGCTGCGGCAGTCGCGCTGCCGATGGCCGCAATCTTTGCCGAACCGAACAGGCGCGCATCTTCGCGCCGTGCGTCCATAATCTCGAAAAATGCGCGCGCCCCGTTGGCGCTGGTGAAGACGACCCATGCAT
>DASSRQ010000123.1:0-17591 GCA_035701665.1 Vulcanimicrobiaceae bacterium
GTCAACCGACACGCGCACCGTTTCGTCCGGCGAGAACTCTGGCGACGAATCCGGAACGGTTTGCGCGATCGCATAGATGGCGGCGGCCGTGTCTTTGGTCGTAAACCACCACGACCCGTGCTGTTCCGACCGCAGGAACGCGACGGTGCGTGCGGTTCCGGCCGCATCGCCGAGCGCGGCATTCAACCGCAAAGCGTACGCGGTCGTTTCGATCGGGTCGTCTTCCCATGCGTAGTGCCAGGACTCGCCCGTCCAATACCGGTACGTGCCGTTGTCGATGGCGCGCGCATTCAGTAGTGCGAGGAGACGCCTTGCCGTTGTGTCGTCGCCGAGCTCGTGCGCGGCCAATCCGAGTGTCGCGAGCGCATACGAGTTAAGGTCCTTCGCCCGGTCGATCGTTTGCCTCAGTAACGACCGCGGTATCCGCTCCGGTGCGGCGTTTGCTAGCGAGAAGAGCATGTACGCACGCGTATTCCATTCCGATCCCTTTTGTGCGCCGCCCCAGAAACGTAACGTGTCGGTGCGCTGCGTTTCGAGAAGCGCAACGAGAGCGTCGATACCGCGCGAGTACATGCCGTTGCGCGAGACGTCGTAGCCGGCTTTGCGAAACTCGGTCAATCCGTATAGCGCGTATGCCGTCATAAAGGGGTGGCCGTCGTCGTTCTCCCACCAGCCCCACGAGCCGTCGCCATGCTGCAGTTGCGCTAAGCGCGCGAGCGCGTGTTCGACGATCTCCGCGGTGTTCCGATCGGCGGTACGCTGCAGATGCGTGCGTTTGAGCACTCGATCGACGAAGACGGCGGGCAGGGCGGCCGACATCGTTTGCTCGGTGCAATAGTACGGATACACGTCGAGCAGTCGAACGTTCTCGACCAACTGCGCCGCAACGCTCGGTGTAAGCTGCAGGTGCAGCGCGCCGGCATCGTATCCCGCGGGCAGCGAGACGGCTAGCGTCGACTGTGCCTGCGTCGTTCCGGCATCGCGTTCGTGTTCCGCAGTTCCGGACGATTCGATTGGAATCATCATCTGCATCGCATCGCTGCGAGCGCCGTCGCTTCCGCGCAAAACGAACGTTTGGTCCCCGATGGCCGGTGCGGTATACGGCCACGACGTACTCGCGCTCGCAGTATGGTCGAACGCGACGAGCGCATCGAGCGGATCGGCATTGATGTCCAAGCGCAGATGCGCTTGCGCACTGCCCGCAACGCCGTGCGCGATGCCGCCAATCGTCGTCTTGTCGCCTTTGCGCAAGAACCGCGGCAGCTCGAGCCGCACGAGAAAGTCTTTGGTGACCAGCGCTTTGCCGTTACCTTGACCGACGGATGCGGCGTCATCGACCGCTACGGCCTTTGCGACCCACGTGGTCAAGTTATCGGGCCAGGTAAAAACGATCCGGCCGTTGCCGTAGTCGTCGGTCTGCGCATCGCCGGCCCAATAGGCGGTGTCGGCAAACTTGCTGCGGACGGGGCCGTTCATGCCTTGCGGCGCAGGTGTGGCCGCTTCGCCGGACATTCGCGGCGCTTGGACGCTGTAGGTATCAGACGTGGTTCCGGGTTTCACGAGATCCCTTGAGCGGATTGCCGCAATCGTCTTAAGCGTCCGGTTGGGCCGGTACCAGCCGGCTTCCGGATAGAACGGCGACGTCGCGCCGTAGAACGTGTCGCCGATATTCGAAGAATCCGGGAGCAGCGCAAGCAGCGCCGCATCAACGACCGAGATGCCGATCTCCGTTCGGACGGGTCGTCCTTTTGCGTCGGTAACGTGCACGCGGAACTGCGCGCGTTGCCCGGGTTCGTACTTCGCGCGATCCGGCACGATGGCGACGTTGAGAACGCGCGGCCCCGGTACGATGCTCACGTTTGCTGCGCCGTTCATCACGCCGAGTTCTTGCGGCAGCGAGACGCTCAACGTTACATGCTGCGCGTCTTGCGGTTCGGCAAAAACGGCCGCCGCTGAATACCCGCGCACGTGTATGACGCGCGCTTCGGCCACGCGATCCGTCGAAAGCACGGCGAGGACATCGCGATCGCGCACCGGGAGCGTGATCAGCGCTTGCATCCGTTCGCCGGGCTTGTATGACGTTTTAGAAAACGTCACCAGCGGCTGCTGCATGCCGGGCAGCGGCTCGCCGCCGCGCGCATCGGAGACCCACAAACTGCTCGTTGCGGCTGACGTGTTTCCGGCCTCGTCCGTTCCCGTCGCGCGCACCGCGTACATTCCGGATTCTTCCGGTGTAAATGCCACGGCCGTTTTATCGCCGGTTGTAATGTCGCGCGTCAAATCGGTGCGCCCGCTATCGTAGCGCCACGCCTTCTGGTTCCATACCGCGTGCGTCACGGTTACATGAATGTTTCGAGTTTCGGACTTCTGGGTTTCGTACGAATGTGCCGTAAATCCGAACGAGATCGGATGCCCCGCCTGAGCGAACCAGCGATCTTGCGTGATACCGATCGAGAACTCCGCCGGGACGATCTGCATCGAAGATGCGGTCGAAACCGTACGTCCCGATGTATCGCGCAGGTCAGCGGTCACCTCGAGCGTTTGTGAATCGGTGACGTGGTTCGTTGGAACGCGAATCTTCCACGCGCCGTTGCCGTCCGTTACCGCCGAGCCTTGCGCGAGCGTTTTCGTTTGATAGTTGTGTGGAAACCAGCGGTCGAAGGGCGAGAACCAATAGTACTGCGGCTGCGCGACGGCGGTGTAGGCTACGTGCATTCCGGCTGCGGGCCGGCCGAAAAAGTACTTGGCCAGCAAGGAAAACGTCGCGGTGTGTCCGCCGATAATCGTGCGTTGCGGTGCGGAAAGGTCGGCTTCGTACTCCGGCTTTTTGTACGCCTGCACTTGGAATCCGTAAGGTCCCCAATCGTTTCTGTCGACGAGAATCCGGTACGCGCCTAGACGCGCGGAGTCGGAGAGTACGAAGTCGCCGTGCACGCTGCCGTAGCGGTCCAGCGTCAGGGTACGGTCGTAGATTTTGGTGTTGTCCTCGTCGAGAACGCGTATGCGCCGCTGCCCGTGCGGCGGCTCGAACGAACCGATGTCGCCGGTGCGGTAGATCGCGCGGAAATGCACGCGCTGGCCTTCTCTGTACAACGGGCGATCGGTCTGAACGAATGCCGTCTCGCCGCGCTCTTGGCCGTACCAGTACCGGGTCATCACGCCGATGGAACCGTCCGAAGCCTCGGCGAGAATGGCACTGTTTCCGCCGCTCCATGGCGCTTTTAAGTCTGTGACTGCTACGCCATCGGCAGTGGAGGATATGTCGTGCTCTTTTGCATTCGAAAAAGCTAGGAATTGCAGCCGTTCGCGGTGCGCGGAAAAATCGGCGAGATTTACGGCCCAAAAAGCGGATGTCGTTCCGGTGCTTCCCGCGAGAACCCCGATGGTCGTTACTGTTACCGGCGTGAGAAGTACGTGCGATCCGTTTGTTACGACCGCTGCATACTGCCCGACGGGATATTCTCCGACGTCCGCAACGCGAGCGCCGCTCTCCGCGTCGCTTTCGTTAGAAACGAACGAGCGTACGAGCGTGCCGCGCGTGCGGACCGCCTGAAACGCATCCGGCGTTTTGATCGTGCGCGCGGCCAACCCTATGAAGAGATCGCGCGGGATCCGGTAAAACTCGGTGCTCGCCGATCCCGACGGTCCTTGGTAACCGAACTCGTAAAAATTCAACGGAATCTGAATCGTGTGCGAGGGCTCGACCGCAAGAGGGTCCGCGACGTCTCGCGCGAGCTGCCGCTGCGCCTGAGCGGTTCCGAAAAGCAGTGCTGCCGAGGCTGCGGCGATCGTTAGAAAACGTCCGGCTTGCGTACTCTTCATACAGCCGGAACGTTTGCTGCGCGGATTTTGTGTCGCCCTGCGGGCGTTATGCGGCGGCGGGCGCTCCGAGTTCGCCGAAGACCGTCACGCCGCCGACCATCGCTGCGATAACCGAATACTCGGTATCCCAGAACGAGAGGTCTGCGCGCATGCCCGGCGCTATCGAGCCCATCTCGCGCTGCAATCCCAGCAGCTTCGCGGGCGCCGACGTTGCACACAGGATGGCTCGCGCAAAGGGCAGTTCCGTGTAGGCCATGTAGTTGCGCAGGCCTTCGTCCATCCGAAGCGCGCTGCCGGCTATCGTTCCGTCTTCCGAGCGCATCACGCCGCCTTCGATGTGATAGCCCGGTCCGGCCGGCGGCATGTTGTCCGTTGCGAGCACGATACGATCGCCGAGCGCGCGGTGCAGCACGTCGACCATGACGGGCGAGACGTGATGGCCGTCGCAGATCAACTGCACGAGCGTGCGTCCATCTTGCATGAACGCCGCAAGGATCGATGGATCGCGGTGATCGAGCGGCGGCATTGCATTGAATGCATGCGTCAGCGACCGGAACCCCAGGCCGATAGCGAGCATGCCTTCGCGATAGTGCGCCGACGTGTGACCTGCGGAGCAGACGATGCCGTGTTCGAGAAAGACGCGTGCCGCGTCGGTCGCGCCGTCGATCTCCGGTGCGAGCGTGACCATCATGCACGCGCCCCGGCTTGCATCGACGAGCTCTTTGGCGCGCTCGGCGCTTGCCGGAATGATCCACTGCGCTTGGTGCACGCGGCGGAACTTCGGATTTAAAAACGGGCCTTCAAAATGAATGCCGAGGCAGCGCGCGCCGCGCGGACGATCCTCTTCGAGTTGATGCGCGGCTTCGGCGACTTCGCCGGCTGCGTGCAGCATCGACTCCCACGGCGCTGTCATGATCCCTGCAAGGTATCCCGTCGTACCCTGGCGCGCGTATTCGACCGATGCGACCGGTACGGCGTAGCCTTGATCGCGATTGAATAAAAACTCGCCGGCGCCGTTCGTGTGAACGTCTATCATGCCGGGAGCGACAGTGGTTCCGGGTGGAAGCGCGACGTCGGACGGCCCGTCAGGCGGTAGAATCTCTACGATGCGGCCGCGATCGATTGCGAGCCGGCCCTGTACGGACTCTCCGTTCCCTAGTGCAAGTGTAGCGGGACCGAGGATAAACCGGTGGAGAGTTCCGTTGAATGCCATGGTGCTTTTCCTAACGTTTCAACAGGCGGCCCAACAAGCCTAGCGGCTTCGGCTTGGATTCTCCTTTGGACACGGGCGGAGCTGCGGGAACGCTCGCTGCCCTTTCCAAGCGCGAGAGCCGTGCCATATGCTCTTCGGCATGCGCGCTTACCGTGGAGATTAATGCGTCTACCTCGTTCCAGCCCGCAGGTGCGCGATGTTCGCGCCGCGCCTGCGCGTGTTCGAGCGTGGAAACGGTGAAGATGCGCTGCACGGGAATCGAACGCTCGCGCAGATACTCTTGCGCAAGCGTAACGACGCCGCGGCGCTCGGGCGAGGTTTCGTTGTCCGCGAGTGTATGCGCGAACAGCATCGGCTTGCCCAAAGCGGCGATGCGTTCGTACAGCGAAAGTTCGCGATCGGAGAGCTGGCGCGAAAAAAGACACAGCACTTCGCTGGCTTCGCGCGCAGCGACCATGCAGACGTCTTCGAGCGTCGAGTCGCCGGCATCGAAGGCGGGCGCATGCACCAGGACGAGTTCGCGCGGAAGGCTCCACGGCGTCAGAATCAGTACGGGGTTGCGCGTCGCTTCTTCCAGCGCGGACTCGATTTCGACTTCGCGCCACTCTCCGTCCGCCTGAAGCGCAAACGCCTCTTCCTGTTCGCCATACCGTACGTGAACCGGATAAGCGATCGCGCCGGCGACTTCATCGGCTAAAACGCGATGGCCGGCAAAGGCATTGATCAAACTCGACTTGCCGCGGCGAAGCGCGCCGATCACGGCAACGCGCCAGCGCTGCGGACGCAAGCCTTTCTGATAGGCGCCCCGGTCGAATTCGGTCGCGATATGCGCGCGGCGAACCGTTTCGGGTCCGGCGTCGGCCGCGGCTATCTCCTCGCCGCGTTCCAAGAATGCCGACGCAGCGGTGTCGATTGCTGCGCGAAGATCGGTGACGGTTTGTGCGCGGTCCCGAAGCGCGGCACCGGCATCGCTTTGGCGGTCGTGCGTCTGGTGAACCGCGAGTGCTCGATCGATGCTGCCGGACAGCGCATCCGTTGCGCGCGCGAGCGCCTCGCTCAGCGCCGTATCGTACGTCTCGCGAATGCGTGCGATCCGGTTCGCGATATCGTCCGCAAACGCGCGCATGCCGTTCTCGAACTCCGGCCAGATCTGCGCGCGCAGATCGGCGGTTAGTTCGCGTTTCATGTACGTGCCGGTTTGCGCTCCCGCGAACTTTGCCGCGATGCTCTGCACGAGATTGATTGCCGGCCCGCCAAGTGCTTCGAGAACGATCGCCGCCGCGAGCGCGCGCGCGGGCTCTTCGTTCCACATGTTGCTCGCGCCGTTCGAACCGAACGCCTGCGCTGCGGCCTGCGCAAAATCGAATCGCAGCGGAAGCTCGCCGGCAGCATCGGCGGCGGCGCGCCGGTACTCCGCGTGCACGGCTGCGGCGACTTCCTGCGCAAAGATACCGGCTGTTTGTCCCAGCGTGCGATCGACTAAGATATGCAAACGTGCGCGGTCGCGAAGCCGTGCGATGTCGGCCGTGTCGAAGGCGTGCGCGAGCGCTTGCTGCGCGTCTTCGGCCAAAACGTTTCCGCGTTCGCACAAGGCTTGGACGAGGCGGTCCGAAACGCTGCGCGCACGATCTCGTTCGCCTGATGTAAACTGCTGCAGGTGGTCCAGTTGCGGCTGCACGGCCGCGCGTCGCGTCTGCAGCTCGGCAGTTCCCAGTGCCAGCATGCTGCGGTCGCGCTCGATGCGCTCCAGCTCGTCTTGCGCCGCTTCCAACGCAACCTCGCGGGCGCGCCGGATACGCGCGCGCCCGGTATTGCGAACGAGCGAGGCATCCAGCGCCGAAAGAAAGGCCTCGAACCGCGAGCGTTCGATCGCGGCGGGATCGTGCTGCTGCACGCCGTCGGCATAGACCTTTGCGGAAAGCGCGTAGACGTAGGCGCCCGGCGCATGCACCGCGGCAAGTTGCTGAATCCGTTCGGCGGCGCTTTGCCATGCCGGTTTCCCGCTCTCGCCCGGCTGTTCCCAAAGATCGATCTTCGTCTGCACGATGAAGATCGTGTCGAGATGCTGCCGGATGATGCCTAAGAACGAAGCGTCGCCTTCGGAGAACGGCTGCTGCGTATCGATCAAATACAATACGGCGTCTGCGCCCGGTAAAAACTGCAGCGTTGCCCGCCGGTGTGCGGGATTTATCGATGCGAGACCCGGCGTATCGGCTAGGGTGAAACCGCGCTGCAGAAACGCCGAATCGGTTTGCACGACAACGCGCAGCGGCGCATCCTCGTCGTTCGCGACGAACTTCGAGAGCCGCTCGATGGGAACGCGCGCAGTGCGGCCGTCTTCGTAATGCGCGTGCGCGGTCGTCTCGGGGCCGTACTCGAGTTCGGTGATCGTCGCCGTGGACGGATTGATATCCGTCGCGAGCAGGCCGAATTTGCCGAGCAATGCGTTCAGCAAAAACGACTTTCCGCTTGAAAACTCACCGACGACGGCCAGCACGAACGACGAGCGTTCGAGACGCTCGCGCGCGGCGGTTAAAGCGGTTCGCCCTTCCGGCGCGGTAAGCGCTTCGAGGCTGCGGACTAAATCGAGAAGCTCCTTGCGCGCCGCGTCGTAGCGCGCAAGGGCGGAGTGGTCGATCAGCTGCGGATCAACGCCAGCGCCTCGTCGCGGTGGCGCTCCATGAGCTCTTTCGTATCGCCTTCCACGTTCAAGCGCAGCAGCGGCTCCGTATTTGAAGGACGTACGTTCATCCACCAATCGGGATATTGAACGGTGACGCCGTCGAGATGGTCGATCTGCGCGTCCTTGAAGTGCTCCTCGATCTCCGCCATTTTGGCTTTCGCGTCTTTGACCGTGCTGTTGATCTCACCCGAACGGAAGCGCGTGTCGATCGGCGCGATAACTTCGCTGACGGGCTTGTTCGCCTCGCTGAAGAGTTCCAAGCACTGCATCAGCGCGATCATGCCGGAGTCCGCATACCAATTATCTTTGAAGTAAAAATGGCCGCTGTGTTCGCCGCCGAACACGACGTCTTCGTCGCGCATCGTCTTTTTGATCAGCGAATGGCCCACTTGCGAGCGCACGGGAATGCCGCCGTTCTTTTCGATCAACTCGGGAACGCTGCGGCTGCAGATCAGATTGTACAGAATTTTCGCGCCGGGGTACCGTTTGAGCGTGTTGAGCGCGACGAGCGCCGTTACGGTACTGCCGTCTATCAGATCGCCTTTCTCGTCGACGATAAACATCCGGTCGGCATCGCCGTCGAACGCGACGCCGAGATCGCAGCCGTGTTTACGAACCGCCGCCTGCAGGTCGATCATGTTCTCCGGTTCGATGGGGCTTGCCGGATGATTCGGAAAGCTGCCGTCGAGTTCGAAGTACAGCGGCGTCACTTCGCACGGCAGATGCTTGAAAACGTGCGGCACGGTTTCGCCGGCCATGCCGTTACCGGCGTCGATAGCAATCTTGAACGGCTTGATCGCCTTCGGATCGATGAACGACAAACAATGCGCGCCGAAGTCTTCCAGAATATTGCGCTGCACGATCTTCCCCGGCACCGGCGCCTTCGGCGGTATATCGTTCGCTACGATGCGGTCGCGGATCTCGCCCAGGCCCGTTTCCAATGAGATCGCCTGCGCTTTGTCGCGTGTGAACTTCATGCCGTTGTAGTTGGCCGGATTGTGCGAGGCCGTGATCATGACGCCGCCGTCGAAGCCGTACTTGCCGACGGCAAAATACAGTGCGTCGGTGGAGACCAAGCCGATGTCGGTAACGTCCGCGCCTGCTTCCGATGCGCCCCGTGCAAACGCCGCAAACAGTTTCTCGCCGGAGGGCCGCATGTCGCGGCCTGCTACTACGCTCTTCGCGCCAAGGAGCGGCACGAAGCAACGCCCGATGAGATAAGCTACGTCCTCGTTAATTTCCGATGGGAAAATGCCGCGAACGTCGTAGCTTTTGAATAAAGCAGTGTTAAGTTGCGTCTGCATGACTCTCCGGTTTCGAAGGGGCGCTTGTCTGGACCTATAACCTGGAGGGTTATACCCAATGATACGGCTCCCACGGCTCTCCGCCCCCATGGTCCGCAGCGCCGGCACGCTAACAGCAGCGACGATTCTCCTTTTCGCGCTGATAATCGCGGTGGTCGGTGGTCTGAACACGCGCCGGGCCGTTAACAGCTCGTTTGCCGAACAGAGTGCGATCGGTACCGCACAGCTCGCGCTCGAGCACATGCTGCGCATCCAACTCGACGAGCAGAACTACATCCGGGCATACGTCATCACGAAAGATCCGTCCGATATCGATTCGTACCGGGTCACCGCATCGACGTTCGGCGCGGCGCACGCGGAACTCGAACGGGTGCTGGAGCAAGAGCATCTCACCGATGCGCTCGCCGCGCTCCGAGGCTACGACTCGGCGCACGAGCGCTGGCAGTCGCAGGTGGCGGAGCCGCTGCTCAACCGGCCGCAGCTCGACGCCGCGACGCTGGAGATCGTCAGCAAGAATCTGGTCGGCATCGAGAGCGACGCCGCGCACTTTATCGAAGCGCGGATGGAACTGAAGAACCGCGAGGTCCTCGACGCTACGCAGGGGCGGATCAACGAAACGATCTTCCAAGGCATAGCGGCGCTGATCATCTTCGGATTTCTTTCGATTCTGTTCTTCGGCTGGCGTTCGCGCTTGAACGCGGCGCTCGAAAGCGAGCGCGTAACCACGCAGACGCTGCAGCGTGCGTTCCGAAGCGAACACGTGCCGCTGCCGAACTGCGAGATCGGCAGCGCGTACGGCGCTGCGAATGCGGAGTTTGCAGTCGGGGGCGACGTCTTCGACGTGCACCGCCTTTCCGACCGGCTCGGATTGATTCTTATCGCCGACGTTAGCGGCAAGGGCGTCGATGCGGCCGTCCTCACGGCATTCATCAAGTTTACGATTCGGGGCATCGCGCTGCGCCGTCGCGATCCCGGCTTTATTCTGCAAGAGTTTAACCGGGCGTTCCGCAGCACGGTAGACAACCCGAACATCTTCGTCTCGATGTTCGTCGGCATTCTCGACACGTGGTCGATGCGGCTCGATTATGCCAGCGGCGGTCACGAGATCGCGTTCGTCCGGCGCGCCGCCTCGGTCGAACAGCTCGCCGTCACCGGGCCGATTCTCGGTGTGATGGAAGAACCGTTCGAGGCGCGGACGGTCTATCTGGAACACGGCGACACGATCGTGCTCTCAACCGACGGCCTGACCGAGTCGCGCGATGCAAAAGGCGTTCTGCTGGAGGCGTCGGGCGCGATGGAGTGGATTCGTTCCGCGCCGGAAGCCCCGACGGAACTCGCGCGATCGCTGATCGAGCGTGCGCGTGCGCGCACGCGCGCAACGATGCGCGACGATTGCGCGGTGCTTGCAATCCGGATCGCGCGTCCGAGCGAGATCGAGGCGCCGCAGCCGTCCCCTCAGGTGCAGACGCATGTTTAGGGTTGCGCTCGTGGTATTGGCGGTGGCTGCGTGCGCGCTGCCGGCAATCGCGCGCACGGCATGTCATGCCCCGCGCGGAACGCACGTGACGCTATTCGGCGGCGTCGACGACCCGGACGTACTCGTGTGGGACTCCAAAGATCGCCTGGTCCGTTATTCGGGCGGATCGGCCGATACGCGGCAGTTCTTACTGCCGCACGCGCTGCTCGGTAGGCCGGGAACGAAAGCGGTTGTCGTATCGTGTTCGACCGGCGCGGTCCATCCGAAGTTCGGCGCTCAGGATGCCGATGCGGTAGGCGTGATGATTTTGAGCGGAAAGTATCGCGGCCGTTACGGCTGGGTGAGTTCCGGGGACGTCCACGGCGCGGGTGTATTGGAAGCGCGCGATGCCTGGTAAACCGGCTCGACGGTAAACAGCCGCGTCAACCCCGCGATTTCGAGAAGCTTTTCAACCGGGCGGCTGGCCAGGATCTTGAACGGCGCGTTGCGTTCGCGGCGCAAGCGCACGAGTTCCGCTATGGCGGCGGAATCGAAGTAGGTAACCTTCGAGCAGTCGAGCGTCAACGTGTCGGCGGGGTCGGCGGCCTGCAGTAGACTGCGGAGTTCATCGGCTCGTGCGAAATCATAATCGCCGGCTAACTGTATGGTTTGCACGGGTTAGTGTATTCCACGTTACGCTTACCGTAAACGTGCTACGCCGGAAAAATTCGGACGCTTCCGTTTTCGAGCCGGACCGAACGCAACTCCAACCCGTAGGCGAGCGCAGCCGTATTCCCAGCCAAAACACGCTCCGGCGTATCGTAAGCGAGTAAGCGGCCGTCGCCGATTAAGAGGATCTTGTCGGCAAACGCCGCGGCTTCGTTCAAGTCGTGCAGCGCGCACACGACCGTACGTCCCGACGCGCAGAGCGAGCGCAGGAGCCGGAGCACTTCTTGCGCGTTGCGGACGTCAAGATGGCTCGTCGGCTCGTCCAAAAGCAGCACGGGCGCTTCTTGAGCGAGCGACAAGGCGATCCAAACGCGTTGCCGTTCGCCGCTCGAAAGCGTATCGAATTGACGCTCTTCGAACCCCTGAAGATGCACGGCCTCGAGCGCCTTGGCTACCGCCGAATCGTCGCGTTCGTCGCGGCGCCAATCCCACCAGCCGTGGTGAGCGTATCTGCCCATCGCCACGACGTCGGCGACGCGCAGTTTATCGAAGAAGATGTCGTCGCCGGTTTGATGCGAGATCGTTGCGGCACGTTCGGCATGCGTAAGATTTTTGAGATCGCGTCCGCCCACGTGAACCGTGCCCGAGCTGAAGGGACGGATACCGGCAAGCGTTCGCAGCAGCGTCGTTTTTCCGGCGCCGTTTGCGCCGAGGATTACGCAAAACGCACCGGCTTCGACGATGAACGAACCGGGTGCCATCAGAACGCGGTCGCCGGCGCGCAGCTCTAAGCGGTCTGCGACGATCACGATGCCGGCGCCCGTTCGTCGCGCACGTAGAGATAGAGAAACGCCGGCACGCCGACAAACGCGAGCAAGACGCCGATCGGAATCTCCGCCGGTGAAAACAACGAGCGGCACAACGCATCGGCGCCGGCGAGCGCAGCTGCGCCGAGCATCGCCGACGCTACAAGCGCGAAACGCGTATCCGATCCGACGATGCGGCGTGCGACGTGCGGCACGATAAGACCGACGAATCCGACTGTTCCCGAAAGCGTGACGGCGCATGCAGTCAGCAGCGATGCGGCGCACAGCACCATCCACTGCGCGCGCGGCACGTTTACGCCGACGCTGGCCGCGCGCACGTCGCCCAGACGCAAGGCGTTGAGCGCCGGGACCGCGAGAAATGCGAGCGCCGCGCCGAGGAGTGCGTACGGCAGCGCAAACGCGAGATCGCTCCAGCCGCGCCCTGCGAGCGAACCGGCAAGCCAGCCGACGATGGCCGGTGCGGAAGATGCCGTTTGCAGTCCGGTGATGATCAGCGCGATGATCGCGGCGAACAGCGACGAGAACGAAACGCCCGCCAGAATGAGCCGCGTCGCATCGATGCCCGCACCGCGCCGCGAGAGTGCGGCAACGGCAATCGCCGTGGCCATGCCGGCGGCAAAACCAAGTGCCGGAAGAAAACCGACTGTTACGCCGACTGCGCTTCCCGCGACGATTGCCAGCGCGGCGCCCGCGCTAACGCCGGTTAGAAACGGATCGACGAGCGGATTGCGCAGCATTCCCTGCAGCAGCGTGCCGGCCATCGCGAGCGCTGCGCCGACGACAGCGCCGATCGCGACGCGCGGCAAACGCAACTGCCAAACGATTACACCGGCTTGCGGATCGCCGGGATGCACGAGTGCGTGAAGCACGTGCGCGGGAGCAATCCACGTCCCGCCGGCCAGCAAACTGCCGAGCAGTACTGCAAGTACCGCGAGCAGGATGCCGGCCAGTTTGACGATCACGTTACTTAGCCGAGAGCTCCAGCACGAACGAACGTCCCGGCATCGGGAATCCGTTTACCGCCGAGTAGCGCTCGTTGCCCAGGTTGAATCCGCGCAGCGAGATCGATGCGCGCTCGCCCGCGCGTACCGTGACGAAGGCGTCGATGGCGGTGAATGCAACCGGCTGCTGCCATTGCGGCACCGTAGTCGAGATCTCACCGCGCGCCCCTTGCGAACGTGCCGACACACCGAACGCGCTGACGAACGCATCCTGCGAGCGAGCTGCGTAGTTTAGTCCGAGCGTTGCCGCAAAGACCGGATCGTTCGGAAGGCGCGCTTGCGTGTCGACGTTTTCCGCACGGTACAGATCGGTCAGCGCGAGCGAAGCCCAGATACCGTTGACCGGAACCGTCTTCGCTGTAAACGTGAGCCCTTCGATGAACGCATGATCGACGTTGCAGGCTTCGTACGTGAAACTCGACGGATCGATCGTGCATGCCGGCCCGACGGATGCAACCGGCTCCGCTTCGATCAGATTGCGCGTGCGGTTTCCGAACCAGCCGATGGACACACCGCCGAGCAGCGAGGAATCGACGAGTGTCGCGTCCGCTACTTGAGCGCGTTCGGGATGCAACTGCGCGTTGCCGTAGCCGGGGAAGAAGAGTTCGGTCGCATTCGGTGCGCGGAAAGCCGTTGCCGCATTCACTTTCAGCGCCGTATCGGGTGCAAGCCGCACGACGAAACCCGCGCTCGGCGAGACTTCGCCGCCGAGACTTCCGTCGCGTTCGCCGCGCAGTCCCGCATACGCACTACCCCAGGACGTCGTGACGCGATCTTCAGCATAGAGCGCCGCTTGCGCCATCGAATCAACGGCGATGTCGCCGAAACCGTCGTCTGCGCGCACGAATCCGCGCGAAAGATCGATGCCGTACAGCAGTTGATTGTTCGCACCGCGAACGACGTTGCGCAGTCCGAGCGTCACGCGTGCATCCGTCGAAAGCGCGATGCCGGGCTGGAAGCACTGCGGATCGCCGGCGGAATCGCAATAATAGCCGATCTTTTGCGACGTAGCGCCGGCCTGCAGCGTTGCCGCCGATTGCGCGGTGCGGCGGTCGAGCGTGAGATCGATGTTTTTGTTCTCGTCGTTTTCACGCGCGGACGGCGTCAAAAACGACAGCGGCCCGGGAGCGCCGCCGTTATCGCTCTGGATCCCCGCGCGAAGCGCAGCCGAGATCGATCCGAACGTGTGCTCGATGTTGCCGTGCAGCGCCGTGCTGCTGTAATCGGCATCGCCGCGCGTCGTACCGTCCGGCAAGCCGAACGCGTTGCCCGCGCTGATGCGATCGTATTGAATGTTGGGCGTTTGAAGGGCGATTTCGGAGTCGTCGAACGATCCGCTGCGCAGCGTCGCCGACGTTTCGCTGCGGCGATCCGTGATGACGTTGATAATCCCGCCGATGGCGCCGGTGCCGTAGAGCGTCGAGCCGCCGCCTTCGACGACTTCGATGCGCTCGACGCCCGTCGTCGGCATCGTTCCGAGTTCGACGGAGTTCGAGAACGAACCGGGTGCGGGAACGCCGTCCACCAAGATGAGCGTTTGCGCCGAACTGCTTCCGCGCAGCGAGAAATCTACGGCGGCGCCGATCGCTCCGAGGGGCGATATCGTCAGCGCGGGAATCGATTGCAGCGCCTGCGCGACGGTGCGGTAGCCGTTGCGCTGGATCTCTTCGCGCGTAACCGTATAGGTCGTGCGCGCGGTGTTGCGCACGGTGGAGTCGGTGCGCTCGCTCGTGTACACGTGCGCGATCTCGGGCTGGGCGCTCGGCGAGGGTGACGGAGACGGATTGAGTGCGAGCACGCTGCACAGCGCGCACGCAGAGAAAAGAAGCATCTGCAAGCCTTCCTTGACGCGAGGAGTTAGACGTTTGCAGAGGTTTCCTGACTTGCGGATCGATGCCGATTGCCCGGGCCTTCCCCTTCAACTGAAGAGTGACTTCGGGCGGCTCCCCGCCTACAGTGGCGCGACCGTGCCGGTTTTCGACCGGCTTCCCTCGCGCAAACGTTGAGGCCGACCCTGTTCCCACGAGCAGGCGTGCGGTCCTGTTTGTAGGAAGCGCCGACGCGGTGAAATTCGTGTTTTTCGCGCTGCTCGCGGCGCTGGCCGGCTGCGCTCGGGCAGGCTCCGTCTCCAACGGACCCGTGCCGCAAGCGCACCGGATCGTTACGCTCATGCCGTCGTTCGCCGAAGACGTGTGCGCGCTCGGTGCGCGCGATCGCCTCGTCGCGGTCTCCGAATACAGCGGCGACGTGCCGTGCGCGCGCGGACTGCCGGAAGTCAACAACTTTTCGTCCGTCAACACGGAGAAGATCGTTTCGCTGCACGCCGATCGCGTGTTCGCGCTTCCGGAGCAAGCGGGAATGGCACAAGGTTTGAAGCGTGCGGGTATTCCGGTGACGTTTCTGCCTGACGACGGCTATAACGACATTTTCACCGATCTCCAAGCGATTGGCGATGCAACGGGGCGCTCAGGCGCCGCCGCGCAGCTGATCGCCCATTTAAAGACGCAGACCGCGCGTCTGCGCGAAACCGAGCGTTACCGCAAAACGCCGTCGGTGCTGTTCGTCGAACAGGCCGCGCCGCTGTGGACGATCGGACCGAAATCATACATCGCGACGCTGATCGGCCTTGCCGGCGGCCGCATTGCGACCGCGTCGCTGCGCACCTCGTATGCACAGTTTTCCGATGAAGCACTCCTGCGCGCCGACCCCGACGTTATCGTCGCGACCGCCGATTCGCGCATCGATCAGGTGCTGGGGCGCGAACCGTGGCGCACCCTGCGCGCCGTTCGCGCGCATCGCGTGTTCGTTGCGGCTGATTCGAATATGCTCGTGCGCCCGTCACCTCGCTACGTCAAAGGTTTGCAATGGCTGATCGCGCGCTTCTCGTCGCTGTAGATACCGGCGACCGTGACCGCCCGGTCGAACCGGAACTGATCGAACTGCGCGCGCTGGCCGAAGCGTCGGGCGCCGAGATCGTGCAGACCGTCGTGCAGCGGCGCGCGGCGATCGACCCGGCAACGCTGGTCGGCAGCGGAAAAGCGGTCGAACTGGCGGATATCGTGCGGAACGAAGATCTCTCGCTGCTGCTGGTACTCAACGATCTGCGGCCGCGCCAGCGCAAGAATCTCGAGAAGATCGTTCCGGTGCCCATCGTCGACCGCACGATGCTGATCCTCGACGTCTTCGCGCAGCACGCGCGAAGCCGCGAAGGCAAACTGCAAGTCGAGCTCGCGCAGCTGCGGTACCGGCAGTCGAACTTAATCGGCGTGGGCGCAGACCTTTCGCGACTCGGCGGTGGTATCGGGACGCGCGGTCCGGGCGAAACCAAACTCGAAGTCGACCGGCGCCGCATCCAGCACCGCATCTCGGTGCTGCGCAAACAACTCGACGACGTCCGGCGTCAACGCGAAACGCGCCGCGCCGGAACGCGGCCCGAGCCGCTCGTGGCGCTCGTCGGCTACACGAACGTCGGCAAGTCGTCGCTGCTCAACCGGCTCGCTCGTTCGGATGCATTCGTAGCGGATCAACCGTTTGCCACGCTCGATCCGACGCTGCGCCGCGTCTGGCTAGGCGACAATACGTACGTGCGCGTCGCGGATACCGTGGGCTTCATAACCGACCTGCCCAAGGATTTGGTGAACGCCTTCCGCGCGACGCTCGAAGAACTCAAAGAGGCCGACTTGCTAGTGCATGTCGTCGATGCGTCAAATCCCGATTGGCAGCGCCAGGCGCAAGCAGTCGACGCCACGCTTCAGGAGCTCGAGCTCGACGCGAAGCCCCGCTTGACGATTTTCAACAAATGCGATGCGGCCGCCGAGCAGCCGCACGACTCCGCCACGCTATGCGTGAGCGCGAAGACCGGACAAGGGATTGACAAATTGCGGGAGGCGCTCGCGGCCGTTGCGGCAGAATCTTGAGGCGCCCATGAAGTCACGCCTCCCCGTTGCCGCCCTCGCCGCAGCCGCGACGTTCGCGCTTTGCGCCTGCAACGCACATTATGCCGACGACGCGTTCGTGCAATCCGCCGATACGCTGCGTCCGTCCGTGGTGATGTTATCGATGGACGTTCCGGGCGAGAAGAAGGACAACCCCGACAGTGAGTTCGCGACGGGGACAGTTGTTGCAACGGGCACGTGGGGCAGCGACATTCTGACCGTCGAGCACGCGATCGAACAAGCGTCGAACTTAAAAGTGACGATCGCGAACAAAGAAAAAGTCTCCGGCGATGTTATTGCAAAAAATGCGACGCTCGACGTCGCGCTCGTGCGTATCAAGCGCGCGAATCTTCCGGTCGCTAAACTCGGATCGTCGAAGGATGCGCATCCCGGCCGCGTCGTCGGTCTGCTCGGCTATCCGATTCCCGATCAATTCGACGACGAAGGCTTAGGCTTGGCGACCTCGCTCAACGCAGGCCGCGTTTCGTCGATGCGTCAGGATGCGATCGAAGTGAATCTGCCGATCGTTCCGGGAGAGAGCGGAAGCCCCGTATTCTTATCCGACACCGGCGAGATCGTCGGCATCGCCGAGTCGCGTTTCGACGAAGAACGCTCGATCGGGTTTGCGCTCCCTGCCGAAGAAGCATCGAAGTTTCTGCACACAGTGGACGCCACGCACGG
>DASSRQ010000124.1:0-3549 GCA_035701665.1 Vulcanimicrobiaceae bacterium
AAACCGTAGCGGACGATGCGCCGTCGGCAGTTCAATTTACGACGCAGTGTACGCAAGGCGCCTCAAACGTCAATTTCTCGGTTAACGGCGGAGCGAACTGCACGAACTCGCCGCTCGCCGGCAATCGCGCGATGAAAAGCGGCACGAACTATCTAGCCTATCAGCTTTACCAAAGTGCACCGCCCGGCGCGACAGCGTGGCCTTTTGTTTCGGCTACGTGCGCTGCGAGCGCAGGACCCACACTGACAATAAACAGCTCGACCGCGACGCAGACGGTTTCTATCTACGGGGAGATCCCGGCCGGACAAGACCCGGCCGTCGGATCGAACTACAGCGACAGCGTCACCGTGGCGATCAATTTTTGAAGGCGTGTGAAATGACGTTCGGCAGCAGGACCGCAGCGATCTCGGTGGCGTTAGTTCTACTGTCCGTTCGCCTTGCATACGCGACGACAAACCAGGCGGTAAGCGTTACCGGAAACGTCGTCGGCGACTGCACCACGGTCCCCTCCACCGGCACACTCGCATTCGGAAACTACAACCCGCTAAGCACGAGCGATCTTTCAGCGGCGACTCCGTTTACCTTTTCCATCAACTGCACGAGGGGAGATACAAATCTTACCGCTGCGGTCGACGGTGGAACGAACTACGCGAACGCCGTTCCTTCCGGAAATCGGGCAATGAAAGACAACACCGGTCATTATCTTTCGTATCAACTGTATGAGGACAGCGGCGATCGCACGGCGTGGCCGTTTAGTTCCTCCGGCGGAAGCGGAACTCCGGTCGCGTTGACAGCCGGCGGAATCTCAACCGCCAATACTATTAGTTTGTACGGCGTCATTCCGCACGGACAAACGGCCGCGACAGATGTCGGCTCATACTCCGATACGGTTCGCGTTACGGTGAACTATTGATGAAACGCACCGCTTTTGCCGCTCTCATCATGGCACTTGTACCGGCTCTGGCCCTAGCAGCCACAAAGCAGAAGGTACAAACGTTGACTGTGCGCGGATCGGTTCTGCAAAACTGCCTCGTATCGGTCGGTTCGGTAACGTTTCCAAACGCCGGTATCGGCTACATCCACAACAGCGGCAACGTTGTCCTGACGCAATCCTCTTTAGGAATGCGGTGCACGAAAGGCGCTGTCGCTCAAATCAGCATGAATACCGGACTTTACGGCAGTAAGGCCGGCACGCAATTCGGAAGCCGGTCGATGAAATCGACGCAGGGTAAGAACTATCTCGGTTACGACCTGTGCCACGATTCCGCGTGCGCTTCGGTGTGGTCGCCGGCTGCATACACGTACACGTCCGCGACAGACAAGGGCTCTAGTTTGCCCGTCTGGGGCCGGATAAAGACCGGTCAACAAGCCGACTCGGGCACATACGCCGATTCCGTCACGGTAACCGTGAGTTTTTGAGGCTGCGATGAAGATAGTCGTACCGATCGTTTTAACGGTGATACTTAGCGGCTCGGCAGCGGCCGCGGCAACAAAAACGGCCACCGGAACGATCCCGGTAACAATACAACTTGTGAACGGCTCGACCGTCGGTGCGTACGTCATCGGCGGAAATCTACTCACTACCGTTCAGAACGACTCCGCCGCGGATGCAGCGCCGCATGGCGCTCCGATCGTGCGAGTATCGTTCCAGATGGAACGCTCGTGGCACCTCGTCAAGCGAGTTACTTGGGACAAAGCACATCAACACTTAACTATAGATTTTTGAGGACAATATGAGTTCTGCCCAACTCAAAGGCATAGCCGCCATTACCTTGGCCGCACTGACGGTGTGCGCGTCCTGCATACCCGCAGTTGCAGGCGCGTTCAACGTGAAACCTATACGCGTATTCCTAAGCAAGGACGGAAGCAGCACCGTCGTTACGATCGAGAACCAAGACCAAAACGTGCTGCGGCTCCAAGTACGCGCCTACGCGTGGACAAACGATAGTCACGGCCAGCCGGTTCTCGCGCCTACCGATGACCTAATCGTCTTCCCCACCCTCGTGGACGTAAATCCGATGGAGCACCGGAGCATTCGAATCGGATACAACGGCGCGCCGGGAACTAAAGAATTGACGTACCGCATCGCACTCGACGAGATGCCGTCGCTGGAAAGCCAGATAAGCAAATATCACGCGCCGGGTTTGCAGGTCCGCACGCGGGTAACGATTCCGGTGTTTTTTACGCCGATGGTAGCAAACCCCGACGCGAAGGTCTCGGATGTTACGGTAAGCCATTCGACTGTTCGCGGCAAAGTCGTCAATAACGGGAACGTGCACGCCACCGTCTCTAACATCGAGATCTCCGGACGCGATGCAGGCGGCGGAAAAGTCTTCGACAAGCAGATCAACGGCTGGTACGTCTTGGCCGGCGAAACCTGGAACTTTGAAGCGAATCTTGGCCGCGCGTGCGCCAAAGTGCGAACCATCGATGTTACGATGCAAAGTGACGTCGGCCGGGTGCAACGTACGCTTGAAGCTCCCGCGGGCGCTTGCCGCTAACCTTATGCGGTCCGCAATCGGCCTGTTCTTGTCCGCGGTGCTGTTTACGGGCTCGCTCGTAAACGCACGAGCGGACGAGCAGCGGGCGGTGCTAACGATTCGAGTCAATACCGTCACTAAGCAGGACGCGACAGTAACGTTGCGTGACGGCGACGCATTCGTTTCGCGCGGCGACCTCGAAGCTGCGGGCCTCAAAGGCTTCGATTTCGGCGGCACGGGGAAGGCGACCGACCCTGTTTCGCTATTGTCGCTCAAGCCCGCACTGACGTTCCACGTCGACGACGTTGCCCTCGAGCTCGATATTACCGTTTCACCGGAGCATCTGGGCGGTACCGTCGTGAACTTTGGGCCCCATCAGGACATTACACTTGAGAAACCGGTCAAAAGTGCTTTCCTGAATTATTCTCTTTCCACATCGGATTCCACGGGTGCGGCGCTTGCGGGGGAGTTCGGCACGCGAATCGGCAGTGGAGTTTTCACCAGCACGATAAGCGCTGCCGGCAATCGTCAATACAATAGCAGTATTACAAATTGGATCGCCGATTCGCCGCAATCAGATAGACGCCTGACGATAGGCGATGTGGTATCGGCAACGGGAGATCTAGGCGGCAGCGTCGCGATTGCAGGCGTTGGGTTTCAGAGGTATTTCGGCCTGAATCCCAACGTCGTAAAGACCGGCCTTCCACAGATAAATGGGAACGCGCTTACGCCGTCGACTGCGGACATTTATGTAAACGGCGTGCTTTACCGTCATGAAATACTGCCTCCCGGTCAGTTCACTTTTCAAAATCTTCCCGTCGGGCAGGGACCGAACACTACAGCGGTCGTTGTAACGGACGCGTTTGGACGGCAGCAAACGTACAGCAGCTATTTTTACGGCGCCGACACGATGCTTGCGAAAGGCATCAGCGATTTCAATTATAGCTTCGGCGTTTTGCACTCGGAGTTCGGGCAACAGACCGGACACGGGCCGGCTGCCGCCGCGCGATACAGCGAAGGTCTATCGAATAACGTTACCGGCGGCGGCCGGTTCGAGGCATCGGAATCG
>DASSRQ010000125.1:0-6090 GCA_035701665.1 Vulcanimicrobiaceae bacterium
CGCAGCTGGTCAGTGCGCTGAACACCTTCGTGTCGGCGTACAACACCGCCATCAGCGAGATCAACATTGCGACGCAGCCGCCAATCGTCGTTACGGGTGCCAAGGGTTCCACCGTCGGCGGCAGTTCGCAATCAGCCGCGGGCGGCGTTTTATACGGTAACGCCGACGTGCAGTCGATCAAAGACCGTCTTGTAAATATGGTCACGTCGTTGAACGCGAACGGCGGAACGTACAACTCGCTCTCGACCATCGGCCTACAGTTGACGGACTCGTTCACGCAGCTTGCGCAGTCGACGTCCGGCAGCAACGCGGGCCAAGTTGCGGCGCAAACGCTCGCGGGAACCGACGGACAATTGCAAGCGCTCGACGTCTCCAAACTGCAGAGCGCGCTTGCCGCGAATCCGAACGCCGTAAGCGACTTGATCAACGGCGCTTCCGGAATCGTCACGCAGATCGGAACGTATTTGACGGGCGTTACCGGCGTCCCGACCAATACGGCGAGCGCGCTGCTCGGAAATATTCCGGCGATCTCGCTCATCCAAGGCTTCGAAAATGCCAACACCTCGTCGATTCAAAGCATCCAGCAGCAGATCAAGCAGATTACGGACAACGTAAACATGCAAGCCGACGAACTCCGGCAGCAGTTTGTGAGCACCGAATCGACGATGGCGGGATTGCAGTCGCTGCAGTCTCAGCTGAGCTCGTTCTTCAAGAGTAATTAGGGAAACGAATAGTGCGGCGTGCAGTAGATCAGCAGTACCTCGAAACGTCGATCGCGACGGCGTCGAAAGAAGATCTGATCGTAAAAGTGTTCGATTTTCTCGTGCTCAACGCGACGCAGGCGTTGGACAAATTGCGCCACGAACGCGACGATCTCGAGGGCATTCATAAGGCACTGCTGCGTTCGCAGCGTGCGCTGGCGTTGCTGATGGGTTCGCTCGACATGGAGATCGGGGGCGAGGTCGCCCGCAATCTGTTCCGCGTTTATGAGTTTTGGCATCACGAACTGGTGATGGCGAACATGCAGAAAGATCCCGAGCGTGTGGAGCGCATCCTGCCGAACTTCAAAGACTACCGGCAGATGTGGGCTCAGGCTGTCACGCAGTTCAAGACCGCTCACCGGCCGCAGCAGACAACGACGGACAGCGGTTTTGCAGCCGTCGGATAGCCGCGACCTGCTGCTGGCGAACGTCGAACACGAACTGCACGAGCTGGAAGCGCTCTGCGGCGAAGTCGAGCGCGCACTGATGCACCGCGACTGGAAACGTTTGGATTCGGCCATTGCCGACTCGCGCCGGGTAACGCACGCCCTGCAAAATGCGATGGAAGACGCCGGCGAGTACCGCAACGAAGCGTTCGACGAAAAGGTCAACCGCCGGCTGCGATACGTGCATGCCGTGCGCGAGAATCAGATGACGCGCCTGCAGCAGTATCAGGATGCCGTGAGCGAACGTCTGCGGCTTATCGCGCGCTGGAAGTCGGCGCTGCGTTCGATGGGGAAACCGGAACCCTCGCGGCCGTCGCTCGGCTCGCTCGATCAGCTGACTTAAAACAGAGCCGTTAGCGCGGCAACGGTGCGGCGAGCGGCGGCGTCGAGCGTCGTATCGTGTGTGAAAAGCAGCCCCGTGGTGCGGTCCAGGCGCATGCGCACGAAGAAGCGCTGCAGCTGGGTGCCCGAGACCTGCGCGTAGTTGCGCAGCGCCGCTTCGGCCGCTTCGTTAGCCGGTTCAGACGCTTTTGAAACGGCTTTGCGCGCTTGCAGTGCGAGCGTTAGTTGGCGGGCCTTCGTGAAATCCCAACGCGCTTTATCGCCTTGCATCTTGGCGAGCACGCCGAGCGTCGGCGCGTCCAACTCGCACTCCAGCAGCACGACGTTCGAGTCGTCGAGCGGCTCCGCCGCGGGAACCGCCGTTTTTTGAAACGCGTCGATCTGCGCGAGCAGTTCGCCGGTGTACTGCGTGATGGGTTCTTTCTTTCCGAGTTTTTCGTGAAGCACTAAGCGCTGCAGCAGTTGGCGCTGCGCTTGCAGGTGCGTATCCAGACCGCGATCGCTGCCGGCGGGACCACCGGTGCACGCAAGCGCCCCGCCCAGAATGAAATGGTCTAGCAGCGTCGGATCTTTCGATCCGTTGAATAACCGCTCGAAGTACGCAACCGACGGCCGGTCGATGCGTCCAAAAAGCACGACGCCTTCGCGCACGGCTGCCGCGGCGGCGGGCTCCACGTCCGGCGGCTGTTCCGGAGGCGGCTGCGAGGGCTGCTCCGGCGGCGGAGCATAGGGCTCGGGCTGCGCCGGCGGCGGAGTCATCGGCGTCGGCGGCTCCATCGGCGGTTGATACTCGAGCTTCGCGGGCGCAATCACCGGCGAGAGTGCGGCTTGGGCCGCTTCGTGTTCGAGCGTTTCCTCTTCGTCGAGTTCGTAGATCGGCAGCTCGCGTTTCGCTTGCTGCATCTGCAGAGTGAATCCGGCCTGTTGCGCGCCTTCGCGGCGCGAGACCGAGAGCGTTTTTGCGCCGACAACGGCGGCGTCTTCGGCTGTTGCGGTTGGGCTCATAACGAGCGGCTTATTCCCAAGGCGGACGCCGATCTTCCAGACAAGCGTCGCGCGGGAACGTGCCGGAACGTCGCCGAGCAGCAGTCCCTCGCCGAACAGCGCTTCGGCGACTTCGTCGAGTACCGGCTGTCCGTTGCGGATCAAAGACCCGTTTCGGAACGAAGCGCCGCCCGGAAGCGGCACGCCGACGCGCACCCCGCGAGCCGGCTCGTAGCCTTCGTTGGCAACGCTCAGGGCGAGCGTAACGATTGCGCCGGGGATGACGTCTTCGCCGGGCGTTGCGGTCAGTTCGACGGCGAGGAGCGCGCTTTGCGCCTGCGGCTCGCCTTCGGCTTCAACCGAAGGCCCTTCGGGCGCGGCCTGCGTCTGCCACGCGCCGAGCTCGGGCTTGGACACGCCCAGTTTGGCCCGCTCCAACTCGACGAGGCGCATGTCCGCGCTCTCCTCAAAGTCGGGCTCGCGTCTCATCACCGTGCCGAGAGCCGGCTTAGAAGACGCGTGAGCAATCCTCGCGACGGCGCGGGCGCATCCGTGGAAGCAGAGGGTTCTTTCGGCAAGTCGATGTCGCGAATGCCGCGCGCGTTCATCGCTGCGCGAACGTGATCTTCGCGCACGGTTGTACTCGCGCGGTCCGACGCTTCTTCCATGGAAAGATGCGCGAGCATCGTCAGCCGGCGCGGCAGACCGCCCGAGGCGAGCATGAGCAGCCGTCGCGCTTCGGGCGCGAAGATTTGGTGGCCCGGCGACAACCCGGCACGTTCCAGGCGGAAATCCAGAATCGCGCCTGCCATCGAGTCTTCGAGCGGAGCGAGACGGATGAACGAATCGACCCGGTCGACGAGGTTGTGGCGCGAAACGATCCGGTTTTCGAGCTCGCTCTGGCCGAACAGCAGAATGTTCAGCAGCTTCTTGTTCGGCACGTGATAGTTGAGCAGAAGGCGAAGCGCTTCCAACCCTTCATCCGTAAGGTTTTGCGCTTCGTCGATGACGAGCACGAGCGTGCGATCTTCCAGCACGGCCGTTTCGAAGAAGAAGTTTTTGAGCGCGTTTTTCAGCGCAGCGCTGGATCGCGGCGGAAGCGATAGGCCGAAGACGCGGCCGATGGCGATCAAAAACTCGACCTCGGTGACGAACGACGGATCGAGAATCTTGCCGAGCACGATGCGGTCGTCTTGCAGCAGCTCTTGTTCGAGCGCGCCCGAAAGGCTCGTTTTGCCGGTGCCCGGGTCGCCCAAGATAACGGTAAGTCCGCGCGAGGAGTCGATGCTGGAGAAGAGCCGCTCTTTCGCTTTGCGCAGAACGCCCAACTCGCAATAAAAATACGGATCCGCCGTATCTAAGAACGGATCGCGCTCCAAGCCGAAGTACCGGTAATACTTGGACATTACCAAGCGGTTTAGAGAGGCGTGCTAAAAGTCATGCAAACGGGTCGTCCGGCGGCGGATTGGCCGCTACGGCATCGCGGGACATCGCTGCAAGCGTCAGTTCGGCAATGCGCGGCCCAAGGTCCGCGAGCTGTTGCGCCCGTGCCTGTTGAGCTTGCTTGACCTGCGCCTGGCGCTGCTCGATGAGCGCGAAGCCGGCGACGTCCGCCGCGTAACGCCCGGTCGTGCGCTCGTACGAATCGCGGAATTGACGCTGGTGCGTCAAGGTCATATTGCCGCGCGCCGGGTCGACGCGCCACGAGTATTCGCACGTTACGTGGTTTACGTGAACGAAGCGGGCGCCGCGCGACGCGCGCAGCCACATCTCCCAATCGTCGGTTACGGGCAGTTCTTCGTCGAACAATCCGAACCGGTCGAACAGATCGCGCCGGTGCACGATGCTGTGGATCGGTGCGAAGTTGTCCACGTAGAGATCGCGGGCGACGAATTCGGCATCGCGGAACATTTGGAAGCCGAGCAGCGTCTTTGTCTCGCCGTCGATTCGCGCATATTCGGCGACGCAGTTGGTGTACGCCAGGTCGGCACCGGTTCGCTCTAACGCATCGATCGTGCGGGCACAGTGATCGGGGTAGAGCAGATCGTCGTCGTCGAGGTAGCCGATATACGCACCGGAGGCCGCACGGGCACCCGCGTTCGACGCGACGCTGATATGCGCGCGCTCGTCGAGCCGGACGTACCGGTAGGGACGCGAACCGGATGCTCTGCCGACGATCCCGGCGACATCGGCGCCGCCGTTGTTCACTACGACGATCTCCACGTCACCGTACGTTTGAGCTGCGATGCTGCGCAGCGCGCGCTCCAATAGCACCGCTCGATCGAAGGTGCGAACGACAATCGAAACGCGCGGACCGGTTTTGGATGGTACGATCGCCGCGCGTACAGCGCGTGTGACATCGTCCGCCGTTGCATCGAACAGCAAGTCCGTGCTGTCCGTCTGCGCCGCATCCAGGGCGGCTCCGACCGAGAAGAGATCCGTCGGGGCATACTCTGCGCACGCTGCGCGCTGCTGTGCGCCTCCCGCCATCGGCGCGACGACGCGATAGCCGGCAGATGCAAGAGCCAAGGCGCGCGCGGGTCGCCACCAAGCGGGGACGACGACCGTTTGCGTTTGCGGTGCGCTGCCGTGGGGCGTGAGCCGTGCTTCGACGGCGCGTTCGCGCAGCGCCAGCGCCAGAACATCGATAGCGCCTGTATCGCCGTCGGGACAGTAGAATGAAACGCCCCCAGTGTCCGGGGCTTGTGCGTACGCCTGTGGTACGGGAAGCAGCGCCGTTCCACGAAGCGCGCGGCCGATCAACGCGCTCCAACGGTCGCGTTCGGCTTGCGTGAAGTACAACATCACGTCGGCCAGTTTGACGCACAGCACGGCAGCGCGCAGCGTTGCTTGATCGTAAACGGCGTTTTCGTGCAGCGGTTTTTGGTTGACGTTTAGGCGGTTCTCGCGCAGCGCGAGCACCTGTTCGTAGCGCGACCCGTTATTGGGCTGCTGGGCAAGCACGCGTCCGACCTGATTGACGATCGCTTCGAGCGGATCGGCGAGGTACGCATACAGCGCGACCGTTTCGCCGCGGCGCCGCGCTTCAACGATGCGAGCGACGGTACGTCCGGCGTCCGAAAAGTCCGTCCCTATGGCGATCGTGCCGTCCGGCACGTCGAGGCTCCGCAGAACCGCGCTCTCTTCGGCAAAACGCGATTCGTTCCAATGCAGTCCGAGATTCATTTCGTTTCGATCAGGTACCGCGGCTGCATCGGCGGCGGCGTTGCCGTACTGCGAAGCGAGGCGACGTATGCGGCTCGCGCTTGCTGCACGAGCGGAAGGTCCGTGGCGGGATAACGTTCGTAAACCATCTCGTATCCGCCGGCGTAGAGGGCATGGCTTTTCTCGCTGAGTTGGCCTCGCCAATCGCGAACGACGGTGTAGGCGCTTGTCGGCTGCGAGATATGGATGAAATCGGTCTCGCGTGCGATGCGCAACCAATACTCGACTTCTTCGCCCCCTAAGACCTCCTCCGCGAATGGGCCGATGCGTTCGATCAGCGATCGGCGGACGAACACCGTGAAATAGCCGAGTCGGTTTGCAACCAGCATCTC
>DASSRQ010000126.1:0-21200 GCA_035701665.1 Vulcanimicrobiaceae bacterium
GAAGAGGTCAGCGTTACGTCACAGCCCGGCCTTGGAACCACCGTTTCCGCAAAGATTCCGCTCAAGAGCGCGCCTGCCGAAAAATTGCGCGCGCGCGCCAACTAACGCGTTACGCGGATACGTCCAAACGCTGCGCGTCCGAACTGTTCGGGCGCATTCAGCAAATAAGCAGTCGTTCCGGGCCAGAGGTATTCACCGGGCGTAACCGTGCGTACCAGGTAATGCATGCTGTACACGCCCGGATCTAAATGCTGCGAAAAAGCAGCGATGCGGTCGCGATAAATCTGCTGGTAATCGATCTGCCAATCGCCGGCCAGCGGCTGATAATACGCGGCGGTTGTGCGAAAGGCCGTGTCCAGTGCCTCGAACCCCGCCGGCAGCGGATCGACGACGGCGACTCGATCGACCGGACGATCGGAAATGATCTGCACTTCAATATCGAAGACCGCGCCGGGCGAGACCGCAAGCGGTTGCGGCTGCGCAGGAAGGTCCGCTGTCCAAAGCGGCGCGCGATCGTCGATCGCGCGTACGATGCGCCGGACGCGAAGGCCGGATATTCGTCCGGGTGCATCCGCGGAAAGCGCGTAACTGTAAGTCAGCTGGTAATTTAGCGCTCCCGTTCCCTTCTTACGAACGGCTATCGTATGCGCGCCGAGCTGTAAATGCGCGAACTCGAACGTGCGCATCGCCGAAATCTTTCCGTGGAACGCGGCCGAACCCGCAGGCCTGCCGTCCACCAAAACTTCTGCCTGAAAATCCGCCGCAGGCTGGACTTTTGCGTAAAGAGCCAGCGCGTGCAGCGCGTCAGCCGTGCCTTCTACGCCCGCCCATCCGCATCTGCACTGCTGTGAAACCAGCGCCGCCAGCACGCGCCCAACTTCTGCATCGTCGCTTCGACGCGCGAGCAGCAGCTCCAGGTACGCCGCTTGGGCAGCGGGCTGCACGTTTGCGTAACGTCCGGTTTCGTACACGCTTTGCCGCAATTCGGCAGTAAGCATGTCCGCCTGCGTGCGCCACCCCGGTGTTTGCTGCAGATACTGTGCGAGCCAAACGCGTCCGACGGCGTCCAAGATGTTTCGCTGCGAAAACAGCTCTTGCAAAAAGTCTGTCCGCCGATCGCCGGCCGCTGCCAGTGCGCGAAGCATGCGAAGCCGCAGCGATGCTTTACATGCGGCACCGGTGCACCACCGTTCGGCGCCCGCCGGATCGGCGAGCGCGCGCGAGAGATAGGGCTTTGCCTTCGCGGTCCACGCCTTCGGGACCGCGATGCCGTTTTGCGCAGCGTATGCGAGGGCTTCGATTGCATCGGCCGTGCCTTCGGCATCCGATGCACTTGCGTGGGGCCAGAAAGCGAAACCGCCATCGGAACGCTGCATGCCGCCGATTACGGTTACATCGTTTACAGCTTCCCCGCGCGCATCAACGCCGGCGATACCGGATCCCGTGCTTCGCTGCACTGCAAGAATCGAAGCAGCGATGCCCAAGCGCGCAGCTAGCGGCGTCAACAGGTCGAACCGGTCGCCTGCGAGCGCCGCTTGCGCGGGTGCGGCGATCTGAGGCATCAGCGAGCCGGCAATATCTATGCGGACCGTTCCGGGAACCGTAATGGTAACCGGTATTGAAGCCTGCGCACGCGTCGCGCCGCCGTCGAACACCGACTCGCGTACGTCTGCCGTGCGGATCGCGAGCGGTACTCGAAATGCGTCCGATGGTCCGCCCGGAATCGCCGTCTGCACTTGCAAACTCGCGCTGCCCGGTGCATTTACAAGCATGGGAACGCGCCATGCACTCATGCCGCCGGGGAACTGCTGCTGCACCTGCATGCTTTTTGTGCCCGCGGATGCGAAGGAAAGGACGCCCGAGAGCAGCGCTTCCGTGCGTGCGTCTATCGGTTGCGTTCCGGAATTCATCAGCAGCATTCCCGCATCGAATCGGTCCCCCGGGCGCGCAAACTGCGGCAGGAGCGGATCGGTCACGAGCGGTTTAGTCGTGATAAAGGTCGCCTCGCTGTTCGCAAACCGCGGACGCGTCTCACCCGTCATCGCGACGGCTAAAATGCGCCACGTCGTTAAATTATCGGGCAAAACGAACGCCACGGCAGCCTCCCCGGCCGAATTCGTCTGCACGTTTCCGTCGAAATACGCGAGCGGAACGAAGGCTGTACGCACGCGCGTTCCGGAAGCGCCTGCTAGGAAACCGCCGCCGTAGCCCCAGCCTTTCTGCGCGACGTCCTGCGGCTGCGTGAGTGTGACTTGCGGGCGGTTATCGCCGAAACGCGTTGCGATCGGCTGCGCCGCGAAAACCGTTTTTACGAGATCCGGAAAACGGTAGCCGCTCAGCTGCAGTATGGCGTCGTTGACCACGGCAACCGCGAACTTTCCCTGCACCGGATTGCCGGCAGCATCGCGAAGTTCGAGCCGCACGTGCTGCTGGGTATGCGGCTGCAAACGCGCCTGGGAGGGAACGATCTTTGCCGTCAGCGACTGTTCGCGAAGATCTAATTGAAGCGGCACGACGCCGATGCGCGCAAGACTATCGACCGGTTGCGCACCGCGCGAACCGGGCGCGGGTCCGCGCCGCACCAGCACGCCCTCGACCGCGGCGTTCGGAAACATCTGTGCCGTAATGGGCAGGCGCACGCGCGGAGCGCGGCCTTCAACATGCACGAGCGTTTTGAACAGCACCCGATCGCGAATAACCGAAACGTACAAGTCGGCTCGATCGTACGGCGATGCGACAGCCAGCATTGCCGTATCGCCCGTCTTATAGACCTGTTTGTCGAGTTTGAGTTCGAGTTGCGAGGGATTTTGCTGTCCCCACTGCGCGTTGCCCGGACCCGTTATCCAAACTTGCGCGTCCGTCGCCGAGACATCGCTCACCGCGCCGGCCAAATTCGCACGGATACGGTAACTGCCCGCGTCTTTCGTCTGCAGCAGCGCGTTGACCGGCTGCGCGGCCGTGGTTACGTCGGTTTGCGAGACGGTCGTAAAACGCACTTGATCGCGAGCCTCCTCGGAGCCTTCGACCAGCTGCGTCGCGCCGCTGTATTCCATCTTCTGCAACTCTACGTGCACCCGCGTTCCGGGCTTCACTTTGCCGAGCGGGTCCGTCGCTATGACAGCCGTCGTAACCGGCGCATTCACCGTACCGACGAAGTCTGCGCGAAGTCCGATTAGCGTTGCGGTGGGAACCGCCAAGAATGTTTGCGTAGCGGCGGATGCAAGATTTGAAGCGTCGTGCGCTTCGAGATCGACCCGGTACGTCAGCGCGTAAGGAATATCGCCGGCCACTTGCACGTGCGTGCGCGTATCTCCCGACGAGTCGAGCGTAAGCGTCTGGTTTCCGGCGTCTGCGGAGACGTCGGGGCGCTGCTGCGGCCAAAACCATTGGCGGCCGAACGAGAAGCTATCCCACCCTGCCGGTTCGAGCGTTGCGGGCTCGCGGGTTATATGAAGTATTGCCGGTGCGCCGCTCATCGGCGCGCCGAACAGATACTTTCCGGTCCCTTGCGCCATTACTGTTTCGCCGGCCGCGGCAAAAGCGCGATCCAATTTGAGATCGACGCTAAAATTCGGCGGCCGGAATTCGGCGACGCGAAAGTTTCCCGTCATCTCTGCGCCATCGGGGCCCTTGGCGTTTATTGTGTAGTACCCGGGCTTCTGCGTCGCACTCAGATCGAGCGGAAACGAAAACGAGGCGAAGCGATCCGTCGTGCGCGAGGGGAGTGCCGTTTCCTTACCGTCGGGATCGCGCAGCACTATGCGGTACGCGGCGTTTCGTACGGCGTGCAGCGTACCGTTTTGCAGTGTGTAACAGAGGGCTGTAAGCCACGCGCGCTCACCCGGCTGGTATAACTGCCGGTCGCTGAAGATTGTGCCGCGCGCGATGGGCTGCCCGTCCGACCACGTCGAGTCGTCGATGTTCGAGCCGTATTCGTAGATGCCGCTCCAATCGAACGTTCGCACGTAGGCCCAATCCGTCGCCGTGCTTACAACGGTAAAAAGCTCGGGCGCCTGCGATTCCGGGCGGTTACCGGCGTAACAATTGCTCAACTGCTCCGCGCTGAACGTTAGCGAGCCGCTGCTCCCACTTCTGCCGCTTGCGCAGAGCCGCGCCGGAATGGCGGGCGATGAATATACATTCGTAGCGTACACGTCAACGCGTGCACCGGCGACGGGCGCTCCGGTATCGAGGCGCTGCGTCATCACAAAGCCGCCCTCCGGAAACCATTGCACGAAGAGGCCCAGATTCGTGAGCTGGACGAGACCGGTATAGTCAAAGCTGCTTTGGGCGTCCGACATTGCGCCATACGCGAGCACGCCCGTGGAGGAACCCAACGCGCGCGCAAGCGGAACATCGATCGCCGTTACGCTGTTTAGTTTCGCGCCTTCGATTCTGTGCGCCGGCCATGGACTCGGCAGCAGCGATCCGGGGCTATACTCATCGGTGTTTGCCATCGCCGCCGGTGAAAGAACCCGGTAACGCGCGCGATACGTGTTCGATGGGAGATTCGCCGCGCTGTATTGCAGCTGCAAACGCTGGGTTGCGACAAAGCGGTTCAGGCCCGCCGGTGCCCAAAAATAAGGCCCAAGAGCCTCGGTGCGGTACTCGTGCCGCACGTCGCTTCCGAGGCTTTGTCCGAAGACGTCCTGCATCTGCGCGTCGGCGTCGAACGTATACGACGTACCCGGCGTGAGGGCGTACGGATTGACCAGAATTGCGGTTCCGTCATCCGAAAGCGAATACTGCTGCCCCGCAGGCTTCAGCGCGGGGGTAACGTGCACGTGCTGTGCGTAGGTTTTCGGATCGAGCGGATTGTTGAAGGCGAGCGCGGGATCCCCGCCGGCAAAGCGCGGCCGGCGGGTCGATGTCATCGGATCCGCCGTCGGCAGCACGCCGGCAAACTCGAGCGGTGAATACGTCGTTACGTCGACCTGAACGCCATCTTCTGCCGGAAGATTCCCTCGAACCGGCAGCACGCCGGCGTCGACGCGCAGACTGTAACGGGTAGCGCGCCGCAGCGGCTGCTGCGGCGAAACATCATACACGAATTGCTGTGCCTGCGGCACGGGCGATTCGAGCAGGGCCGATGCCCCGACGCTGCCGCCGGTTGCGGCGACGAACCGCGCGTGCGCGGACAACGATGCCGGGTCGATTTGCGCGTTCGAAACGATATGCACGACGGGCTCGAGCGATACCGCTTGAGGCGTGGGCTCACCCTGCGGCGTTGCAAGCACGAGCGGCTGCGTTGTAAACGTCCACGCGAGATCGCGCTGCAGTTCGTGATTCTTTAGGTCGCGCAGCCCGGCGGTCAGCGTTACCCGGACGCGCGTCGCAGCCGGCAGGGCAGCATCGGCTTGAAACCCCACCATGCGCGGAGTCAACAGCACGAACGTTCCCGGAAGTGCCGGAGCGATGCGAAAGTGATCCAAAACGCCGTGTTCTTGCGCTGAACCGAGTTCGCCGACGGGCAGCAGCGGGTCCGAAAACACTACGCGAATCTGCGCGCGATCCGCAACGACCCCGCGTGGCGCCGCCTCTGCAATCCAAGCCGGTATCGCGGGTGAAGGCTCAGCCGGAACCGGTGCGAGCGTCCGCGGCTGCGAGGCTGGATTACCGCAAGCGCACACCGCCGCGAGGACAGCAAAAACTGCAAGCCAAAGGCGGCAACGCATGCCGTGTTTTGCAGCGAGTTCAACGGAAAACCCTGCGCACGCAGTGAACGCACCTGTATGACGCGCAGTGGCTGGACAGCAGTGGCAGCGGCCCTTTTAGCGGCCGTCGTTTTTTCGCCATATGCATCCCCCGTACACGCGAGTGCATTGATCCCGAAGAGTACGTCCGTGACTTTTACGGATCGCTCGGGCGCGCCGCTCGGAACGATTCTGAGCTCGTCTTCCGGCGATGCGGTATCGGTCCCGATCGAAAACGTCTCGGCGCAGTTTGTGAACGCAATCGTGGCTACGGAAGACGCGCGTTTTTTATCGCACGGCGCGGTGGACTTGCCCTCCGCGCTGCGAGCGGCATGGCAAACCGCACGCTGTCTGTGCAACGCCGGGGGCGCTTCGACGATCGACATGCAGGTCGCGCGCATGCATTTCCGCCTGGGCAGCGGTATTCGCGGGAAACTCGAGCAGATCTGGGACGCGGCGCGCATCGACGCCGGAAGCGGCAAACGCGACGTTCTAAACGCTTACGTCAACCGCATTCCGATGGGCGGCGATCTGTACGGTGTCGAGGCGGCGGCGCGCACCTACTTCGGCATACCGGCAAGCGATCTCGACCTCGCGCAAGCATCGCTGCTTGCGGGAATTCCGAACGACCCGGCCGGCTTGGATCCGCGCACGCACTGGGCCGCAGCGCGCGCGCGCCAACGCATCGTGCTAGACCGTATGGTCGCCGCCGGAACGATTACGCGTGCACAGCGCCTGATTGCAAGCCGCGAGACAGTGCATCTGCGCGAACGCGACGACCGCCTGTGGGGCGCGCAGCAGCTCCTTTTTAAACTGGCCGGCGGCAATCGGGCAGGCGGCCGGGTTCGTACGACGATCGATGCGCAATTGCAGCGTTTCGTGCAAGCTCAGGCTGTGGACGTCGTCCAAGCACTATCCGCGCATACCGTAACCCAAGCGTCGGCGCTTGTGATCGACAACCGCACGGGCGACGTGCTGGCCTATCTGGGATCGCTCGACTACTTCGACGATGCCTATTTGGGACGAAACGACGGTGTGAACTCGCTGCGACAGCCGGGTTCGTCGCTTAAACCGTTCTTATACGAGTACGCGCTCGAGCGCGGGACACTGCGGCCGGACAGCATTCTTGCCGACGTTCCGTCTTCGTACGCAATTCCGGACGGCGAGATGTACAGTCCCGAAGATTACGACCGGCGGTTTTCCGGACCCGTCACGGTGCGCACGGCACTGGCAAACTCCCTCAACGTTCCTGCGGTACGCGTGTTGAGCCGTGTCGGCGTGCCGGCGTTTCTCGATCGCCTTCACCAACTGGGCTTCGCGCATCTGCAGCGCGTACCGTCGTATTACGGCCTCGGACTGACGCTGGGCGCCGGCGAAGTAACGTTGTGGGATCTCGCGCAAGCGTACGTCACGCTCGCGCGCGGCGGCAGCGCAATTCCGCTGCGCACCGTTTTCGGCGATAGCCCGGCGATGCCGCGGCAGATCGGCAATCCGGACGACTGGCGCTTCATAACGAACATCTTGTCCGACCGGTATGCGCGCGCGCAGGCATTCGGAATCGGTTCGGTTCTCGATATGCCGTTCGATGCGGCGGTGAAAACCGGCACGTCGTCCGGCTACAGAGACACGTGGACCGTGGGCTATACGCCGGAGTTCACAGTTGCAGTTTGGGTCGGAAACTTCAGCGGTGCGCCGATGCAGCACATTGCCGGCGTTAGCGGAGCAGGGCCGCTCTGGAACCGCATCATGCTGCATCTGTACGAACATCGCGAACCGCCGCGCTTTACGCGCCCGCCGCAATCGATGCTCGAGCGCGTACCCGCAGGTCCACTGCCGCATACGTCTCCGGTTTACGATGAATGGCGTCTGCAGCAAGAGCAAACCACGGGACCGCTGCGCGTTCTTTTTCCGCACGACGGCGACGTCTTCGAAGACACCTTAACTCCCACCGATCCGCACCGCGGCGAACAGCAGATTGCGCTGCGGGTCAGCCGTCCGCGGGGCGCGATTGTACGCTGGCTGTTGAACGGTTCGCTCCTCGGTACGAGCGCTGCAGACGCGTACTATTGGACCGTCCGTCCGGGCGCGTTTACACTAACGGCGTCGGCAAAGGGCGTTTCGTCCACCGTCCGCTTTACCGTTATCGCGCGAAGGCACGGCATTAAGCGCGGCTTCAGCGTTACTGCCGCGGATTCAAAAACGAATTGATAACGTTGCCGATGTTGCTCGTGCCGCCGGCTTGCGCCGCACCTTCGGTTTGCGGTTCGTGATACGTCATCGATTGGATGCCGACGCGCCCCGGTCCGTAAAAGCGGTTCAGCGTTAGCGCGGCACCGCCGACGAACGCGCCGAGCGCGCCGAGTAAACCGCCGCCGCTGCCGCCCGTCTGCAGAACCGAAACGGTGTCCATGCGGACGTTCGCATCTTTCCAAAGCCAGCCGCCGGGCTCGACGTCGAGCATCTCTCCGGCTGCCAGTGTTTTTTCGAACACGTTTCCGTAGCCGTGCAGCAGCACCAGGCCTTCGCCGCCGGTTCCCGTGAAGCGGTCGATGAACAATCCGGTGCGCGCAAAAATCACGTTGGCGAGACCTTGCTGCCAATAAAAGTTGTAATCGACGTTTGAAGTCGCAAGCAAAAATTGATGTTCGCGAACGTCGACCGCTTGGCCGGGCAAAACGCGCAGCGCGACGATCTGTCCCGGCGCCTCACGCGAAAATGCAATATTTCCAGGGCCTTTTGCGGTCGAGATAAAGACTTGCAAACCGCTGAAAAAGCGCTTCGCCGCGTTCTTTATCCCCATAAAGCCGAGCGTCACTTGCGGCTGTTTCCAGAGCAGGATGTGATGCTCGAAATAAACGGTCTGCTGCGCGCCGAGCTCCACGTCGACGACGGGCACGAGTTCGCCCTGGACGCGCACAGTGAGATCGCCGACGACGATCGGTGCTTTCGGATTATCGGTTTCGGGCGTCGGCTCCGTATAGGAACCGGCCGTCTGCGGAGCCACCGCGGGCGCGCCGCAATTGGGGCAGAACCGCGCCTGATCCGGCACGGCGGCTTGACAGGTTGCGCAATTCATAGACGGCTCTTCCAGGGACGCGTGCGCCGTTCCCCGCACAAGCCGTTATGGCAAAGATAGCGGTCACCGGAGCGAACGGCACGATCGGCTCCCGGTTGTGCGAGGCACTCGAGCAGCATCACGACGTCGTCCGGATCGACCTTGATGGCCCCGGCACCCATGCGGACGTGCGCGACTTCGAGGCGATGCGCAAAGCACTTGCCGGCTGCGAGACCGTCGTCCATCTGGCCGGCGCGGTGGACGTCGATCTCGATTGGGAGACGAACTATACCGTAAACATCGGGGGGACGTACAACGTGTACGAAGCGGCGCGGCAGAACGGCGCCAAACGCATCGTCTTTGCCAGCTCGAATCATTGCGTGGGCATGAACGAAGTGCAGAATGCGCCGGCGATCTACGAGCCCGGTTTCGGCCGCGTCCTCGGTACGGGCGATCCGTACCGGCCGGACGGCTTGTACGGCGTATGGAAGGCGTTCGGAGAGACGCTCGGGCGTTATTACAGCGACAAGTACGGCATGCAGGTCGCGTGCATACGCATCGGTTCTATAACACAGGCCGACGATCCGAAGGACGAATCGGTTCGCGAATCCAGCGGCTGGCTCGGCCTGACGGACGAACAAAAATTCAAACGGTATGCGGCGACGTGGATGTCGCAACGCGACTTCGCGGCGTTGGTCGAGAAGATTCTCGCGAGCGAGGTGCCGTTCGCGGTCGTGTACGGAGTCGGCGACAACCTCACGCGCTTTTGGGACCTGGAACCCGGCCGCGCCATTTACGGCTTCTGGCCTCAGGATGGCACGCGCTAGGTTTACAAAGCCTTTACCGATTCATAAGGGTCGAGCCCGCCGCTCTACTGAACGTGTAAGCATGCGTTCTTCAGTAATTGCGGCAGTGTCCGCGGCCCTTCTGCTCACCGCCTGCGGATCGCAAAGCGCGACGCCGGCGCTCCACGCTTCCAGCCTCGCAAAACAGCAAGTGCGCACGGCCGCCGCCAAGGCTTCTGACGACGCAACGCTCTCCGCAAGCCCGTCCTCGCTGCATTTCGACACGCCCGCAGACGCGGCGCAAACAGTGACGATCGTGATCTCGAATCCGCCGCTGACGGTTAGCGCGGACTCATCGATAGCAACCGTTTCATTCGAACACGGTCACACCGTACATACGGGAACCGACGGCGACGATCGCTACGTCACGCTGACGATCACCCCCACCGGATACGGCTACACGACCGTTACCGTCACCGACAAACACAGCGGAACCATCGAGATTCCGGTGCAAGTCGGCGGCGGCCACGCAATGGAATAGCACGTTCCTTCGAACGCATGAAAGAGGCGGCTCCGAGAAATCGGGGCCGCCTTCTTTGTTAGGTCAACTTGCGTTTTACGGTTGCGGGATCTTGGGGTGATGTTCCGGATACGCCGGCGGCTTGAAGTGCTGCGGCGGATGTTCGCGCAGCAGGCGCAGCGCCGTCTGAACCGCGGTCTCTAACTGCGGGTCGTGGCCTTCACGCGTGAGCTTCGGGTCCTGAATGACCTCGATGTCCGGCGGAATGCCTTCACCTTCGACTTCCCATTTGCCGTGCAGTCCGCCGATGGCGATGCGCGGTGCCATCACCGTTCCACCGTCCATGAGCGGCGGATATCCGCCGATGCCGACAAGACCGCCCCACGTGCGAACGCCTACGAGCGGGCCGAGATTCGCTTTGCGGAAATACCACGGCATCGCGTCGCCGCCCGAACCCGCGCCTTGGTTGATGATCATGACTTTCGGTCCGTAGATCGCCAGCGGCGGATCGATGGCGACCTTACCGTCACGCGGTACCGTGATGCTCATCGGCTTACGGCTGAGCATGTCGATGATGTAATCCGCGACTTGTCCGCCGTGGTTCCAGCGTTCGTCCAAGATGACGCCTTGTTTGTCGACCTGTGCGAAAAAGTACCGGTTGAAGTTGGTGAATCCGCCGTACCCGGTATCTGGCAAATACACATAGCCCAGCTTACCGCCGCTCAAGCGTTCGACTTCCCGGCGGTTGTCTTCAATCCACGCGTAGTTGCGCAGGTTGCGATCGTTCGCGAGCGGCGTTACGGTGACGACGCGCGAGTCCGAGCCGTCCGCATGCGGTCCGACGGTGACGAACGTCTGCTTACCGGCGGTCTCTTCAAAAGCGCGATAGATCTCTTCGTCCGCGCGCACGGGACGGCCGTTCACGGCGAGGATATACTCGCCGGCAGTTACCTCGGCGCCCGGCTGCGTGAGCGGCGCCTGCAGCTGCGGATTCCAGTTCTCGCCGCTATACACCCGCGAAACTTTGTAACGGCCGTTGTCGACGGTGTAGTCCGCACCGAGCAAACCGACGTTTACGGAGTTCATCTGCGGTTCGGTGCCGCCTCGAACCCACATGTGTCCCGTCGCAAGATAGCTCAGCATCTCTTTGGTCAGAAACGTGAGGTCGTCGCGCGCGGCCAGCGCCGGCAGAAACTCCGCAAAGCGTTTCTCCGCCTGCGCGATATTCAAGCCGCCGTAATGTTTATCGTAGAAGTAATCGCGTTCGATGCGCCACGTCTCGCGGTACATCTGCGCCCACTCTTCGCGCGGGACGGTATAGACTTCCAGATCGTCGGTCGCCAGTTGCCCTTCACCCGGCTTTCCCGGCGCTTCGGTGGATTCGACGAACCAATGATGCTGCTTGTTCACCAGCATCTTCTTGCCGTCGAACGAAACCTGGAACGAATTGACGCCTTGTTCGATCGCCATGCCGCGGTGCGCAGCCATGATGAACTTCGTTACGGTCAGTCCAACCGGCGCGGGTTCGGTTTGCGTCACGGGTCCGGACGAAACGTAGAGCTCGCCTTCGGATCCGGTCTGCAGACTCTGATAGTTCGCACCGGGCAGCGGCAGCGCGACGATACGCTGCAGCAGGCCGTCAAAGTCGATCGTTACTGCTCGTGCGGCCGGTTTCGGCTCTTCGCGCGCGGGCGCAGACGCGTGCGGCTGCGGCGTCTGCGGCGCGGGTTCGTCGCCAGAGGCCTCGCGGTTGGGAGATTGCACGCGGCGCTGCAGCACGGCGGCATAAACGTGACTGCTCGTCGGACGCTGCGTGCTTTCCATGTCGAGTCCGTTCGAAGTCAGACCCGTGTTCGTGCTTGCCAAGAAGTACAGATACCGCCCGTCCTTATCGAACGCCGGATTCGTGCTGTCGCTCATACCGTCGGTGATCCGGTGCGAGCGTTTCTCGGAAAGCGAATAGACGAAAACCGCGTTGAGAAAGTTGTCGAGCTGACGGTTATAGGCGATCCAGCGGCTGTCCGGCGACCACGTCATGTTGTAGCCGCCCGCGCCGAACGACTCGTACGGATTCGAATCGATCAGAGCCGGTTCGATGCTGCCTTCGAGATCGACGTACCACAACCGCATGTGCTTGTCGGCAAACGCGATCTTTTTGCTGTCGGGCGACCAAACCGGCGTGTAAAAGAACGACGGCGAGTTGCTGAGTTTGACGACGCGCGCCGGCTGTAACCCGCGCTGATCTTTGATGTGGAGCGTGTATTCGCCCGATGCATCGGAGAAGTACGCGATGTGCTGGCCGTCGGGCGACCATGCCGGATCCCGCTCCATCACACCGGGCGTCTGCGTGAGATTGCGCGTGTCGCCGTGCATCGCGGGAACGGTGAGAATATCGCCGTGCGCTTCGAAGACCGCGCGCACGCCGGTCGGCGAGATCGCTGCGTTGGCGATCTGCGATCCGACTTTCAGCCAATGCGGACGCACCTGCGGCATATCGCCGGCAACGCTGACCTCGACCGCGCGATCCGTATGGCTTTGCGTGTCGTACAGATGCAGCGACCCGAGCTGCGCGTAGACGATCGCGCCGGGTCCGCTCGACGCCGAAAGGATATCGAAGCCGTGATTTTCGACAAGCTGACGTACGCTGCGCGTCGCGGCGTCGTATTCGAACAGCGTTGCCGGTCCGTTCCGGTCCGACAAGAAATACAGCGTATTTCCCGCGTACATCGGATTGCGGTCGTTCGAGTTCGGACGCGGTACCTTCACGATGCTGGAGTCGCGAAGATCGGCGATCCAAATGGGTGTGGTCTGTCCGCCGCGATAGTGCTGCCACTGCGGTTCCCACTGCGGCGTCGGCACGTACGCCAAATGCGAGCCGTCGGGTGAAAACGCGCCTTCTTCAGCCATGTCCAGCGGCAGCTGTTTGGGGTTGCCGCCCGCGGCCGGAATCGTGAAGAGCCGATCGGGATCCGTATAGCTCGCGCGCGGCGACCGGAATAACACGTCTTTCCCGTCGGGCGTCCATCCGACGGCGACGTCGGCGCCGGGATGATACGTCAAGCGGCGCGGTTCGCCGCCTGCTGACGGAACCACGTACACGTCGATGTTTCCGTCGTAGTTGCCGCTGAACGCCACCATCGAACCGTCAGGCGAAAAATACGGCGAGCCCTCGAGATTCATGCCCGTCACTAGCCGGTGCGCTGCGCCGCCTTCTCGCGGCACGATCCAGATATCGCCGCCGTATTCGAACGCGATGCGCGACGCGCTGACCGTTGGATTCTGAAAGAGCAGCGGCGCTGCCGGTGCGGCAGCGGGTGCAGCAAGAAGGGCGGCGCCGATAAGCGCCGCCGTCAGCCCGAGTCGTTTCAATGCAGTAGTTCCTATCGGAGAGCTTCCTTGGCTTTGATAAGACGAACCATCGAATCGTTATACGGCGTCGGCGTTCCGGTGCGCCGGCCCGCGGCGCAGATGGCGCCGTTGATGTGATCGATCTCGCTCGGATGTCCCGACTCGAGATCGAAGGCCATCGAGCTCTTGCTGTCGGCACCGACGGCGATAACTTCGGTAACGTATTGCCACGGATTCACGAACGGCAGATTGATCTTTTGCGACGCTGCGACGGCCGCAGCTTCTTCCGCAAGCGCTTCCGCCAGGCGCGACGCATTGGGGTCTTTCAAGATCGTTCCGGATTCGCAATCCAACACCGCGCTGAGCGCATTGATCGCTGCGTTGGCAACGAGCTTGCCCCATAGGTGCGGGCGGATATCGTACACGACCGACGCGCGCATTCCGCATTTCGTCAGCAGTTCGGCGACGCTGCGCGACGTCGCAGGCGATGCCCCGGCGGATCCGATGATCGTGTTGCCTTCTTCCGAACTGCGTACGCGTCCGGGCGCGGTGGTAAGGGACGATTCCGTCGTAATGCCCAACACGACCGGCACCGCGCCGCCAAGCGCCGTTTTAATGGACTCTTCGTTGCCGACGCCGTTTTGCAGCGAGACGATCGGCGTCGAGGGGCTGAGTTCGCCGGCGAACGGCCGCAGCGCGCGCAGCGTGTCGACGGCTTTAACGAACAAGAAAATCATGTTCGAACCGTACAGTTCGCGGGCGCTTCGTCCGGCCCGGACCGGGCGCACCGGCGCGTCGTTGACCGAGAGGCCGCCGTTTTTCTCGATCGCGTCCAGCAGCGAGGCGTTGCTGTCGAGCATCGTCACATCGCAATGCTTCGCGAGATGAAAACCGAATAGCGTTCCCATCGCGCCGGAACCGATGATACCGACGCGCGGCTTAGTCTGCTCCATGCCGCAGGTTTCGCAGTCCGATTAGGATCGCCCCGCACGAAAAGCCGCCGATATGCGCAAAGTACGCGACGCCGCCCTGGTTCGCCCGGGGATCCACCGTTTGAAATCCGAGAAAGAATTGCGTGGCGGCCCACAAACCGATGACGAGCACCGCCGGCAGACGCAGTAAGAGCGGAAAGCACCCGATCGGCGTGAGCGTATTGATGACGGCCGTCGGATACGAAACGATAAACGCGCCCAACACGCCGGCGATCGCGCCGGAGGCGCCGATCTCCGGAATGTGGCTGGCGGGCGCTGCCCATGTCTGCGCCGCGCCGCCCGCAACGCCGCACAGCAGATAAAACGACACGAAGCCCAGCGGGCCGAGCGCGCGCTCCATACGCGGCCCGAATACCAGCAGAAACAGCATGTTGAAAAACAGATGCAGAAAGCCGCCGTGCAAAAACATGGACGTGATAACCGTCAAGAACCACGGATGCGGCGAGGGCGGCGGCAGCTGGATGTGATGCGTCAGGTTGTACGGGACGAGCGCGAATTCGTTGACGACGTACTCTGCATGCGCCGCGGAGATCTCGCGCCAAAAGAAATAGACGTTAGCGGCGACGATCGCCCACGTTGCGAACGCGAAGACGGCCGGCCGCCGTTCGTCCGAAAGCGGAATCATCCGCGTTTAGAACTGCAGCTGGAGACCGTACACCGTGCGCCGCTGCGGACGCGTGAGATCGCGCTGGCCTACGAAGGCTTTGCCGAACTTGCCCAGGGCAAAGTTGCCGTAGACGTCGAGCGTCGGACGCCGCAGATTGTAGACACGCGTTTCGAAACCGACCGGCGTATCGAGCGAGGCCATCACACCGAGCTGCGAGTACAGCACGCCGCCTCCGGCGTGCAGCAGTCCCGCGTTCTTCATGCCCGCCAAGTTGTACGTCGTCTTGCCGCCGATGTCGTTCGCGCCGATCATCGCGCTGACCGGACCGTGCGGCAGCAAGAGCGCGTTGAAGTCGGCTTGCGGTCCCTGATCGCCGGTAAGCAACGGATTCGGACCCGTCGCCGTCTGTTTGCTCAGATAACTCAGGCGCAGCTGTACTTGCACGAGGTTGCTCACGATGTTGCCCAGGCCGCGTTTGAGGCTTGCAACACCGCTGCCGTTCGGCGGCGGCGTTTGCGTACCCGGCGGCGGCAGCTGGTTCGGGCCCTTCGGTACCGGATAGGGCGTTGCGCCGGCGTCGACACCGTACACGTGGCTGCGTCCGCCCAGCGTTCCCAGCAGCGAGTCCGCTTTCTGCATCGTCGCATCCAAATTCGCAACCGTATCGCGAAGCTGCGCTTGCGTCTGCGGATTGCCCGAGATGTTGCGCAGATCGCCCGTAAGGGTTGCGATATTGCCGGTCAACATGCGAATGTTGGCCGTCGTGTCGATGAGGTTGCCTTTTAGACGCGGATCGGTGGCCATGCTCTGCAGCGCGTCCATCGATTTATTCAGCGCAACGGCCGTCTGATCGAGCGAAGTCAGCATCGAATCGATCCGGTACTGATTGCGGTTCAGCGTCGTGTCGAGCGTCGCGGTCATGTTTTCGATGTGACCGCCGGCGACTTGCATCGTCTGATCCATCGTGCCGGTCAGTTCGGAGATCGAGCCCTTCATCTGCGAGGTCATCGACTCGATGTTGCTCATCGTCGTCGAGAGCTGCGAGAGCAGCACCGGCTCGCGCTTCTGCAGCGTTGAAAGCATGTCGTCCAGGCGTTTGACTTCGCCTTGCCCTTCGGCCATCATATCGGCGAACGTCGGCGCGGACGAGCCCACCGGCTGATCCGACAGCGGCAGTTCGCGTTTGGGCCAAATCATGTCGGCCGGAATAGGCGTGGGTGGGGCGCTGGTGCCGGGCGGGGGCGGCGGCTGGACCGGCGGGAAGATGATCATGTTCGGCGTGCCCGTGATCGGCGCCTGAATCATGAAACGGGAGCCCTTCGGAATGTTGATGTCGTTCTGCAGCGCCATGACGACGTCGACCGTGTTGTCGGGCAGCAGTTTGATCTGATCGACCGTGCCGACGGTGACGCCGCTGAAAAAGACCTGCGCGCCGGTGGGCAAGCCCGCCGCCGAAGCAAAGTGTACGCCGAAGCGGTAGCCGCTATGGCGGGTGCCGTAATCGGTGATCACATAAAAGATCCCGAACAGCAGCAGCACCGCGAAGACCGCGAACAGCCCGAGTTGCGCCTGTCTAGACATCTACGGCCCTATTCCCACAAATTTGCCTGTTTGCTTTCTTTTGGATCATAAGGGGATCGGCCCCACTTCGGATCCCTGGAGAAATTGCTGGACGATTGGGTTCATCGAACTGCGGATCTGCTCGACGGTACCGTACTCGATGATCGCCCCTTCGAAGAGCATCGCGACGTAGTCCGCCATCATATAGATGGAGTGCAGATCGTGCGAGATGACGACGGCGGTGGCATTCAGCTGCGTGCGCAGGCGCTTGATCGTGTCCGTGAGCAGATGCGTGACGATCGGGTCCAGCCCGGTCGTCGGCTCGTCGTACAGCACGAGGTCCGGATTCGTCACCACGGCCCGCGCAAAACCGGCGCGTTTGAGCATACCGCCCGAGAGCTCGGAGGGCATATTTTCGTAGGTATGCGCCAGTCCCACCGAGTCCAGCGTGTGCATCACGACCTTTCGGATCTCGGCTTCGGTGAGCGAGGTGTGCTCTCGCAGCGGCAGCGCGATATTGTCGCCGACCGTCATGCTGTCGAAGAGTGCGGCAAACTGAAACGCAAAGCCGATCTTCGTGCGCATCTCGATGAGTTCGCTCTCACGCATATGGCAGATGTCTTGTCCGCGCATATAGACGTGGCCGGCATCCGGCTTGCGCAAGCCGTCCAGTAGACGCAGAATCGTCGATTTGCCCGCGCCGGACATGCCGATGATGCACGTGATGGCGCCTTCGACGACATCCATCGAACAGTTGCGCAGCACGACGCGTTCGCCGTAACTGAGTGAGACGTCGTCGAGTTTGGCTAAAATCTCCGGCATATTACCCGCCGCCGTACAGGAAGTACGACATTACGAAGTTCACAAAAAAGATGAGAATGATGCACGTAACGACCGCACTCGTCGTCGATTTACCCACGCCCGCCGCGCCGCCGGTCGTCGTCAGTCCCTGATACGAACCGATCAGTGCGATAATGATGCCGAAAACGACCGATTTGAACAGGCCTTTCACCACGTCTTCAAAGCCGATCGTCTGACGCGCCGAGGACATAAAGTCGTTGTAGGCGATGTGCGCCTGCGCGTTCGCGATCCACTCGCCGCCCATGACGCCGATGACGTCGGCAAACACGGTGAGCAGCGGCAGCATGATCATCAATGAAAGGACGCGCGGCACGACCAAAAACCGCACGGGCGCCAGCCCGAGCGACTGCAGCGCTTCGACCTGTTCGGTCACGACCATCGAACCGATCTCGGCAGCAATTGCCGCGCAGACGCGGCCGGCGACGACGACGGCTGTGAGCATCGGACCGAGTTCGCGCACGTTCGTGTACGACACGATGCCGCCGACAAAACTGCCGAAGCCGTACTGCACGGCCTGCACGGCGGACTCCAAACTGAACACCATGCCGGTGAACAACGAGGTCAGCAGCACGATCACCAGCGATTGATACCCGAGGTAAAAACACTGGTTGACAGTCTCGGCAAAGCGGATGCGCAAGCGCGCAACCGTTTTGATGGTTTCCCACGCGAGCTCCGTCACGCCGCCGATGTACTCGAACGTCGCGTTGACGCGCGTTCCGACCGACTCCAGCGCACCGACGCTTACGCGTTCGACGGTTTCTACGGCATCGGGCTGGTCGTTAAGCACCCGCGACACGGTCGATGTCCTGTAAAACGGCCTGCGTCACCTCGATACGTTTGACGGCCGCGCCGCGTTCGGCACTGAGGTTGAAATGCACCTGATTGACGTGCTCCAACCGCTTGTCGAGATTGCGCAAATGCACGCGCGCCTCGCGTTCGAATCCCGCGAAGTAGCGTTTGACTTGAGCAAGATAGGCATTTTTTGCGGCTTCGCTGACGTCGCCGGTTGCCAGCGCAGACTCCATCTTCCGCTGCGCCGACTTCATGGTCCGATCGGTGATATAAAACGCTCCCACAGTAGCAACGAGGGCGCGGAAGGCTTGCGTGGTTATGGCGCCGCCTCCACCGCCGTACGTTGCATACCCAAAAGCGTGCGGATGCCCCCTTCGGCCAGTCCAAGCATACCGTCGAGGTCTTGCCGGCTGAAGGGCGATGCCTCGGCCGTGCCCTGGATCTCGGTGAATTTGCCCGAGTCGGTCATGAAGACGTTCATATCCACCTCGGCGCGGCTATCCTCTTCATATGCCAGGTCGAGCAGGTAGTGGCCGCCGGCGATTCCTACGCTCGTCGCGGCTATCTGGCCCGCAAGCGGCCAGCGCCGCGCGTCTTTGGGGTCGAACCCTTTCCGCAGCGCAAGCGAGAGAGCCACCCAAGCACCGGTGACGGCCGCTGTGCGCGTGCCGCCGTCGGCCTGCAGGACGTCGCAGTCCAGCCAGACGGTTCGCTCGCCGAGCTTCGCCATATCGGTCACGGCGCGCAGCGCGCGTCCGATGATGCGCTGGATTTCATGGGTGCGGCCGCCGAGTTTGCCTTTTGAGGCTTCGCGTTGGGTGCGCTCTTGCGTCGCACGCGGGAGCATCGAGTATTCGGCCGTCACCCAGCCGGTGCCGCGGCCTTTCATCCACTGCGGAACCCGTTCTTCCAGCGTCGCGGCGCAGAGTACCCGCGTATTGCCCACGCTGATCAAACAGCTGCCTTCGGCATACTTCAAATAGTTTGGTTCGATGGTCACCGGACGCAGTTCGTCCGGACGCCGTCCGTCGCTACGAATCATTGCCGGGCACGTTGGCTAGGTGCTCCACGGCAACCTGTGGTATGCGTCGCGTATTCTAACCGCACTTTCGGGGAGGGCATGATGCATTTTCTACGATCCGCGGTCTTGGTGCTGGCATGCGCGGCCATGACGCTGCCGGCGGCCGCAAATCCGACAGCCGATATGGTAGCGATGAGCCGCGCGTACGCGTCGGCAAAGTCGTGGCATGCCGATCTGCACACGAGCGACGGAAAAACGATGAAGATCGACGCCGTGATGCCGGATAAGTTTCACGAAACCATAGGCCCGATGGAGGTTATCTTCCTGGGCACGGCCGGCTACGTGAAGCAAGGCAGCACGTGGATGAAGCTGCCGATGGAGATTCCGGCGATGCGCCGGGCGATCTCGATGGCGAATCCGAGCGGCAACTACGATCCTTCAAAGCAGACTGACTACACGATTTCATATGTCGGAGCGGAAACGGTCAACGGCGTAGCGGCGAGTCACTATCGCATCACGAGCAAGTCGGGAAAACAGCAGCCTGTCGATATGTGGGTGGGTGCGAACCATCTTCCCGCACGCATTATCGCCCAAGGCGATCGCGGTCAGGTGACGATCGACTACTCGCAGTGGAACGCGGTTCCGGATATCACCGCACCGATCTAACCTTGCGGCTCTACACGATCGGCGTCTACGGTTTCGATGCACGCGGATTTTTTGCCGCGCTCGAGGACGCGGGCGCCGATCTTCTTCTCGATGTGCGGCGCCGGCGCGCGGTGCGAGGCCCGCGCTACTCGTTTGCGAATGCGAAACGGTTGATCGATGAACTGGAGAAGCGCGGCATCGAGTACCGTCACGTGCTCGATCTCGCGCCCGACAACGCGACGCGCGCATCGATCTACGCGGCCGATAAAGCCGCGCACCGCAAAGCGTCCGAGCGCACCGAGCTTCCCGCCGGCTACGTTAAGCGCTACCGCAAACTCGTGCTCGATCGCTTCGATTTCGCCGAGTTCGCCGGAGAACTCAAAGGCTATAAGGCGCCGGTGCTGATGTGCGTCGAAGGCGAGCCGAACGCGTGTCACCGCAGCCTCGTGGCGAAGCAACTCGCGACCGCACTAGGCCTCAAGCGCGTAACGAACCTGCGCGCCGGCGCTTAAAAGAACGCCGACAAGTCCATTCCCGGATCGAGGTACCGCGCGTGCCAACCGGGCTTGAGTGCATCGAGCAGCAGCGCTTCCCCCGCACCGAATGCATAGAAACCCACGCGTTTGCGATCGCTTAGCGATGCATTTGCCAGCTCGTCCATGATGCGGCTCAACGTGCCGTCCCCGTCGGCGGCTAGTGCGCGAGCTTGGGCGTCCGTCAGAAACGACTTGTCGCGTGAGTGCTCCGCCGCGGCGGCGCGTGTAACCGCGATTTCCGTATACCGTGCGGTGCCCTCTTGCCAGCATTGAAACGCGAAATATTTGTAGTCGTTCGGCTTGAGACGCCCTCTGAATGCCGCCCGCAACGTTTTGTAGCGTCCAACGTCCACTGAAAACGCAGGCGTGCCGATTGCCGCAACGGCATCGTGCAATGCCGAGGCGAGCTCGTGGTACTGTTTTGCCAACGCGGCATCGGCATACGGAAACGGATAGTTCAGCATCCACATCCCGTTGTCGCCTTTGGGCGCAAGGCCGAGCGCCAGGGTGTCGCTGTAGTACGGCGGCCAGTTGTCTTGCCATTCGTGAAAATGCTCGTGCAGCAGCGTGACGCTCCAGCGGATGGGCGTCTTGGCCTGCGTATACTGCGGTTCGCCGATGACGATCGTTTGCTTATCGGGATAAAGCGGAAACGTCGCCTCGAGACTCGTCGGAAACTCCGGCGGCGGCGAAGGTTCGGTAAATCCGATGAGCGCCGAGCCGTGGTCGGTCAGCAAATCGATATAGAACGGCGTTTTCGACCATCCCGGCCAGACGCCATCGCC
>DASSRQ010000127.1:0-5288 GCA_035701665.1 Vulcanimicrobiaceae bacterium
GAGCGCGATAACGGCGGCCTGCGTGCGGTCTCCGGCCTGGAGTTTGTCGAGAATATCGCGTATGTGTCCCTTGACCGTTCCGAGGCTGATGTTCAGCCGGTCGGCGATGTCCAGGTTGTTCGTTCCATCCGCGACAAGCCGCAGAATCTGCACCTCGCGATCGGTCAGCGGCGTATCGGCGACGCTCTTGCGCATGACATGCGCGATTTGCGGGTCGAAGTACGCGGCGCCCGCGGCGACGGCGCGCACCGCGTCCAAAATCGTCTTCGTATCGGAGTTCTTAACGCAATACGCATCGGCGCCGGCGGCTATCGCGGCGGAAACGTCGCGGTCGACCTCGTGCATGGTGACGATGGCAACGCGCGCTTTCGGATTCGCTTGTTTCAATCTGCGCGTCAGTTCGATGCCGTCGAATCCCGGAAGGGCGATATCGATCACGAACACGTCGGCCTCGTTGGCCATCGCGAGCGCCTCGGGGCCGTCGGCGGCTTCACCGGCGATCTCGAAGCCGGCGGCATTTAAGGCGGTGCGCAAACCGGCGCGCACCAACGCATGGTCGTCGACGATAATGACGCGTGCGGGCGTCACGCCGCCTGCACATTCTGCGCGAGCGGCAGCGTAACGGTAAACGTACTGCCGCGCGGCGAGCGCGGCTCGTACTGCACGCTTCCCGAATGCGATTCGACGATGCGCCGCACGATGTACAGCCCCAGACCCGTGCCCGCGTTGCTGCGAACGCGGCCTACGAAGCGTTCGAACATGTGCTCGCGCAGATCGTCGGGAACGCCGTAGCCGTCGTCGTCCACCCGCACGACCACGATTTTTCCGGCGGCGTACGCTTCGATCGATACCGTTCCGCCTTTAGGCGTCCAATTCGCGGCGTTTGCCGCGAGGTTAGTTAGCGCGCGCCGCAGCTCCGAACCATCGCCGTCGACGGTGAGCGGTTCTTCGGGCGTGCGGCACGTCAGCGCGATCCGGCGGAATTGGCAGAGCGGACGTACACTCTCCGCAACGTTCCGGCAGAGTTCCCCAACGTCGACCGGTTCGCGCCGCTGGGACTGCTCGCCGGCTTCATACCGCGCGAGCGAGAGCAGCGTTTCGGCAAGCGTCGTCAATTCTTCGTTCGAGACGATCGATTGCTGCACGATATCGCGGTACGTCGACGGCAGATCGCCGTACGCTCCCTCGAGCGCCTGGTGGAGCGTGATCTTCGCCGCGGTCAGCGGCGTGCGTAAATCGTGCGCGAGCGCGAAGATGAGATCGCGCATCAGCTCGCTTCGCGCGTTCCGCTCGCCAAGCCGCCGCACCGCCTCCGATTGAAGCAGCGCGCTTATCGTCACCGCTCCCACGAGGGCAATGGCCAGTGCCGTCAGCGCGCGATCCGCTAGCGCGATGACTTGCCAGTGAAAGTGATCCTGAAATCCGTTGAACCATCCCGCGCTTGCGTCACCGGCCAATGCCGCAAGCGTGAGATAGAGCGTGAGACTCGGGTTTCCGGCGGCTAGGCTCAGCGCAACCGGAACCGAGAGCAGAATAGAAACGACCAGAACTTGCGGCGAAAAAAGATCGACGAGCCAAACGATGACGAGCGCGGCCCAACAGACGAGGGCGACCGGAACGCCGGCCCGAGTGCCCATGGCCTTCATGGTTGAGCGCTTCGCGTGATTCGGCTCGCGGTCCCTGCTCCCGGCTATACGCAGCCGTTCGTCGTCTTCAAAACGTACCCGTCATTCGGTGCCAGCGTCAGCGGACGCGTGACCGCCCGGCCTTCCAAATCGATGTACGCGTGCGTAGACGGCAACGCCGCGGACAGGGTTCCCGACCCGCCTGCGTTCACTACGACAAGCGCATTTGCGAACTTACGGTAGAGCAATGCGGAAGAAGTGCCCGTATAATATTCGCCGCACGGAGCCCCGATCGGCGTATTATACTCGGGCAAGAACGTCTCGACGCCGTAGCCGTAGTGTGTCGATGCAAAGAGCGAGGCCGCCTGTTCGTTTCCGAGCAGGTACGTTGCAATCGAGTAGTCTTTTTGCGCCGGACCGAACGTAGCCGATCCCCAATCGTTGTTGATCAGAACGGCGACGCCGTGAGCCTGCGCGTAGCGCATCCACGCAATCTCGCGTGTAATGAACGACGCCGGCCGGATGTAACCGCCGTAGACCGTAAAACCGGTTTCATCCATAACGGCGTCCTCGTTGGCCATTAAGCCCATCTCGTTTGCCGTCAGGCTGTTGCCCGGATGATTGACGATCAGCTTCAGTCCATACGTCGCCGCGGTCGAATGCGCGATCTTGGACCACGCGACGACGTCGGCTGCCCACGTTTGATCGGTCGGGCTGCTATACCGGCGGACGAATGTGCTGCCTTGATAGATACCGCACGGATAATAGCCCGTTCCGCCCGATCCCGGGAACCAGAACGTGGCTTCGTCGGCGGCGAGGGCGGTGTAGCCGTTGCGGTGCGCATACGATGCTACCTGCGTCATCTCGTACGTCACGACAGCGGGATTGTGGATGTCGAGCGGAACGTTCGGCAGTCGCGATACGTCGTACGCGGGCTGCTTGGTCGGAACGCCGGCCGATGTGCAGGCGTATAAAATCCAACTCGGATGATTCGTCTGCCACCACGACAGCGAATGGCCGAACGCGCCCCAGCCGGTGGTGCTCGTATCGGTTTCCATCAGAAAATAGTAGGAAGCGCGCAACGCTTTGTTGTTCGTCAGCCACGCCGGCGCGAAGCCCGGGCGTACACCCCAAACGGCTGAGTACCGCGGACCGTCGGCGGCGGCGGCACCCGAGGTGATATAACCGTTACTCGTTTCGTCGAAGATCTGAAACGCGCTGATGCGGCCCCAACTGCTGCCCGGCATGAACGCGGTGGTTGCCGGAACGGCCAGCGATTGCGTCGTGATCGGCGCGGGTTCTAATTGCGGCGCCGGCGCGACCGGGGCCGTAGGCGGAAGTGCCGAGCCTCCTGAGTGACCGCAGGATGCCAGCACAACGGTGAGACCGAGCGCTCCAAAGAGCGCCGGAAGATTTAATGAACGCATGAAGCCCTCCACTTACATGGCGTGCAATGTTGCAGCCCGACTACAGGCACGGCGATGCGATTGTCCTAGCACCCCGGCGGTTTCTAGTGTTGGAGGGCGGTCAGGCATGCCGATAGCCGCTAATGAAGGAAAAATGCTGTAAAAACGGGCGTTTTCCTGTTATTGCTAACAATGAACAGCAAGATAAAGAGACGCTAAGTTCTAGCGTAGTACATTAAGCTACGGTATTTTGCGTTACGGTCAGGCCCCTACCGTCCAAGAACTTCTCGCACTCGATTGCCGGCAGCGGAGGCGCGATGAAGTTCCCCTGCGCATAGGTGCAGCCCAAACGCTGCAGCAGGTCGAGCTGCTTCTGCGTTTCCACGCCTTCGGCGACTGTGGCCAGGCCCAAGCTTTGCGCGAGGCGGACGATCGCGCTGACGATCGCGATGTCGTCCTGATCGTCGGGCATGCCTTCGACGAAGGTGCGGTCGACCTTCAAGAAGCCGACGGGGAAGCGCTTCAGATACAGCAGCGACGAATAGCCCGTGCCGAAATCGTCGATGCCGATGCCGATCCCCGCCTCGGCAATCGCGTGCAAATCCGCGACCGCCGATTTATGGATATCCAGCAGCACCGACTCCGTCACTTCCACCAGCAACGCGCTGTAGGCAATAGCCCACTGCTGCAGCGACTTCACGAGCACGCTTGCAAATTGGCCGTCCAACTGCCGCAATGAGAGGTTCACGGCAATCGTCAGCGCGGGCACCGCTTTCTGCCACGCCGCGAGGCGGGCGCACGCGTCGCGCAGCATCAACGAGCCGAGCGTCCCGATCAGGTGCGTCTCTTCCGCAACCGGCAAAAAGTCGCGCGGCAGAAGAAGACCGCGACTGGGGTGCTGCCAGCGCGCGAGCGCCTCGAAGCCGCTGAGTTTTCCGGTTTCGAGCGCCACGATCGGCTGATAATACGGAACGATCTCGTCGTTACTTAGCGCTGAACGCAATTCGCGTTCGATGCTGACGCGCTCCATCGCAAGTTTGCGCAACTCGTCGTCGAAGATCTCGATCGCGTTTTTCCCATGCTGTTTGGCGCGGTACATCGCGAGGTCCGCATCGCGCAGCAGTTCGCCCGGCGTGTGGGTGCGGTTGCTGGCCATCGCGACGCCGATGCTGACCGAGGCGATAAACTCGGCGCCGTTCACCGATATCGGCGTCGCTATCGCAGCGGAGAGCCGCTTCGCAAGCGTCAATATTTCGTCTTCGTGCGCGATATTCTCGCAGACTACGACGAACTCGTCGCCGCCGACCCGCGCCGCGGTGTCACCGATGCGGCCCGCATCCACGATGCGCTTGGCAATGGCGCGCAGCATGTGATCGCCGGCGGCGTGGCCGATGGTGTCGTTAATCAGTTTGAAGTTGTCGACATCCAAGAACAGTACGGCGACCGATGCCTCTGCGCGTTCCGCTCGTGCCAGCGCCAAATCGAGGCGGTCCAGCAGCAGCGTGCGGTTGGGCAGGCCCGTCAGGGGATCGTGCAGCGCGCGGTGACGGAGCTGCTCTTCGGCGGCCTTGCGTTCGGTGATGTCCTGGATGTGTACCAAGACGTCGCGGGGCGAGCCGGCGTCGCCGATACGCGCCGCCGATGCGTACACCATCGGGCGCTTGCCGCCGGCTCCGCAAAGCCGCACTTCGACCTGCCCGGACGAGCCGTCGTGCACGACGCGATCGAGAATCGTATGCAGCAGCGGCCAATCGTCGGAGACGACGAGTTCGGCCAGCGTCATGCCGGTATAACTCGTCTCCTCTATGCCGAGCAACTGCGCGAGCGCGTTATTCATGCGCAAAATCACGCCGTCGCCGTCGATGGGCTCGACCATCATCATGCCGACGGCTGCATAGTCGAAACTGCGCCGGAACCGAGACTCGCTCGCGGCAAGCGCGTATTCCGCTCTTCGCTGTTCCGTTACATCTTGGCACGTGCCGCACAAGCGCGTGATATTGCCGTCGGCGTCGCGCATCGCGCGAACTTTCGAGAGCAGCGTGCGCACCTCGCCGGTGTCGAGCCGCACGATCTGTTCGTCCATCGTCCAACCCGTGCCGGACTCTACGGCCAAGCGCACCTTGCGTGCAACCGACTCGCGCTGATCCGGATGGATACGCGCTAAAAATGCCTCGAACGTACTCGGGCAGTCGGCCGGATCGCAGCCGAACATGCGATAGAGTTCGTCGCTCCACGTGAGGGTGCCGGTTGCGACATC
>DASSRQ010000128.1:0-11389 GCA_035701665.1 Vulcanimicrobiaceae bacterium
CGAGGCGGCCGGACTGCAGATCCAGACATCCTACGCCGGCCTGAACGATCAAACCAAGGCGATTCTCCGCGGCTTGAAGCGCTTCGGTTACACGTACGATTCGCAAGATCTCACACGCGCGATTCAAAACTCGTACGAGCTGCAGCAAGAGGTCGTGAAGAATACGAACCGGCTGATCGCGTATCGCCAATTGGTCGAATCCGGTGCGCCGGCATCGGCGGCTTCGGCGGCGGGGAACCAAGCAACCGGGGGGTCGCTGCTTCCCCTCCCATAAAGGTTTTCCCGGATATTGACCGATGTCATATAGATGCGGACCGCATCGGCCGGCCGTGTATTGGCCGTTTTCGCTGCAGCGTGGATTTTTTTATGCTGCGGGTCCTCCGCCTCGGCGTCCGCCGATCTTGCCGGCGGCCGTCCGTCGCTTTTAGACGCGGCTGAAGCCGCACCGGGAACGTATTCATTCGCGCAAGTGCGGTCGGGCCGCGTGCCGTTCGTGCATTTCTCGCGCTACAAGCGCAGCGGTTGGCCCGTTTCGATCTGGCTGCGTTTCTCGGTCTCCGGTTCGCCCGCAACCGATCGCGAGCGCTGGCTCATCACCGTTCCGCGCACCGTGCAGTCCGCGGATCTGTACCGCACCGACGGATCGGTACTGACTACCGGAATGTTCGTCCCGTTCGAGCGGCGTCCGGAAACGATGTACGTCCCGGCCTTCCGGATCGAAACGGCCGACTATAACGGACCGCCGCTCTATTTGCACTTGGTGTACTATCCCGACGTGCCGTTTGCGGTGCGGTTGATCAGCGAGCGCGCGTTTTTTCAATGGAACGAACCGTTCCGCATCGTGGAAGGGCTGTTCGTCGGGGTTCTGCTCGCGGTCGCGCTGTTTAACCTATTTTTGTTCGGAACGCTTCGCGATCGCAGCGCGCTGCTGTACGTGTTCTACGTGATCGCGCTTATCTTGAACGAGATCGCGACGACCGGAATCGGCGAGCAGTATCTGTGGCCCGCACTCGGCCTGGACGTGCGTTTGCTGTCGTACGCGACGAACATCGTGTGCTTCGCCGCATTCCTTTTCTTTGCGCGTTCGTTCTTGCTGACCCGTGAAGAAGCGCGGCCGTGCGACGTGGCGCTCATTGCCGGATTCGTTTTTTACGCGGCGATTCAAATCGCGCAGGTCGTCGTGCCGGGCGGTCAGGCGCTCGTGCCGGCCGTGCTGTGCGCGCAGCTGCTGACCATGATTATCACCATTGCCGTCGGAACAGTGCGGCTGTTTTCGGGGTACGGGCCGGCGCGGTTTTTCTTAATCGCTTTCGTGCCGGCGACGATCGGCGTCTTTTCCAACTTCGTGTACGACGCGTTCATGCCGCCCGGCAATTGGTTCTTAGCCGAAAATGGCGTCGAGTTCGGCACGATGCTGCAGTCGATCGTGCTGACGTTCAGCGTTATCGAACGCCTGCGGCTGCTGCAGACCGAGACGCGGCGGACGCGCACGGAACTCACGGCAGTATCCGCTCATGCAAAGAAGATGCAGGCGCTGGCACTCTTCGATCCGCTCACCGGCCTATCGAACCGCGTGCGGTTCAACGACGAACTCCAGCGGGCGATCGCGCGGCGCACGCAGGACGAGAAGAAGTTCGCGGTGCTGTTCTGCGATCTGGACGGGTTCAAGGGCATCAACGACGTGTACGGCCACCGGTTCGGCGACGACGTGCTGCGCATCGTTGCATCGCGTTTGACGAACTCGCTGCGCGGCCAAGACTTGATCGCGCGTCTCGGCGGTGACGAGTTCGCGGTGCTGCTCGATTTCGTGCCGTCGCTGGCGCAGGCCGATCACGTCGCCAACGTTTTAGCGCACTTGCTGGACGAACCGATCGTTTTGGAGTCCAATATCATGCCGATCGGTATCAGCGTCGGCCGCGCCGTCTTTCCCGACGACGGACGCACGCTGGACGCGCTGCTGCATCTGGCCGACCAGCGGATGTATCAGATGAAGCAGTCGCGCAAGCTGCGCTCAGTGTCGTCGTAATCCGGCGAGCTTGCAGACGTGGTGCGCATCGAGCCACGCTCGCGCATTGCCCTTAGCTTCGGCATCGCGGAACGAACGCCACTGCTGCTCGGCGCCGGGTTTTACTAGAGCGGGATCGGTTTCGTACACCGGCCACTGGGCTTTGGCGTCCATCACCGGAAAGCGCTGCATCCAGGCGCAAAGTTCGACGTTGCGGGCAAACCGGTTGCGTTCGATATCTACGTAGTACCGTGCGCCTTTTTTTATGGCGCTCTGTTCGTCGAACGGCGTCCAGAGATAGGGGTCTTCCTCCCAGCCGTAGCGCCCGATGTAATACAGCACCGACGGATCGTAGTGGCCCATCACGATGAGGGCGCCTTTTTGCAGCTTCGCATCGAGCATGCGCGCGTTCGTGTAGACAGTCCGGCTGTACCGGTAATAAGGCGCGGCAATCGCGCGGTCTTGCACGACGATTCCGGCGCATGCTGCGACGGCGGCGGCAGCGATGGCGACCTGCACGCTCCGCTGAAGTGCCGGCGTCCGGACGGCATCGAACACGCGAGCGCAGAGCCCTGCGCCCGCCAGGGCCGCGAGCGGCAGCAGCAGGTACATGTAGTAGTCGACGCGTTCGACCGTAACGACGGCGTACACGTACGCTAAGCCGCCGGCAAGCCACGCCCAAAGCAGCGTTCGCGAACGCGTGGACGCCGGCATGAACAGAAAGCCGGCGATGGCGATACCGGCGATGGCCGGACCCGTCATGAAATGGATCAGGACGCCGAGCATGTCGTGAAACAGCGTGAACTTCGCATGAAACGCGGCGAAATTCGAGAGCGCCGCACCGAGCGCCGGGATGACGTGTTTAGACGTGATGCCCGAGGCCCAATGCCACTCGGCGTGCGCCGACACGATCTTGTCGTAGACGTAAAACAGCACGCATGGAATGACGACGGCGATTGCGAAACCGGCCGCGCGGAACGTGCGTTCGCTGCGCCGGCGCACGACGGCCATGGCAACGATCGGTACGAGCGCGACGATCGCTACCGGTTTTGCCAGGAGCGCAAGGGCGAGCAGCGCGCCCGCTCCGGTCAAACGCTTCCAGGTCCAGACTTCTTCGTCGACGAGCAGCCGCATAAACGCGTAGAGCGCCGCCGTGAGAAAGAACACCATGGTGGTATCGGGCGTGAACGTGCGGCCGTAGTAAAAGCTGCCGGGCATAACGGCAAAGAGGAACGCGGCCGCGATGCCCGCGGCTTCGCTGGAGAACAGACGGCGTCCGAACAGGGCAAGCACGTACACCGTGCCGAGCGAGAACGCGATGGTAATCAGGCGGCCGAAGATCTCGTGAACGCCGAAGATCTTGTAGAGCGTTGCCGCCAGAAACGGGACGATCTGCAGCTCCAACTCGACATAATTCGGCGGCGGACCGTTGTAGTTCGTCTGCGGAAACAGCACGTTGTACTGCAGCAGCGCAAAGTTGCGAGCAATCGACGCGGTGTCGCCCTGCCGCCAGCCCGGATGATCGAGCAGCGGGTTGTGAATGCCTTTGAGCCGCAGTACGAGCGCGAGCAGCAGCACCGCGCCAAGAAGTACCGCGTGCGTTATGCGGCGTGTTTGAACGTCCAATATTTATTCAGGAAGAAGTTGACGAACATTCCGGCGACGGTAGCGATGAACCAGGTCGTATGGCCGTAGTGCCCGTGACCTAAAAACTTGCCAACGATTGCCGAGACAATGAGACCCGCGACGAGCGATATTGCCGAAACGGACAAGAACTGCGCGCCCTCGCGGATGGCGTGCCCGCTCGAGCGGAACGTCCAAATGCGGTTCAGGTAGTAGTTCGAGATACCGCTCAAAATGTACGAGATCGAAAAAATGATGTAGTAGGGAACCGGCTGGTCATGGTTTGGAACGAACCGCTGAAGAATCGTAAAGATGATGAGGTTGACCAGAAAGCCCGACGCGCCGACCAAGCCGAACTTGACGAACTGCCGCACGCCGCGGCGCTGCGCAATACTACGCAACCCAATACCAGTCTGCAAAGAGCACCGTAAAGAGCCCGAGGAGCGGTAGCGAAAGCGCGACGATGGTATTGTTGACGCTCGGGCGGGCGCCCCAAAGACCAAAGATCGCGAACATCGGGAAGAGCACCAGCGCAAAGCGCGGCATGCTCATCAGGCTGGACGTGCACATCGGCACGAGAATCGAGAGCGCGAGATAGGCAATATACGACGGTTTAAGGCGACGCCAACCGGCGATCAGGACGCCGATCATCAGTGCCGTGAAAGCGAGTTCTTCGATCTGACCGGCGATCGTCTGCGAACTCGTCGCTACGGCGATCTTGTGCATGCTGTTGATGACCGATTCCCACGGCGGAGCGAAGTGGCGGTTCCAATTCGCCTGCACGTGCGAGAAGTACAGCGGGTCGCCGTTGATGACCCAGAGCGTTGCCATGTACAGCGCAAGCCCGGCAACGATCATCGCGATTGGCGCGAGACGCGCGGCAAGGCGGCCGATGTGCGCGCCGGCACGTATATCGTCCCAATTGGCAGTGCACCATTCGATAAAGAACGGCACGACGAGCAAAACGCCTTCCACGCGCGTCAAGGCGGCAAAGAAGCCGATGAGGCCCGCCATCCACCAGCGCCTCTCGCGCATGTAATAGAACGAAGCGACGGTCAGCATAAAGAACAGCGCTTCGGTGTAGACTGCCGAGAAGAAGATCGCGGTCGGGAAGATGGAGATGTAAAAGATCGATCGGCGCGCGACGTGGCGGTCGAACTCGTGCTCGACGAGCTTATAGAGGTACAGCAGCCCGAAGAAGAGCGCGACGTTCGAGATCACGAGGCCTGCGACCAGATGGTTTCCGATCACTTCGCCGAGCATCGCGATCAGCAGCGGATACAGCGGGAAGAATGCCATGTCGGTGCCGTGGTAACCGATCGTGGCGATATCGATGTAGTGGACCGCATCCCAGCGTCCCCAGACCGCAAGCAGCAAGTTCTGCGACTCTTGCACGTGCGTTCCGGCACGCTGTCCGATGCTGACGGCGGCAAGCTCCGCGATGACGATAATGGCGAACCGCGTGACGATGAAGTCGACCGTGACGTCGCGCACCGTCGTGTTGAACCGAACGGCCATATACAACTTGACCGCGCAGAACAACGCAAGACAGTACGCAAAGAGGCGCGCCGGTCCGTGCGTTACGTCTAGCGGCAAGGCATACGAGAGCCACAAAAAGATGAACGGCAGCCACGAGAACGCGTCGTACTGCAGCGCGCGTTCGTACAACACGCCGGTTCTGCCGGAAAAGTAGCGGCTATAGCCCGTCCATAGCGCAATCGCAATCACCGCACCGGCCGGAATGCAAAACAGCAGGCCGAGCTGGGTGAACGTGGGACGGTGCGTCGGGACGACGGCGCCTTCCCACAGAAAATAGCCCAGGGTGATGCCGGCCAACGCGACGCACGCGAGTGCGCTCCAGCCCGCCGCTAAGAGCGAACCGGGACGGACGAATTGCGAGCGCGAGAGACGGGACTGATGAACGGCCGACACGCGAAATCTGTTAAAGGAATCGTTCCGCTTCCCTTGTAGCCCACGCTCTGTGATCACGCTCGATTTTGTCAAAGTTACCGAAAGCGCAGCGCTTGCGGCTTCCCGCTGGATGGGACGCGGCGAACGCGACTTGGCCGACGGTGCGGCAGTCGAGCGGATGCGCGATGCGCTCAATGCAATGGATATCTCCGGCCGCATCGTCATCGGCGAAGGCGAGCGCGACGAAGCGCCGATGCTGTTCATCGGCGAGGAACTCGGAAAAGGCGGCTACGAGGTCGACATCGCGGTCGATCCGGTCGAAGGTACGAATTTAGTCGCAAACGGTCTGCCGAACTCGATCGCCGTAATGGCGATTGCCGAGCGCGGCGGCTTGCTGAACGCGCCGGATACGTATATGCAGAAGTTGGCCGTGGGTCCGAAGGCCGCGCCGTACGTGCATATCGACGCCTCGGTACGCGACAATCTCGAAGCCGTTGCGAACGCATTGGAGAAGCCGATCAGCGACGTGACCGTCGTCATTCTCGATCGTCCCCGCCACGCGCAGCTCATCGAACAGGTGCGGGAAGCGGGCGCCCGCATCAAACTGATCTCCGACGGCGACGTGGATGCGTGTATTGCCACCGCCGTTCAGGGTACGGGTGTCCATGTGGCGATGGGAACGGGCGGCGCGCCGGAGGGCGTGATAGCCGCAGCCGCACTGAAATGCCTGGGCGGCAATTTCATGGGACGCTTGCAGTTCCGCAGCGAGGAAGAGGCGCAGCGCGCGCGGGCCATGGGCTTCGACCGCGAAAACGGCGTGCTCAAACTCGGCGATCTCGTGAAGACCGACAAGATCATCTTCTGCGCGACCGGCATTACCGACGGCGATTTGGCGCAAGGCGTGCGCTTCTTCGGAAACCACGCGCGGACGCACTCGGTCGTTATGGACTCCCATGGAACCGTGCGGCACATTGAATCGGTGCACCGGCTGACCGCCAAACCGCGATGAAGCGCACCAAGCACGATCTCGTCATCGTCGGCGCCGGCTCGGGCGGTTATGCCGCTGCGCGCACGGCACGCGATTTAGGCGCGGACGTGGCGCTGGTCGATCACGGGCCGCTCGGCGGTTTGTGTATTCTGCGCGGCTGCATGCCGAGTAAAGCGCTGATTGCGTCGAGCGATGCAGCGTACGACGTGCGCGAAGCGCGCGAGCTCGGCATCCATGCCGAGAAGATCTCGATCGATTACGGACACATCCGCCGCCGCAAGCACCGCTTGATCAAAGAGTTCGCCGATTACCGCATCGAGGGCATCGAGAAGTTTCCGCTCTACATGGGCCACGCGAAGTTTCTCTCGGGAACCGAGCTGCAAGTCGGCGAGCACGAGATCGTCGAGGCGCCGAAGTTTATCATCGCAACGGGCAGCGTCGTAGCTCCGGCAAGTGCCGTGCACGGCTTGGAAGAGACCGGGTACATCGACAGCGACGGTGCGCTGGAACTCGAGCAGCTTCCGAAGTCGATGATCGTGCTGGGCGGCGGTTATATCGGCTGCGAACTCGGACAGTTCTTCGCACGGATGGGCGTCAAAACGTCGATCGTGCTGCGCAGTCCGCATCTGCTGTCCGGCGAAGACCACGACATCGGCGAAGCGCTGACCGCCTATTACCGTGAAGAAGGCATCGAGGTGCACACGCTAACGCAGATCGTTCGCGTGAGCAAGCGCAACGGTAAGAAGGTCGTGCACGTCATTCGCAACGGCGTCGACGGCGAGTTGGAAGCGGATGAGATTCTGTACTGCCTCGGCCGTATTCCGAACATCGCCGGGCTCGATCTGGATGCGGCCGGCGTGCGCTGCCACGCGATTACCGGCATCGAAACGGATGAGACGATGCAGACCTGCCAGCCCAACTTTTACGCTATCGGAGACGTCGCGGGCAAACACATGCTCGTGCACGTCGCGATCTACGAAGGCGAGATCGCCGCGCGTAACGCGATAACGGGCTCGCGCGAACGAGCCGATTACCGGCTGCAGAAGACGCATACGGTCTTTAGCGATCCGCAAGTTGCGGTGGTGGGCGCGACGGAGCGCGAACTCGAACGCGCCGGTACGGCGTACGTCAAAGGCACGTATGAGTTCGCCGAGCACGGAAAAGCCATGTGCTTGAACAAGACCAAAGGCTTTGTGAAAGTACTGGCGTCGATTCCGGACGGAACGATTTTAGGCGCGTCGGTGCTGGGCCCGGACGGCTCGGATCTGATTCACGAGATGATCGTGGCGATGAACTATAATGCTACGGTACAGGAGTTCATCAAGATTCCGCATCTGCATCCGACACTCGCCGAGATCTGGACGTATCCGGCCGAAGAGTGCTGCGCCAAACTATCGATCGGCGAGGCCGGTGAGATCGAGCCGGAGATTATGACCGGTGGAACCGCCGGTTAAGCGCGAGCGCGCCGGCGCGCACGTCCGCGCCGCGATCGTGCAGAGCAAACCCCAGAAGGGCCGTTACGGCCAAAACCTTGCGCACACGCAAGAGATCTTCGCGCAGCTCGCATCGAGCGGCGAGCCGCCGGATTTGGTCGTCTTGCCGGAAGGCGCGCTCACCGGATACTTTCTCGAGGGCGCCGTGTACGAACTGGCGCTCGAAGCCGGACAGTTTGCGGCCGACCTTACGCAAGCGTGGAACGCAGCCGGCGGCGGCGACGTCGATCTGGCGAGCGGCTTTTACGAAAACGACAACGGCACGTACTACAACAGCGCGATCTACCTCAGCATGCGCGGCGGTGCGTCGACCACGGTGCACATTCACCGCAAGATGTTTCTACCGACGTACGGCGTGTTCGACGAGGAGCGTTTTCTTTCGCGCGGCCGCAGACTGCGCACATTTCACACGCAGTTCGGCACGGCGGCCATGCTGATCTGCGAAGATGTGTGGCACGCGCTCATGCCGACGATTGCCGCGGTCAAAGGTGCCCGCGTCCTGATCATTCCGAGCGCCGCGCCGGGACGCGGCATCGAAGAAGACGACGAGTTGGGCAGCATCGCCAGGTGGCGCGAGATTCTGCACGCGACGGCAGCAGAACACGGCCTCTTTATTCTCTATGCGGGGCTAGCCGGATTCGAGGGCGGCAAAGGCATGACGGGTTCCTCGTGCGTCGTCGGACCGCGCGGCCGTACGCTGGTGCACGCGCCGGCGCTCGGCGAACACATCGTGCGCGCGACGCTCGACCTGCGCGAGATCGATCTGGCGCGCGCGACGATGCCGCTGCTGGGCGATCTGAACGCCGTGCTGCCCGACTTGCTGCTCGACCCCGAACTGCCGCTGCCGCGGATGCGTGAAGACGGATGATTCCGGTCATCGAAGCGGCGGAGCCGACGTTCACGCAGCCCCCGCGCATCAATCCCAAAGTGACCGCTGAATGGCTCGTTGCGTTCTTGCAAGACGAACTGATCGAGCGGCGCAACATGCGCCACGCCGTCATCGGGTTGTCGGGCGGCGTCGACTCGGCGGTTACGGCGTTTCTCTGCGCGCGTGCGTTTGGTGCGAAGAACGTGCATGCGATTCGCATGCCGTATAAATCCTCGAGCCCGTCGAGTTTATCGGATGCGCGTCTGGTTACCGATGCGCTCGGGCTGGACGAGCAGACGATCGAGATCACCGGCGCAGCGGACGGCTATCTGAACCTCGAGCCCGATGCAGACGCGCGCCGCCGCGGAAATGTTATGGCGCGCGTGCGGATGGTCGTGCTGTTCGATCAATCCGCGAAGTATCACGCGCTGCCCATCGGCACCGGAAACAAAACGGAACGCCTGCTGGGTTATTTTACGTGGCATGCCGACGACACGCCGCCGGTCAATCCTATCGGCGATCTCTATAAGACGCAGGTGTGGGATCTGGCGCGGTATCTCGGCGTTCCGGCGCCGCTCATCGAAAAAGCGCCCAGTGCCGATTTAGAAGCGAATCAAACCGACGAGAGCGACCTCGGCATCTCGTACGCGAAGGCCGACGCAATTCTCGCGCGGATGCTCGAAGGGTATACGGATTCGCAGCTTGCCGAGCACGGGTTTCTCTTGGACGACGTGCGGCTGGTGCGGCGGCGTCTTGATGGCACGCATTGGAAACGCCATCTGCCCACCACGGCGATGCTGACGAACACCGCGATCAACGAGTTCTACCTGCGTCCGGTCGATTTCTAGAAGCGTATGCCGAGCGTCGAGATTTTAGCCGTCGGAACGGAGCTGCTGCTCGGGCAGCTGGTCGATACGAATACCGCGCACGTCGCGCGAGCGCTCGCGGAAAATGGCGTCGACGTGTATGGAACGCATGCTGTCGGCGACAACCGCGAGCGCATCGCCGCAGCGATTGCGGCGGCGTTGGAACGCGCGGACGGCGTCGTTACGACGGGCGGGCTCGGGCCGACCGTAGACGATTTGACCAAAGAGGCCGTGTGCGATGCGCTCGGGTGCGAGAGCGAACTGAACGCGCAGGCGCTGGAGAACATCGAGGAGATCTTCCGGCGTTCGAAGCGCGAGATGCGCGAAAACAACCGCAAACAGGCAGAGATTCCGGCCGGCGCAACGGTGCTGCATAACGATCGCGGGACGGCGCCCGGCTTTATCGTGCAGCGCGAGGACGGCAAGTTCGTTGCATGCATGCCCGGGGTTCCGGACGAGATGCGGCCGATGCTAGAACACGGTGTGCTGCCGTGGCTGCGCGAAAATCTGCAACTTTCGTCCGTCATTCATACGCGCGTCCTGCACACGATCAATATTGCAGAGTCCGAGATAGACCACCGGATCGACGACCTCTTCCGCACGCTCGAGAATCCGAAGATTGCCGTGCTCGCCCACAGTGCGCGGTGCGATGTGAAGATCATGGCGAAAGCGGCATCGCAAGAGGCGGCTCGCGATCTGATCGCGCCGATCGAATTCACCATCTCGAAGCGCCTTGCCGGCCATATTTACGGCGTGGACGATCAATCGCTCGCGGGCGCGGTCCTTACCATGCTCGCGCACACGGAACAGACTATCGGTGTCGCCGAGTCGTGCACCGGCGGCCGGCTTGCGGCCGAAATTACGGCCGTCCCGGGATCGTCGAAGAGTTTTATGGGCGGCGTCGTCGCGTACGACAACTTCGTCAAAGAAGAGTTGCTCGGCGTAAACAAAGCAACGCTCACTCGCTTCGGGGCCGTCAGTGAAGAGACGGCGCGCGAGATGGCGCAAGGCGTTCGCGCGGCGCTCAAAACAAGCATCGGCATCGCAACCACCGGCGTTGCGGGCCCCGGCGGCGGGTCTGAAGAGAAGCCTGTCGGACTGGTTTGGATCGGTCTCGCCGACGGCAACGGCGTGCACGCTTACAAAGGCCAATGGCGAGGCAGCCGCGTTTCGATCCAAACGCGAGCAACCACGCATGCGCTTGGTTTATTGTGGAGAGCGCTTGCTCGCGTCGAACCATTTTAATACATTCGTGCGTTAGTTCCATGCACGCTCGGCATGCGAGCGGGGTAAAAGGAACGGACCGTGAAGCGAATTTTTCAACTGTTTGCGGCAGCCGGTGCAGCTGCCTTAGTTTTAACAGCATGCGGCGGCGGGTCGTCCGGCGGCGGCGGTAACATCGGCGTCGTTCCGCCAGTCGGGCAGACACCGAATCCCGGTCCGCCTCCCGGCGGACAATCCGTTACCTGTCCATCCACCGGGCCGGCTTCGGCAAGCGTCGCATCGGCGAGCAGCATTCAAAGCGTAAACCGCGCGCCCGTCAGCGATAACGGTGCGAACCGCTTTGTCCCCGGTTTATACAAGATCGCGTATGCAAGCGATAACGACGGTGCGGCCGTCGATCGTATCGCATCG
>DASSRQ010000129.1:0-6322 GCA_035701665.1 Vulcanimicrobiaceae bacterium
GAACGCTGCCGATGCGCGCTGCGCGGCCTTTGCCGCTAGCGTCTTTGCAGAAGCGTCCGCAGTCGCAACCTGCGCCCTTTGGATCGCCGCATTTGCCATTGCCTGCGTCTTGGACGCATACGCGATAACAAACCCGGAACCGATAAGTGCGACAAGTACGACGACTGCAGCCGCTCGCGTGAGAAACCGGATGCGCTTATCTTGGCGCAGCATCTGCGCGCGAACGTACTCCGCCTGCGCTTTATCTTCTCGATACTTGGTGACGCGGCGTTCGATGTACGCTTTGACGTCGTCCGCATCGACTTCATAACGCTTTGCCCACGCGGCAGTGCGCGGACGCCGGCCCCAGCGTTCCTGCAGTTCGAGCGCTTCGTCGCCGAGTTGCGGATGCTCGATCATCGCCGGCTCCCCGCCAACGCGGATAGTCCGCGCAGCCAGCGCGCATCTTGTTCTTCCGCACGCAGCCAGCCGTCATCGGTATCGTTGCCGCTGATCTTTTCCCAGCGGCGCAGCAGCGCTTCGTGCACGACGTCCACAAGCGTCGCGTCGGTAAGCGGCGCCGGCGGCGAGAGCACGAGAAAACCGCAGTCGCTTGCGGCAAACCGTTCGACGACCGCGGCGACATCGTCGCGCACGATCTGCACGCCGTCGGCCGTTTCATCGACGAGCTGCGCAAACGTGCGTCCGCGCCGGGTCGCGCGCCCTTCGCGATCGATCTCCGAAAGCGAACGGAACACCATCTCGATTGCAAGCTCTTTGCCCGGCAGCGAAGCCATCACGCTATCGGCGTGCAGCGAGAGCGCGTGCTCCAGCCGCCCGATCGTTGCGTAATCGCCGACGCGCATCACCGGTGCACCCGGCCGCGCGCTCGCCACATCCCACAGCCGCGCGAGCGCGTGCTGCAAGACCGGCAGATCGTCTTCGGCACGTCCGGCATCGACCAACAGCCGTTCGACGAGCTGCGGTTCTATCGAACCGCCGGCTTTTTCCACAGGCATGCGAACGATCTCGTCGCGCTGATCGCGCGTGAGCGCCGGCACCAAAAACTGCGAGCCGCTGACCGCCTCGGGCAGGCCGTAAAACTTTGCGCAGTCGCCGATGAAGTCGGAGCGCATCGTGAGCAGCACGTAGACGTCGTACTTTTTGGTTCGGGTCGCCTCGAGCAGTTGCTGCACGAAGAGCGTGGCGTCGTCGCGCATCCGCGGACCCTCGTAGCGAAAGATCTCTTCGAACTGATCGATGACGAGCATGATCGACGCGCCGCTTGCATCCGGCACGTTGTCGAGCGCTTCGGCGATGCCGAAACTGGACGAGCGAACGGCGTTGGCAATGCTGGCTTTGCGCATCAGATCGTCGTCGTCCGGCGGTGCGAGCGAGGCGATAGCGTCGGCTAACCGCGCGAGCGGCGCATTGCCGGGCTGCATCGCCGCAAACCGCCACGTGCGTCCGCCGGCGCGCGTCGATTCGCTCTCGAGCATCGGCAGCAAGCCGGCGCGGACCAGCGAGGATTTGCCGCTGCCCGAACTGCCGACGACCGCGATGAAACGGCTGTATTCGAGCATGCGGAACAGCGAGAAGATTTGATCTTCCCGCCCGAAGTAGAACGCGCGATCGCTATAATCAAACGGACGCAGGCCCGGATACGGGCGCGTCGCCGTTACGTGGGCTGCCATGCCTGCACGGCCTTTGCGATGGGCTCGAGCGTTTCGGTAGGCGGATCGTCGCTGGCGCGCAAGTCGACGACGAGATCGATCTCGTTACGCGGCGGTACGTCGATGAACTCTTCCTTGAGTTCGTCGAGTTCCGCGTCCGGCGGCGGACCCGCAACGAGCGACCGGATTGCGAAGCGGTCGCTGCGGCCGAGCGCTTTGACGTCTTTGAGCTCGCGTGAGTTAGATTTGACCCACAAATCCGTCGCTTTGGACCAGCACAGCACGACGGCCGCGCACTCGCGCAGCGTCTTCTTGTGCAGCGCGCGCCGTTCTTCCGGGTCGCCGGTGAATGCGGGTGCGACGACGTCCTGCACGCCGATGTCCGCGAGCGCTTTGCGCACTTTGCGCGCGTAGGCTTTATCTTCCGGAATGTTATCGCAGTAGACGTAAACGGTTCCGGCTTCACCGTCCGCCTTCAACGCGCTCGCCGCTCCTTCTCCCGACCCTATCGAAGGATCCGGATGACTCATAGCGTCGAGATGCTGGATAAGAAACTCGCAGAACGCGCTGATCTCCGTTCCTTCGATCTTGTCGTCGGGGAGATGTTTATCGAACCGGTCGAGCACGCCGAACGGCGCGTCGTCGCGGACGGTTTCTCCCAGCAGGCGCGGCGCCCAAACGATGCGCCGGAAGGTTCGATCCGTCATCGCTTGCGCTGCGGCACGCGTCAGTTGGAGTTTGACGATGGGGTCGCAGTCTTCGGGCGCATAGCCCGCGCGATCGCCGAGCAGATGCACCGAGACGTCGGCGCCCTGCAGTTGGCTCTCCACGAACTCGCGCGCCCCGGTATCGCGCGGAATCTCGGCATCCGCCGCGGGTGCGACGATGTAGCCGTTCTTGCTCAGCTCGTTCGCAACGCGCGCATACGCTTCGACCATATCGCCCGCCGGTTTAGCGAGGTAGACTTTCCGGCCGGTCAGTTTTTCGGGCGGGGGCGGCGCATCGCCGTTCTTGGCGCGGCTCCACAGATCGCGCGCGAGATCTTTGGCAAGCGCGAAAAACTCCGGCGACTCTTTGCCGTTCTCGAAAAACTCGCGTTCGTACAACTCGTCTTCGGCGGGATGATAAAACCGGTACCCGTCTTGCATGCGCATGAGCGGCGGACGGTCGTTATCCGGAATCTCGCTTTTGAGTACGACGACGATGCGCGATTTGACGCCGTGTTCGCCGAGCGCTTTCCAGCGTTCGTTAAACGCTTCGAGTTCTTTGCGGCAGTAGTCGCTGTGTTCCCAATTATTCGAAAGCACCGCGAGAAAGACGTCGGACTTCGCGACGGCATCCGCGATAATGGGATCGAACTGTTCGCTGCGCTGGATGTTGCGCTTGTCGCGCCACACGAACGGCTTCGGCGGGCCGAACGCTTTGAAGTGGTACTCGACGTGGCGCAAAAGTGTAGTGACGAAACCCTGCCCCTCGCCTGAGAGAGGCGGCAGATCGTCGTTTCGGGCATACGACAGAAAGACGTTGAGCCCCAAAACCAAAAACCCCGCCGGTGTTTGCTGCGACGTTACCGCTTAACTTGGCTTGGAGCGGGTTTTCCCCCTAGCGGTATGCGCTTTTTTTATACAGTACAGCCAGACGCCGCCGGCGCGCGGTGAGGGGCACCAGACCCGGTGCGGCGCCGGAACGCCGGTAACGACCGCGTAGATGTCGCGCAAGATCGCCGCGTCGTGAATGGCGTAGCCGTGGCCGTCTTTCGAGCGGTCCTCGGACGTGACGTCGATGATATCGGTGCGCGGCAGATTCAACCGCTCCACACTCGTCTGGCCCAAACGGTGCTGAAGGTGGATAATCGCACTTGCGAAGAGCGCTTTGTCGCGCCGGGAGACGTAGATGGTGCCGCGGTCGGCAGCCCGCAGGGCCTGCATGGCGGCGATGTAGTCGCGCACGCCCAGGTCCGGGGCGGCGAGCACGACATGTTTGATATCGAGCCGGACGCCGGCCTTTTGCGCTGCGGCCACCGCGCCGATGGCGACGCGCGAGCCCATGCTATGCGCGAAGACGTCGAACTCCATCGCCGGCAGCGCACGGCGCATGCTAACGAGCAAGTGTTCGAACGCGGGCGCGTTCCGGCGCGCGGAACGGCCGTCCCGGCGGTATGCCGTCGCTTTACCCTGCGAGCCCCAATCGGCGTACAGCACGACGGTGCGCGCGTCGACGATCTCCGCGATACGCGCCGCGTCCATCGCACCGTGCGCGAACGACGTATTGAATCCGGCAAGGAAAAACAGCACGCGGCGCGCGCCGCTTTTGCCGATGCGGGCATAGACATTCGGACCCGTTAGCGCGGTATGAGCGGTAACGCGCTGGGACTGCAGTTGAAGGGTGACCTCTTGAAAAGCGAACCCCGGAGATTTGCCTGCATCCAGGAGCGCGGCGAGAACGCGCGGATGGGCCGGCGAGAGCGGACGGGCATGCGCGGGCGGTGCGGGCGGCTGCGAATGGCTGCACGCCGCTAATAGGAATAGCACGACTGCCAGGCAGCGGCGCATAAGGGTTTTTGTTTGCTGCGCCACGAAAAATCCATGCATGGCACGCTGCAGCCGTCTTTTAGTCTGCATCGCCGTTCTGTCGTTTCTGCCGGTTCCGGCGGGAGCGGACGGTCCCGCTGTGCCGGTTCTTACGTCGCTAAAGCCGGCATTTTACGTTGTCAGCGAAGCCACGGGCGATGCGAACACGCCGATCACGCTGGGCGTCGCACAGTCGCTCGAGCGTTCGTCAGCCGGCGCGCTCAACGCCAAAGCGCCTTGGTTCGTGCCGAAACCCTCGTGGAAACTCAACGATATGATCGCGCAGTGCGCGAACGATCCGCAGGCGTTGGGCGGCGTGATCCTGACGTACTATCACGGATACGCGACGCACTTCTTCTTGCTCTGGCAATCGGAAACGACGACGCTCGATCTTTCGGCATCCGTCGTATCGTGCAAACCGAAGCCCGCGATCGTCGGCGTCGTCAACGAATTGCCGGGCGCATCGGGAACGCCGTGGGTGATACGGCGCACGCAAGTCAGCATTCCGCTGGTAACGATCGCCGGATACGCGACGATGATCGCGAGCCGCAAAGGCAATACGAACAACGTGAACGCAGCGGCGCTGCTGGGCGCCATCTTCGGCGGAACGGCGCAGCGCGATATTCCCGGTTACAGCGATCCGGTTCGTTTGCGCGCGGCGGCGCAGCACGTCGGCGACGATCTGAACGGCGCGATGGCGGCGATGTGCAAAACGCACGGCGACGTACCGGACGAGACGCAGCGTACAGCGTTGTGCGGCGCATTGGGGTTTGGAACATGAAACTGTTGCTCGTGCTTGCCGTTTTGCTGGCGGCAATGCCGGCGGTGCCGGCTGGACCGTCGGCCGAAGAGTCGGCGCTGGATAACGAAGCGTACCGCATTCAGCAGCCGCACATCGTCACGAGCGGGCGTGAAGCCGCAGCGCTTGCCTTTGTTGCCGGGCCGATCGGGCGCGCTGCCGCGCGGCTCTACGGCGTGCCGTTCCACTACTACTTAATAGACGAAGACGATCCGGACGCGTTTTCCTATTATGGGCCCCGCGTCTACGTGAGCCGCGGCATGATGCATATGGCGGATTTCACCGAAGAGTTGGCCGGCGTTCTGTGTCACGAATCGAGCCACGTGCTGCACCACGACGGGCTGCACAGTGCCCAAGAGCTGGCAGCGGACAACGCGTCGCTGAACGCGTTTCTGCACAAAGCGATGCACATGACGCACAATCATTTTGCGCGCGTGCTCTCGCTGATGGGTGCGGCCGGCAAAACGCTGGAAGAGCTGCACTACTCGCGCGCGCAGGAAGAGAACGCCGATTTGAGCGGTGCGGATTTGTGTTCGCAGGCGGGATCGAACCCGTGGGGCATAGCGTGGATGCTGGAAAAATTCCAAAAAGCGGCGCCGTCGCACCGGCTGGCGTGGTTCAGCGATCACCCCAGCACCAAAGCGCGCATTGCGCGTTTAAAGAAAAAATTGCGCGGCGCATCGTTCGCGCATTGGCCTTCTACGCAGGCAGTCGGCACCGATCTAGGTCTGTAGTGTACTGCGCGATACACTAATGCGCGTTTGATAAAATGTACACATTATGCAATTTGCTACTTATGTAGTTTCACTGTAGGCTACCGCGGGCATACGGCGAATCTGACGTGTGTGGAGCAGCTTTATTGCTGTCGTGCGTCACTTTATACTTGCTGTACTTTGACCTGGAGGGTAGATGCGTAGATCGACAAGTGCGATCGCGTCGGCATTGGTGCTGGCGTTATCGCTTTCCGCTTGCGGCGGACATTCATCCACGATACCTAGCACATCCGCGAACGCAGGCGGAACGGGAATGCAATCCACGGCAGCGACTGCCGGGCATCCCGAAATGGCGCCCGAAATCTCGGTACCCAGAGTTCCCGCAGACCTCGCATTTTCTGACATCGGCCGCCGCGCCCCGAGCGCGCCCGTAAATGTCGCGATCATGCTCCGCTACAATCACCAAGCAGAACTGGATGCGCTGGTTGCAAACAACAGCCGTCCCGGTGCTGCGCGCCATTACATAACGCAGGCGGAGTTCAACGCGTATTATGCGCCGACCGCCGAACAAGAGAACGCGGTCGTCGC
>DASSRQ010000130.1:0-3333 GCA_035701665.1 Vulcanimicrobiaceae bacterium
ACGGATTCATCGACCTGTATCTCTATACCAGCGCACCGTTATATCCCGATCGCGCGTATCTGTGCGACGACGGTTACCATCCCAACGACTTCGGCTACGCCGAGATCGCGGAGCGCTCGCTGCCGGCTATTTGGGAAGTTCTTCAGTTGCCTGATAGAGCGTCCACGGCTTCTCCGGATGGTGATTCGGCGGAAATACCGCACCTTTCTTAAACTCCTCGCGGTGACCGCAGTCGGAGCATTCGTAAAAGCCCGACACCTCTACCGGCTGTCCTTCGTGTCCATAGATCTCTGCCATGAGACCCGTGTACCCGTTAGCGCGGCCGCACGCGGTAGATAACGCCTGCTTGATCGTCGGCGATGAAGAGACTGCCTTGCGGACCGACGGCGATTCCGCTCGGACGCCCGGTGCGCTGCACGCTGCCGCCGGACTGATAGCCTGCAACGAAGTCGGTCCACTGACGCGACGGATCGTTCCAATCCGGCGCCGATGCTGCACGCGCGTTTTTCATCCAAATGAAAACGACGCGCGGCGGAAGATAGCCCGAGAGGCCTTGGCGTGGTCCGTGCCAGGAGCCGTGCAGCGTAACGAACGCGCCGCCGCGGAACCGGTTTGGAAACGCATAGCGTCCGCGCTGGTTCGCCGGATAGAAGACCGCACCGATCGGCGTTTCGTACGCCGGAAAGACGACGTCCGGAACGGCGACGTTTGCGCACGATGCCGATGTTCCGGGTTTGTGTTTGCCGTTTTCGAAACAGACGGGCCAACCGTAATCGGCAGGCGTTTTGCGCGCACCGAGATTATCGAAAAACTCGTACGGATGCGGCGGCGGCAGTTCGTCCTGACCGGCGTCGCTTGCCCATAGCGATCCGCGTTCGTCGACAGCAAGCGCGATAGCGTTTCTGATCCGCTTCGCAATCACGTCGTAACGCCCGTTGCGTATCTCGCCTACCGTTGCGCGCGATGCGTCGATCTCCACGCATGCATTGCACGAAGATCCGACCGATGCGTAGACGCGGTTGCCCGATGCAGTAACCGACGTCGTCGTGTGCACGTCACCGTCGCTGCCGGGCGGCGGATCGCCGCCGCGCACGTGCGCGATCGCTTTTGGCGCCGATGCGGCGCGGTTTTGCCCGGGGTGGTACGGCACGCTCCAGACGGCGTGCTGCGTGCCGACGTACAGCGTGTTGTTTGCAAAAGCAACGCCGGCAGCCGGCGCGTCGCCGGGCGATGCAAAGATGCTTGCGGACGGGTGCGCGCCTTCGGCTGCGCGCACCACGTACACGTCGCCGCCGGACGTGCCGGCAAAGAGCGTCCCATCCGGTGCCATCGCTAGTTCGCGCGCTTGCGGTACCGAGGCGATGGTTTCAAGCGTAAAGCCGGGTGCGGCCGAGGGCGCAATCAGCGCGGCGAAGGCCAGGAGTGTCAGTGCGCGGCGGATCATGCTTACGGTATTTTTGAAAAGCGCTCCGCGAACGTCTCGGGCGATAGGTTGGTTTGCGCGGCGATCTTGCGCAGCGCTTCGCCTTCGAGATCGCTTTTCTCGATGCGCGTTTGATAGTAGCGTCCGACGCGATACGATTCGGTACCGGTATCGACCATGCGCACGCGGACGCGGCCGGTCTGCGGATCTTGCAGCTGTTCGAGCGTCACCGGTGTGACGCGTCCGCCCGAGAGCGCGATGAGCGATCCGCTTCCGCCTTCGAGCAGGTACCGCACTGCGCCGTATCCCAGCGTGCGCGTGTACTCGACGTCGAACGGTACGGGCTTCGCGCAGCGCAGTTCGTAACCGATGTCTTTCGGAACGACGCCGGTATCGACGTTGAGTTCTTTGAGCCGGTCGCGCAGCGCATCGCGCAGAACGGCGCCCAACGGAACGTCCGCCAGACGAATGTGGCCGTACGAATCGCGCGTGACGCCTTGAAACCGCTCGAGCTGTTCCGGCGATAACCGTTCGGCAATCCCTTCGGCAACGATCGCGACGCCGTTGTTATGCCCCATCGCTTTACGTTTGATGATCGAGCCGGCGATCGCGTCGACGACGAGCGACAGATCGATATTGCCATCGGGGAACTCTTCCGGAATGACGGCGAGTGCGGCGCCGGCGGACTTGCACATGCCCAGCGCGAGCGCGCCCGACTTGCGTCCCATGCTGATGACGATGTACCAGCGTTCGGTCGTGCGCGCATCCTCGAGCAAACTCTCGACGATGTTCGTTCCGACCGATCGCGCGGTTTCGAACCCGAATGTCGGTGCATTCTCAGGCAGCGGAAGATCGTTGTCGATGGTCTTGGGAACGGTTGCGACGCCGATCTTTCCTTCGGTCATCTTGGCGATCTGCGTCGCACCGTACGTCGTGTCGTCGCCGCCGATCGCGACCAGATAGCGGACGTTCAACGCTTCGAGCGCGTTCACGCAGTTGCGAAGCGTCGCTTCGTCCTTCGCCGGATTCGTGCGCGATGTGCGCAGGATCGATCCGCCGCGGACGTGCACCGTCTCGACGGCATCCAGCGTCAACTCGACGGTGCGGTCGCTCTTGCCTTGCGCGATGTGGCGGTAGCCGTCGTAGAGACCGACCACGCGAAGCCCGCTGTTGATTGCCTCGATCGTCGCCGAAGCGATGACCCCGTTGATGCCGGGCGCCGGACCGCCGCCGACGAGAATTGCCAAAGTATCGCCGCTCATGCGGCGACCAATTGACTAGGGCTGGCTAGTTTCCTCGGGCAGCGGAGACGGCGTGGGCCCGAAGCCGCCGGGGTGCTGCTCGCTTCGCATCTGCTGCATCTCGTCTTTGAGCTGCTCGCGCTGCTGCGGCGTAAGAACGCTCAACACATGTTGGCGCAGCGCCTTGCGCGCCTCTTTATCGGGCGCGCTGCCTTTGGGATGGTCCTGACGGTACTGCTGCATCAGGCTTTGAATCTGCGATCGCTGCCCGGCACTCAGCCCGAGGTTGTGAACGGCATGCATGAAGCCGGCATGGTGCGGGCGTACGCCGGGCGCGGCCGCCATCAGCGAGAGCGCGGCGGCAGCGACGGTTGAGAGAAGAAGCGGACGGACGTTCATCATGCCCGTACCATATCGCGAGGCAGCCGCACGCGGCTTAGAACCGCATTAAGGAGTGCAGAGAATCGGATGAAAACCTGGACGACGCTGACCGAGTACTTTACGGTCCATACGCCTGAGCGTTACGCGATTCTCGACATCACGGATCGGGTCTCCGCGTTCCGCGATCGCGCACAATTAGATGACGGGATGATTCTGGTGAGCACCATGCACATCACATCCAGCATCTACGTGAACGACCACGAGAGCGGGCTTTACGAAGATACGATG
>DASSRQ010000131.1:0-5130 GCA_035701665.1 Vulcanimicrobiaceae bacterium
GATATAGAACGGCGTTTTCGACCATCCCGGCCAGACGCTATCGCCGACGCGGGTAGCGATCGTCTCGCTGAGCGCGATATTGGCGGCATCTTGCGGTGAGGGCGTCGCAAACGCGGCGGCCGCAGCTAACAGAACAGTTGCGAGCATAGGGAACGGTTACGTTCCCTTATCCGCTCCGATGTACCTGATGATTTTAAAGATGAACTGGGGCCGGGTGATCAGACGGCTCGGATCGCCGTACGCCGTATACAGTTCAAAACCGCCAAACCGTTTGTGATACGCGAAGGAAACGTTCGTGCAAGCGGACGCGCACGTTGTGTCGAGCCCGCCAAGCACCGGCGGAATGCCCATGATACGCCGAAGTCCGACGGCGAACGAAGCATCCGGCCCCTGCTGAAATGCAATGCTCGCGCGTTCTAACCACTCGACGTTCACGCCGGTTGGAAGGTACTGACGCGTGTCGTTTGCCTGCAGTGTAACGAGGGTGCGGCGTCCTACGGCAAACGTTGTCGAACGCGAGAACGAATCCAGCCGCCCGCCGCCGAAGATGCCGGTCGCGTAGGCGAACCTTGTCGGCGTTCCCGTTCCGGAATGATAGGTCACCGAGGTTTGATTCTGCGTAATAGGCGTGAGCGCGTTGCCGATGAGAAAGTAGCTGGAACCGGTGCCGGTTGCAACCTCCCAGAGCGAACGCGTGACGACGTCGATCTGTGCTTGATAGTCTTCGAGCGCGGTGCCTTGTCCGACCGTGCTCTGATAGTGGTCCACGAACAGATTGCCGTTGATACTCTTTGCAAGACCGGCGACCGGAATCCACGTGTGCTGCGTAAACAGGCCGTAGCCGGCGATGGCCGTGTTCGAAAAGAAACCGTCGTACGGATTATACTGTGCGCCGATGCGTCTGATGCCGCCGCCCGTGAACGAGTACGGGCCGAAGATGCCGCCGCCGACTTCGTAGAATTTCGATTGCGAGGGGTCGTTGACTAACGATCCGTTTTCCGTTCCATAGTTCGCATAGACGAACTTATTCTTCAGATCGCTCCACTTCGTGGCGAACTGCAGCGTGTCGTCCTTCAATCCGGGCATGTCGACGGCAACGCGCTGCACGGACGTGAACCACGTGCGCGGCGTTGTCGTATACACGACGGACTGCGCCGTATCGGCTCTGCCCACGCCGACCGCGTCGAAGCTTCCGAAGCTGAACTTTCCTTCGTGACCTTCGAGCGCATAGCCGTCGCGCGGCGTCGGAATCGACGGCGAGTACAGCGACGATTCGTTCGGACACGCATCGCACTCGTACACGTTGTAAAAGTTTGCGCCTTGCGTGAAGAACGGGCGCGTCTCGCTGAAAAAGCGGCGAAAGGCCGTCGGAGAGATCGTCTGCTGATCGTTCTCGACGTTGGAAAAGTCCGGATGCAGCGCGGCAATAAACGACGTGCCGGAACTTACCGGGATCGCCAGATCGACGCCGGATCGCGAGGTGCTACCGCCGATCGAGGGCGATGCAATCTCGCCCAGGCCGTAGACGGCAAAGCGCGGTTTCGGACGTGCCCCCACGGTAGCGGGCATCTTCAGGACTGGAACGGCGTAGTTTGAATCGCTCGTGCCGTTGACGTTTTGTCCGCCGCTCCAAAGATAGAGCGAACCTGTCGTGGGTTCGTAGCGCGAAAATTGCATGAGCCAAGTGTTCGGATGCGCGCCGCGCACGACGTTAAGCGGAATGCGCATCACGACGATGTATTCGTTCGGCAGCGTCCGTCCCACCGCGTCCCATGCGGGCTCGTAATTGGTGTTTTCCGTCGAAACCTGATATTTCGTACCGGCCGCCGTGGAGACGAACTGATAGTTGAAACCGCTTCTTCCGCCGGGCCAAAGCGCAATCTTCACTTCGTCGTCGATGTCGGCGCCGACGTTGTTCGTATGCTGGGTGGTAAGGATGGGCGCGCGCGTCTGATGCGCGTCGAACCCAACGTACAGCGCCTTGCCGTCCGTGAGCACGTATGCTTCGGTGCGTTCCAAACTCGCGGCGCGCGTTTGCCGGTCGTAACCCAGCGTCACTTTTGCCGCTTGCTGCCAAACCGGCGATGAGAGGTCGGGCGCGAGCGGCGGCGGCGCGGCCACGACCGGCACTTCCAGCGACTGCGGCACCATCTCGACCGCCAATGCAGGCGCGGCGAACGCTAAAAAAGACGCCGCGCAAAGTACCGGAACGAAAGGCTTCAACCAACCCATAGAGCCTCCGGCTCGCAAAGAAACCTAAGAAATTAGGTGCAGTCTAACCGCTTTGATGGCCGTTGTCAACTAATCTTTTAATAGATGCTGGGCTTCGCTCAGGTTTTCGGCTTGGGCGCCGGTGACGCGGCCGGTTTAGGCGGGCTCGTGTGCTGCTTCCAGCGCACATCGTATTGGACGGTGATGCCGCGCGGCGGTAGCGGTGTGGTTGCGTAAGCGAACGTCCCGCCTCCGGCGACAGGCGTCGGATTGACGCCTTGGTACGTGGAGAACAGGCCGGTGTGCGTTCCGAACACGTTACTCACCAGCAGTTGCAGCGAGCCGTATTGGCCGTGAAAGACCAGCCCGCCGTTATAGACCGTATACGCCGGTAGGTTTTGCGGATTGTCTGCAGATGTAAACTGCGCGTCGGCGATCCACTCGATCGACCGGCGCGCAAGGATGCCGTCGAGAATGAGGCCGGCCGTATGCAGCGGATGGTGCGGCAACTGCGCGTAGGGCAAAAAGATGCCTCCGGGCATGGTCAGGCGCGGATCCGCATTCGAGATATATGCGCTCGTCGTCGCATAGCTCGGAAACAGCACGACGTTGCGGCCCAGCGCGTATTGAGCGCTTAGCGTCACGCCTTGGCTCACTTGGCCGAGGCCGGTCGTCAATTGATCGATGTAGACCCCTCGCGGATCGAACGGAATGCTTCCGCACACCGTCGGCTGCGCCCAGATCTGCTGCAGTTGATTCAGATATGCTGCAGGTCCGTTCGGAAACACCGCCGCGGGTTCTGCTGCAAACGGGACCGGGACTTGCATCGAGTCGCCGAACGAGTTGTTGCGGTATGCATCGAGGCTGACGAAGCCGCGCTTCCACGTGTGCTTGTAACCGAGATCGTACGTCGAGGATGATTGATGGACCGGTTCGTCTGCGGGGCCTTGCACGAATGTCGACTTATTGAAGCAGTCCATATCGGCACTCGCCGGGTCGGACATCGGCGACGCAAACTGTGCCGACGGATACGAGCTGCCGACACTGCCCTGCAACTCGAACGTATCGGCCGTTGCCGGTTGCCACGTGGCCGTCTCCGAAAGCACGAGCGACGAGCCTGTGCCCGTTCCTGCTGCCTGCGAGAGGCCGTGCGTGAGCGCAAGTTTGTCGTTCGTTTTGACGCGATCGCTGAACCAAATGTTTTGAAAGTGCGTCGTGCGCGTTCCGGTTAACGTTTGCGAGCCGTTATACGTCGACGCGAACGAACTCGAGGCCGATGAGAAATACGCACCGCCCGAAATCGTGTGCCGGCGCGCAGAGGTGCTCAGATACAGGCCTTCGTTTTCGAACGGAAATTTGCCCGACGAACTGTACGGGCTGATGATGCCATTAATCGAGCGGTCCGGCTCGCTTCCGCCATAGCGATAGTCGCCGAGGTTCGTGAAGATATTGAACTGCACGTGGCCGGCCAGCGACCCGAACGCCAGCGTCTGGAAGATATTTGCGTTATGATTGCCGTTGTTCGGCCCCGTTCCGCACGGGAGAAGCGTAGTATCGCTCGAGCAGATGTACTGCGAGTTGCCCGTTCCGCCCATTACCGTGTATCGAAGCGTCGACACGGGCGAGACCGCAAGCGAAACCTTTGCGAGATCGGCGGTGCGAGTCCATCCGCCCGCGTGCACGTACGATTGTCCGGATGCATCGGCATAGTACTTGCCGTCGAGCGGATCGTCTTGGCCGCCCGCGGAGCGCTCGAATGCGAACGAGAAGCGTCCCGAGCCTCCGGTAAAGGCGAACGTTCCCAGGGTGTTGCTATAGTTGCCGACAAGGCCCGTCGCGTGATAGGTCCAAAGTTTTGAAGGCTGCAGCGTGTAGAAATTTACCGTTCCGCCGGCCGATGCAGCGTTGGGCGAAAAGTCGATCGAACTTCCGCTGAACAGATCTTGCAGACCGCCGACGGCTTGCGCCGCCGCTCCGTTCACACGCATGCCGTCGATCGAGTAGCCGGTGCGTGAAGCGTCGTTCCCGTGCAGTGAGATGTTGAACGCGGAGTTGGCGCCGTAATCGACGGTATCGACGGTCACGCCCGCGATCTTGTTGAGCGCGTCGGAAAGCGTTTGCGAGACTTTGCGCTGCGCGCTCGAATCGTCGATGGTTACAGTCGAGGTGCCCGAACCGTGGGAGACGACGTGCGCGATCTCGCGCAGTTGCAGTTTGACCGCAACTTGAACGCGTTGACCGTCCTCGACACTAACGTCGAAGCTGCCGCTGTCGTTGTAACTCGATGCCTTCACGATGAGCCGGTAGCTGCCCGGCTGCACGTCGAAGATCAAGACACCCTGCGCGTTCGTCAGCGAACTCTGCGGGGTATCTTGGCCGAGCAGAAAGACTTGCGCGTTGTCGATCGGCGCGCCGTTGCCGGCATCGGTCACGTGGATGACGATGGCGCCGGTTTCTTGCGCTCGAAGCGGCTGCGGCGTCGCCATCCCGATGGCGAGGACGAGCGCAAATAGAAAACGCAGGCTCTGTATAAACACCCGTGGACAACCCATGGCGCAATGGTTTCGTTTTTTAGCGAGTTAGTCCCGGGTCGGCCGCGCCCGCCCAGGCATCGCCATTGCTGCGTAAAAGTTCGGGCACGTTTCGGACGTGATACCGCGCAAATGTCTCCGACGGCGGTTTGCGCGAACGCGACGATGCGTAGTCGTGCACTTCGTCCCACGCGATCGGCATACTGACCGGCGCGCCCTCGCAGGCACGCGGAACGAACGGCGGGACGATGGTCATGCCCCGGCCCATTTGGCCCCAATCGACGTAGACGCTTCCGGGTGTACGTTTACGCGGATTGCGTTCGGCGCTGATCTCTTTTGGATAGCGCGCGGCAAGTTCTCGCGCGATGCGTTCGGTCGACGCGCGTAC
>DASSRQ010000132.1:0-9534 GCA_035701665.1 Vulcanimicrobiaceae bacterium
GTACCACAACGTGCCGTTCGAATCGTAAGCCAGCGATTTGATATCGATCTTCGTTTTAAAAGTGATTTTCGAAATGGTACCGCTGTAGCTCACCAGTCCCAACGTTGCACCGGGATAACCGGCGAAAACGACGCCGCCCGATCCCGCGGCTAGCGTCAGCGGAGTGCTGCCTGAAGGCAGCCGGTATTCGCTCAACGCGCCGTTGCGTGTAATGCGTCCGATACGCGCGACGTCGTTCGAAGATTCGGCGAACCAGATATTGCCGTCGCGCCCGGCAACGATTGCATCCGCGACATCGCCGGCGTGCGGCGTCTGCACTGCACCCTTAAACTCACCGGCGGTCGTCATGCGGGCGATCGCGCCGAACGATGCCACCCAGAGATATCCGTCGCTTCCGGCTGTCAGATGAAACGGCATGACGCCATGCCGCTCGACGGGGAAGGGCACCATTGTGCCTTGGTAATTCGTCGCTGCGACGAGCGCGATGCTCGCACACAATGCAGCGGCGCGCAAAAGGTTCATGCACCATTTTGGCACATTGAGGTTTTGTTGCAGTAGGTGCTTGAGACTTAGGCCTTTTTGCTTAGGAGGGCGCCTTAAGGTTTATGCGCGTTCGTCTTCAGGCAGTGGTTCCCGAGTTTTAACCGCGTAGCCGTTCTCTTTATTGCCTCAACTGCACTATCCGTATGGACCGCAAAGGCAATCCGGCGCTGCGCCGAGCCGGCAGCACGAAGTTGTTTTACGAACGCATCGCGACTCGCCACGGTATGCGATACGGTCCAGTCGCTGCGGGAAAGCGTCTTATCCGCCGAAAGCATATCGACGAGAAGTCCGAGCGTGGACGAAGGCCCGTCGACGGTCATGAGAAACGTCGAGAGGCCGAAAGCGGTGGTCGTATCGTGGTCGCGTCCCAATGGAGCCATACCACTAGCATCGGACGCGCGCGACGGCGGGTTTATGCCGCTTAAGGTATCGCACGATACCGTTACAATGCCGTTTTTCCGGTGTATGCATTCTGCCTAGAGGCCGGCACCCCGGCGATAGAAAAGGAGTGTCATTCCTTTGCTGTCTTAGCCTAGGAGGAGGCCTATGCACAACTCGTCCCGCGCTTCCGCTGCGGTGTTGGTGCTGGCACTAGCACTTTCGGCATGCGGCGGCCATTCTTCGTCGATTCCGAGCACGAACGCGTCCGTCAATTCGGGCGTACGCGCACCCGAGGGCACACTCGCGCGTAATGCCGGTCCCGATATCGGCGTTCCGAAAACGTTCGGCAGACTCGCGTATACCGATCTCGGACGCCGCGCTGCAAATGCACCGGTACGCGTATCGTTCACGCTGAACTACAACCACGAAGCCGAATTGGAGAGCTTCATCGCCGCGCAGTCGATGCCGGGTTCTGCGCATGCGTTTTTGACGAAAGAACAATTCGATAACTATTACGCACCGACGCCGCAGCAAGAACAAGCCGTCGTCAGCGCTCTTCAAAGCGCCGGCTTCACCATAACGCAGCGGTTCTCGAACCGTACGATCGTCGACGCGACTGCGCCGAGCTCGGTTGTCGAAAGATTCTTCTCGACGCAAATGCACACGGTCTCACAAGGCAAGTACGGCCAGCGTTATACAAATCTTGCGCCTGCAACAGTGCCGGCCGGCATCGCGCAATACGTGCGCGCAGCATCGCTGAACAACGTCGTCATCGCGCAAACGATGATCGGTGGAAGCATTACGCCGGATGCGCGTCACACGCCGCGTCCGACGCCATCCCCGACGCCGACGCCGAAGCCGCCGACGCCGACCCCCGCTCCGACGGCAACTCCGGCTCCGACGCCGACGCCGGTTCCGACCGCGACGCCGACGCCTACGCCCGTACCGACGCCAACCCCCGTCCCGACGGCTACGCCTGTGGCAGGCTGCAACGGTGCGGCTGCACTGAACGGACCGCTAACGAATTCGTACGGCACACTCGCTACGGGCGTTGCTAAACCGTTCGACTTCCCGTCGGAACACGGGTGCAACGGCGCCGGCTATACCGCTGCGATCGTTATCGACGATCCGGTCAACACGAGCTATACGGCGACGTATCTTGCCGCAGCGGGCGTAACGCAGACCGGCACGATCACAAATAAGGCGGTTGACGGCGGCGGCACCGGAAACGACGCTGAAACCGATCTCGACGTCGAGACAATCGCGGGCCTCGCGCCTGGCGCAAACATCATCGTGTACGATATGGGCTCGCTCGCGGATCAGAACATCGAAGATGCATACAATCAGATCCTCACCGACGGTACGGCTTCGGTCGTAAACTCGTCGTTCGGCGGATGCGAATCGGCCGACACGCCCTTCGAAAGCGCAACGAACGCCATCGCGCAGCAGGGCGCTGCGACCGGCGTAGCGTTCATGGCTTCGTCCGGCGACACGGGTTCGAACGAGTGTAACTCCGGCTTGACCAAGGGCGTAAGCGCACCGGCCGGCGACCCGTACTTTACGTCCATCGGCGGTGTGAACTTCACGGATACCTCCGCGGGCGTGCTGCAGACGGTTACGGCCGGCACGGCATCGTGCAGCGACGGATTCGTGACCACGTGTCACGGCGGCGGCGGCGTTTCGACAGTCGTTCCGCTTCCCAGCTGGCAGAGCGGCATCGCGGGTATGCTCACAACCGGCCGCAATCAGCCCGATATATCGCTGCCGTTCTTCCCGGTTGCGGTGTATACCAACGGCGCTTGGGGCGAGTATCTGGGAACGTCGTGGTCCTCGCCGGCGGCAGTCGCATTGTTCCTGGAAACGAACGAACTGCACGGCACCCGGATCGGCTGGCTGAATCAGTCGCTCTACAGCCTGTTCTCGTCAACCGGGTACAGCAGCGACTTCACGCCGTGTACCTCCGGTTCGATCGGCGCGTACTCGTGCAATGCGAGCCAATACAATCAGGCTGCCGGTATCGGCACGCCGAAGGGCTGGGCACTCGCGAACGCGCTCTAGTGCGTTCGGCTTAGCCGAAGGAAAGGGCGGGGTGTAACCCCCGCCCTTTCTCGTTTTTATGCCGGCACCGGCGTTTCGTCGTGGTAAAAGTACGGGTCGAGCACGCTGACCTCGGTGATCGAGTCGATGGGCAGGCCCGTGGCCTGCGCCGACGCGCGAATCGCCGCTTCGTTCGGCCCGTCATAGATGCAGTACGTCTTCGTCTTGTCGTTCGAGACGTACGAGTGCACCCACGTTACGCCTTCGGCGGCATTCTTGCCGACAACCGTCAAACACGAGGCGGCGCCGCCGTCGTTTGTTGGTACGTGAAGACCGCTCGAAAACGTGCGCTCCACCATGTATCTCGGCATACCGGAACCTCCAATCGTAGTCCAAATGGTACGTCGGCGCGGCCGTCGCCAAAAACGCAATGCTTGCAAGGATTGCTTTACAAATCTAGGTCCGATCTTAAGGTTGCGGGAATCAACAGAGCATCGTGAACGATGCCGTTTACGGCGCTTCATTCGACCGCGCGCAACGCGATCGGGAAGTCGTCCAACGCACGGCGGAGCTCTTAACCAGCAATCTTTCTCTTGAAGAGCTTTTCCATGCAGTGTGTTCGCTGCTCGCGCGTTTTGTGGACGCGTCGATGGTGTTTGTCGCGCTCGAAGAACGCGACGGCGCGCGCATCGCCTACATGTTGGAAAACGGCGTCGTCGAAACGCTCGAAAACCGCCACGCGCATCCGCAGTCGCGCACCACGCACGTCATGCGCACCGGCGAGCCCGTCTTAAAACGGCGTCACGAAGATTGGACGGAAGGCCGGCTCGCACTAAATCTCCCCGGGCAGCCGCAGCACGACGAGCGCGTTTCGGCAATCTTCGTTCCGCTCAAATTCGGCACGCAAGTAATCGGCGTGCTTTCCGTCCAGAGCGTCCAACAGGATGCGTATGACGAAGCCGACGTTGCGCTGCTGCAAACGTGCGCCTTATATTTAAGCGTTCGTATCCACCAGGCGCAGTTGGAGACGCATAGCGCCCGATTAGAGAACATTGCATCCACCGACGTGCTGACCGGCGTGCCGAACCGGCGTTCGTTCAACGAGCGCTTCGATGCGGAATGGCGCCGCGCCGTGCGCCGCAACGTCACCTTATCGGTCATGCTGATCGACATCGATTTTTTCAAAGCGTTCAACGACACGTACGGACACGTCGCGGGCGATGCGGCGCTGCAGCAAGTCGCAACGGCGCTCGCGTCGTGCGTTTCGCGTTCGGAAGATTTCTTCGGACGGTTCGGCGGTGAAGAGTTCGTTGCGGTCCTGCCCGATACGAAACTCGAAGGTGCGCTGGCAATCGCCGAGCGGATGCGCAAAGCCGTACACGACCTTGGAATCGCGCATAGCGGATCGTTGCTGGACCGCCTGACGATCAGTGCGGGCGTTGCGACGAAGTCGCCCTCACGCGGGCTCGCCGCCGAACAGCTGATCGAAGATGCCGACGCAGCGCTCTATCAAGCCAAACGCTCCGGACGTAACCGCGTCGCCGCCGAAAACTACCGTTCGGATACGCCGCCTGCGTATCCGAGTAAAGCGTACCGGCAGAATTTGCCCGATCTGCGAACGCACGCAGTCGGCCGATCGGAGCAACTGCGCCATCTGCGCAAACTGCTTCGCGGATCGCGCCTGCTGACGATTGCGGGGCCGCCCGGTATCGGGAAGTCGCTTGAAGCGGTCGAGACGGCGCGCCGCGAGATCGGCCGCTTCGCCGATGGGACGTATTACATCGATTGCAGCACGCTGACCAGCGAACGCTACTTGGCGAACAAGATCGCGTCCGTCGTGACGTCGCCGGATACCGTCGCGGTCACATCCAAATCGTCGGCGGTAGATTTTCTGCACTCGAAACGCGCGCTGCTGATTTTAGACAACTGCGATCATATTATGGGTGCGGTTGCCGAGACGGTGACGGCCATATTGGAACAAGCGCGCCACATGCGTATGATCGTTACCGCTCGCACGCCGCTGCTGGTCGGCGGCGAGGTGTGCTTCACGCTCCCGCCGCTCGCGCTCGACGATGCGGCCGCGCTGTTTTACGATCGTGCTCGCGCAGTCGGTCGAGGGGACGTGGATCGCGACGTGGTCGAACGGATCTGTGCGCAGTTGGACGGCTTGCCGCGCGCGGTGCTGCTTGCCGCCGCGCAGTTGCGTACCGTCAGCATCGGAACGCTGGTCGAACGGATGCCGGAACGGGCGGCGCTGCAGCTCGGGTCGGGACGCAATCTCTTGGAATGGGCGTACAACATTCTGGCGCCGGCGGAGCAGCGTTTGCTGCGCGCCTGCTCCGTATTCTCGGGCGGCGCAAGCCAGGATGCGTTGGCTGCCGTTGCCGGCGACGTCGATAATTTGGGCGCGCTCGTCGATTCCACGCTGATCGCGCGGGAAACTATTGCAGGCGAAGTCCGTTACGTCGTGCCGGGAACGGTGCGCACGTTTTGTGCCGAACGCGCGAAGGCGATGGGCGAATGGCGCGCGTTTGCTATCGCGCACGCCCGGTATTTCCGCGACCGCGCGCGCGAACTCGAGGCCGCCTACTCCACGAAGCGCTGGCGCCCGCTGCTGGAAGCTATGCTGCCGGAGATCGACAACATCCGCGCTGCGCTGCTGTTTACGGTCACTGAAGGTAACGACGTTGCGCTCGGCTCGGAACTCACGTGCGATCTCATCAACTATTGGGAGCAACTCGGACGCAGCGCGGCCGGACGCGAGTGGATCGAAGCGCTCCTAGCGCGCAGCGACATCTCGTTCTCGAAACCGGTTCGCGCGAAGTTGCTTTCTGGGCTCTCGCGACTGGACAGCGCGCGCTCGAAGGTCGGTCTCGACAGCGCGCTTGCGTCGGTTCAACTGTATCGCGAGCTCGGCGACGACGGCGGTCTCGCGTTTGCGTTGTTCGAAGCGGCGGCCGCGTGCATGGGTATCGGCGATTTCGATGCGGCGGATCCCTATCTGGAAGAAGCGCTTTCGCTTGCCGAACGGAACCGCGACGTACGCCGCACCGCCGACGTGCTCAACGGTATGGCGCTGGCGGCGCAGTGGCGCGGCCGGCTGCCGCAGGCACGCGAGCTGATGGAGAAGAGCCTTGCCCTGTTCCGCGAGCTCGACGACGATCGCGGCGTCGCATCGCTGCTTGGCAATCTCGGCGACCATGCCGCGACGCAGGGCGATTTCGATCGTGCCGCATCGCTAAGCCGTCAAAGCCTTGCGATCTTCGAACGCCTGCACGATGCGCAGTCCACGGGCTGGCAGTTGATGAACCTCGGATCGTTCGAACTGCGGCGCGGAAACACGGAGTCGGCACGTTCGGCGTTGCGGCGTTCGCTCGAACTCGTTCGCGAGTATCAGGACGATTGGCTCAGCGCGAATTGTTTGGACGCGATCGCGCGGTTGGCAATGCTCGAAAAGGATTGGCGCGGCGCGCTGCGTCTCGCGGGATTTGCCGACTACGTGCTGGAGACGATCGGCGTTCCGCGCCAGCCTCCCGATCAAGTGCAGTACGAGCAGGTCATGCAGCAAGCGTGCGAGGTGCTGGGCGAATCGCGCGCCGTCAAAGAACTGCAGGACGCGCAGGCGATGAAATGGTCGGAAGCGCTGAGCGAGGCGCTGCAGATTTAAAAGCCAAAAAAAAGTTAGCAAGCTGCGGCAAAACTCCTAAAGGAGAAATGCCGGGGGCGTTATATTATTCGGGGTCGCCACGCGGGCAAGTGGCGGAACTGGCAGACGCGCTGGATTTAGGTTCCAGTGGGGAAACCCATCAGAGTTCGAGTCTCTGCTTGCCCAGTTCATCGTGCGGAAGTAGCTCAGTGGTAGAGCATCGCCTTGCCAAGGCGAGGGTCGCGAGTTCGAATCTCGTCTTCCGCTCCATTCTCGCTTCGCTCGAACGGGCGGAAGTTTGAAAGGCGCATCCGGCCTGCGGCCTTCGCGCCCCCCGGTACGCCCGAAGGGCTACTCGGGGCCCCCGGCCTGCCGGCCCCTCTGCTGGCGGCAAGGAAGCCCGCGAAAAGCGCAACCCCACCTGAATATTTAGGAGCGATCGTTCTGTCTACGTCCACGCTTACGAAGTTGGCCCCCACGCAGGTTGAGCTGGTTATTCCCATCTCGGAAGATGAGATGAAGCAGGCTGAGGAACGCGCGTTCCGCCGCCTTGTTAAGCAAGCCAAGCTCCCGGGATTCCGGCCCGGTAAAGTGCCGCGCAAGATTTTCGAGCAGACGTACGGCAGCCACACTATCACGAACGAGGCGATGGAAGACGTCGTCCCCTCGGTCTATGCAAAGGCCGTGCGCGAGCATGACTTGGAGCCGGTGGACCGTCCGAAGATGGAACTGCTCCCCGAAGAAGACGGCCAGCCGACCCGCGTGAAAGCCGTGGTCGACGTGCGTCCCGAGATCGGGCTAGGCGAGTATAAAGGCCTCTCGGTCAGCCGCCCGGCGGTTGAAGTCAAAGACGAAGACGTCGAGCGGACCCTCGAATCCCTGGCACGCGACCGCGGAACGCTCGTTCCTGTCGAGCGTCCGGCTCAGCTGGGCGACGTCGTGACGATGGACTACGAAGGCAAGATCGACGGCGTGGCCTTCGAAGGCGGCACGGCTAAAGGCCAGCAGACCGAACTCGACGAGAACCGGTTCATCCCGGGCTTCGCAACGGGCATCGCCGGCATGAGCGCGGGCGAGACGAAAGACGTCGAAGCGAAGTTCCCCGAGCAGTACCAGCAGCAAGATCTGGCCGGCAAGACCGCGATCTTCACGATCACGCTGCACGAGATCAAGCAGCTCGAGGTACCGGCAATCGACGACGAGTTCGCGAAGGGTGCCTCGCAGCACGAATCGCTGGAAGCGTTCAAGACCGATATCCGCGACCGCTTGCAAAAAGTTGCCGAGCAGCGCCGCAAGCGCGACGTCGGCAACGACCTCGTGGAACAGCTCGTCACCGCACATGACTTCCCGCTCCCCGACGTAATGATCGAGCGCGAGACGGACAGCATGATGCAGGACGCGTCGGGCATGGCGATGCGCATGGGCATGACGTTCGAACAGTACCTCGAGGCGGCCGGTAAAACGGAAGAAGAACTCCGTGCGGAGTTCGCGCCGGAAGCGGCAAAACGCGTGAAGGGCACGCTCATTCTCGAGGCAATCGCGAAGGCGGAAAACATCACCGCCACGCCTGCCGACTTGCAAGAAGAGCTCAAGAGCCTTGCCCAGCAGTACGGCCAACCCGTGGAGCGTATCCGTGCGGCGCTCGGTAACAACGTCCTCTCGCTGATGGACAGCATCGTCCGCACGAAGACGGTGGATTTTCTTATCGAGAACGCCAAGGACACGGCAACCCCGGGCACCTAAACGCGGTCATAGGGGCAGCGTGTCTTTCGGCTCAGGGTGTCATGCCGGGGCTTCGCGAAAACACGCAGTTGTAACGAACTCTTTCAAGGGAGAATAGATGGGCCACTTAGTCCCCATGGTCGTCGAACAAAGCGCGCGCGGTGAGCGGGCGTTCGACATTTACTCGCGGCTGCTCAAAGACCGTATCGTGTTCGTCGGCGGTCCCATCGACGATCATCTCGCGAATCTCGTGATCGCGCAGCTGCTCTTCCTCGAAAAAGAAGATCCCGACAAAGATATCGATATGTACATCAACAGCCCCGGCGGAAGCGTAACCGCGGGACTAGCGATCTACGACACGATGCGCTTCATCAAGCCGGACGTTGCAACGATCTGCGCCGGTATGGCTGCGTCGATGGGTTCGATTCTGCTCACGGGCGGCGCCCAGGGCAAACGTATGGCCCTGCCCCATGCCAAGATTCTGATCCACCAGCCGTGGGTCCAACAGGTCGGCGGCCAGGCCACGGATATCGAGATCCACGCGCGCGATCTGATCGCCACGCGCCGCATGCTCGCCGGCATATACGAAGAGACCACCAAGAAGCCGATCGAGCAGATTCTTAAAGATATCGAGCGTGATTTCTACATGACGGCGACGGAAGCCAAAGAATACGGTATCATAGACTCGATCATCGAGAACCGGACGTCGCTGGCTACGCCGGCCTAGGAGCCACATGTTTCGATTCGGGGACGAGAAGGGCCAACTCAAGTGCAGTTTCTGCGGCAAGTCGCAGGAGCAAGTTCGCAAGCTCATCGCAGGGCCGGGCGTGTACATTTGCGACGAGTGCATCGAACTCTGCAACGAGATCATCGAAGAAGAACTGTATAAGAACGTCGATGAGAATCTTCGTCTCCGGAACATTCCGAAGCCGAAAGAGATCAATCACATTCTCAACCAGTATGTGATCGGTCAGGATCGCGCCAAAAAGTCGCTCGCGGTTGCGGTGTACAACCACTACAAGCGCGTGAACATGGGCGCGACGGCGGACGACGTCGAGCTGCAAAAATCGAACATTCTTCTTGTCGGTCCGACCGGTTCCGGCAAGACGTATCTCGCGCAGACGCTTGCGAAGATTCTCGACGTGCCGCTGGCAATGGCGGACGCGACGTCGCTCACGGAAGCGGGCTACGTCGGCGAAGACGTC
>DASSRQ010000133.1:0-5610 GCA_035701665.1 Vulcanimicrobiaceae bacterium
TTCTCGTGGTACGCGGCAATCGATAAAACCGATGCGCTGAACGCGTACGCATCGGGCATGACGTATCCGATCCTTGCCGTCGAAGGCGACAACGGCCCGGGCCCGGTGAAGACGACCGATATCATCGGCAACTTCCACTACCGCCCGGACGACAAAAACGACTTCCAGTTCTTGATTCAGAACGGCGTCGGCACGTTCGACTTCAACTACCTGATGGGCCGCGCGCCCGGCGAGCCGGTACCTGTTATCGCGCTGCCGTGCCCGGGTCATACGGCAGACCCGAACCCGAACTCGTCCACCGGTCAGACCGGCGGCGTTGCGCCGAACGGGCAGAACTGCCCGATCGGCCTGTACTTCGGTTCGGCGACGCAAGACGGCGCCAACAATTGGTATCACTACTCCGGCATCGGTAAGATTCAGTGGAATCACATTCTCAGCGACCACGAGAACCTCTCGCTTCGTGTTGCCGAGAACTTCAACCAGTACATCTTCCAACAGCCGGTGATCGATTCCAATATCGCAGCGATCGACAACAGCGCCGACTTCCAAACCTCGCCGGGCTGTACGGCAAACTTCCCCGCGCCTTACACGCCGGGAACGCCAATCGAAACCGCTACGGGAACCAGCTCGGGCCCGCAGTGCCAGCAGCAGCAGAACTGGTTCAGCACCGGTTACTACGGCGACCGTCGTTCCAACATGTACCTGGCGCAGCTGGACTACACGAACAACATCAGCTCTACGACGACGTTTAAAGCCGGCGTCGGCAGCGAGTACGACAACAACCTCTGGAACACGTTCTTCTCATTCTATTTCAATCCGGACGGGTCGTGGCCGGGCATCAACTCGAGCTCGAGCTATCCCAGTCACGTAGCCAACGCGTACTTCGACCTATCGTCGCGCGTCGGCAGCGTTCGGTTGGATCCGGGCGTTATGTTCCAGCGCATGTACTACGATTATCCGGCATCGACTGTAAACGGAGTGGCGAAACCTGCTGGTCCGATCTCGGAAGATGTCATCAACCCGACGTTCTCGGCAACCTGGACGATCAATTCGAAGAACGTTCTTCGCGGTTCGTTTACGGATTCTAACTCGTTCGTCGGAACGGGTTACGTCTATCGCCAAGGGAGCTCGGTGTACTCGCCGGGTAATGCGACTTCGGGCGGCGTTTTCAACGCTCAGCCTACGTTGATTCACAGCTACGACCTGATGTGGGAGCACCAATTCGACGCGAATACGTCGCTGAAATTTGGCCCCAACTTCAACAAAGCCAGCAACATCTTCGAGATCTCACGGCCGATTACGTCGATCGATCCGAACGGTGTCGTACACTATGGTCCGCAGCAGGCTTATAACAGCGGCTTCCGCCAATCATTCGGCGTGGAGCTTGGCCTCAACCATGTGAACAGAGCACCGGTTGGCGTCTCCTACTTCTGGGCTGTCACCTATGACAACTTCTGGACGAACTCGACGCAGTCGCTCACCGGTTCGTACGGCGGCTCGAGCTCCGGCGGCAGCGTGCTGTCGGCGTTCCCGAAAATCCGTAACACTGGAGATCCGCTGATCAGTTCGACGCTGACAGCTGAAGCGCACTTCAACAATATCCGCATCATCCCGCAGATCTACATGCAGGGACCCTCGTTCTACCAGACGGGTGTCTGTCAAAACGCTGCGGGCTTTATCCGCAGCTGCGTGAGCAGCGGAAACTTCCGCACGCTGCTGCCGGAACTGAAGTCGAACGGCTGGTGGTGGACGAACCTCGCCGGCGCGATCGATCTCGGTCCGCAGAAGAAGATCACGCTCGGCGTGCAGATCACGAACCTGATGAATCAGGTTCACGACACGACGCCGTGCCAAACGACGCAATTCGCCTCGGTGCCCAGTCTCTATCCGGGTTGTTACCCGTTCCTTCCGACGACGCCGTCGGGCTATGCGCCCAACACGTACGTCTACCAAAACTACTCGCAAACGCCGCGCCAGATCCAACTCTGGGCTTCGTTCAAGCCGTAGTTTTAAACTAGTACCCTTCGGGGTGCAGCAAGAGGAAGGCGCCGGTTTTACCGGCGCCTTTTTCTATTCAGGGACAAACGCTTGTACCACCGAATCATCGCAGAATGTTCCAAAGTTCGCGGGTTACAGCTTTAGGAATTGCAATCGCATTACTGGCCGCATGCGCGCAGCACCCAACGACGACCACATCGGTCAGAGACGTTTCCGAAGGCGGGAACCGTCGCGTGCTTGAGATCCATCGCGGCTACGCGACCATTTGCCAAGCAGACAAGCAGCAATTTCCGGCGAGTTATCTCGTCGCCGATCTTGGTAAGCCCGGCGTCCCGAAACTTTCACCGCGGGAGCTCTATACGATACGAAAAATCGAACCGAACGTCGGCATAAACGGACTGCGATTCGAACACGCCGGCCGCCACTTTATCGTTTTCGTCGCCGGCCTAGGTCCGTGTCACACATTCGTTCCCGGCTACCCCGTGCTCGACGCAGAGCCGTGCTGGTTCAACATGCCGGTAGATGGCGTGCATGCAATGCCGTGCCGCGATAAACGCGCTTCGTGGATGAGCGATCTCAAAATCGTCCGCGCTTTTTAAGCATGGACACCGGGTAGCGCGCCGAACTAAAAACCTATGCTTTCGCTGCCGCTTATCGTCCTGGCCGGGCTGTTTGCAAAAGCCACGCCGACCCCGGCGCCCAACCCCTCGCCGACGCCGACAGGCATCATCTATTTTGGCAAGCCGGCGACGCATTTCCGCATCGAACAGCGCCCGCTCGGATTCGATCCCGACGGCAACGCCCGCTGGCTGCTGATCTCGCATTACTACGATGCGCAGAACCGGCCGACGCGCGTCATGGCGAACGGGAACGTCGATTGGATTTCGCACGACGGATACGTGCAGTGGCAAACGCGTTTGGCCTACGGTCAGCCTGCAGCTATCGTCAAAACGCATAAGCGCGGCGTTATGACGATCACTGCCCATTCCACCGTGCCGAATCTCGGCAGCGTGACGCTCCATACCGATACGCGTACGTGGGGCGGATCGCGCGTCGTCGCGCAAGCGATCGGCCCGCACATGGTGCAGATCGGCTGGTTTCCACAGGAAATTTCAAACGCTCGCGTGATCCGCATCGATGGTACCGGTCAACGTAAAACAATAGCCGTTATCGCCGGTCCGAGCGACACTACGCGCGACACGAACGTCGAACCCGGAAAGCATTACCGCTACATCGTCTATCGCGGCGGCTTTAAACCATTCACCACTCCGCCGGTGACCGTCATGGGCGAACTGCCGAAGACGCCGATCGCTAACGCGGGCGGCAAAGCGATGTGGCTCTACTTCACGAGCAATCCGCTCGACGAGATTTACTACAAGCATCTCAATCCGAAAGCCATCGTCGATCAGGCAGTGCGCGCGGGCCTGCATTACGTGGAACTTCGCACCGCATACGGCGCCTATTGGGAGATCACGCCGCAAGCCAAGCCGACCATCGATGCAATTATTGACGGCCTTGCCGCGCACGGCATCGGCACGATCGGGTGGACGGTTCCGCGCGACACGATGTTCGACGACATCTCTGCCAGCGTACGGACGGCCTATTACCGCACCGCAAACGGCACGCGTTTTACCGGCGTGGCCGTCGACCTCGAACGGGGCGAAGAGTTTCTCGGCGACGATCCCAACGGACTCGACGGCTTGTGGATGTACGCGCAATATCTGCGCGAAGCGCTCGGGCCGAAGTACTTGATCGTGTCGACGATCGAAGACCCGTATCTCGAACATCTGGACAATCAGAAGTATCCGTATCCGCAGATCGCGCGCTTTAGTTCCGTTCTGCAGCCGATGGCCTATTGGCGGATGATGCGCCGCAAACCGACGGACGCAAAGCAGGTGCGCGTGCTACTCAAAGGGTCGTACGATCGCGTTCTCGGTCTATCGGGGCGCAAGCTGCCGATCAGTATCGGCGGCCAAACCGATGCGGAAGGCCGCAACGGCTTTCCGCCGGCGGATGAGATTACCGCTTCGCTGGACGTTTCGAAACAACTCGGCGCGATCGGTGAGTGTTTTTTCGCGTGGGATCACACGCAGGGATATCAGTGGGACGCTATTGGGCGGTATCAGTGGTGACCTTGACGCCTCGACAGGCTCGGCGGTGCTTCGACAGGCTCAGCATGACACGGTTCGCGTAGCGCACACCGGCATTTGACAGCTTATATTATCCGAAGGCTGCTGTTGGCGATTCCCACGCTTATCGGCGTGACGTTGCTGACATTTGCGCTCATCCATCTCGCACCGGGCGGCCCCGTAGCGGCGCTTGCCGGCGAAAAGGCAACACCGGCGCAGATCGCGGCGCTCACGCACCAGCTCGGTTTAGACAAACCTATCTGGGTCCAATATGCCGACTGGATCGGCGCGTTGCTGCACGGCGACCTCGGCTTTTCGTACGGAACGCAGCAACCGGTGCTCTCGCTTATCTTGCAGCGTCTGCCGCAAACAATGCTGCTGATGGGATGCGCTATCTGCCTTTCCATCGCCGTCGCGGTGCCGCTCGGCGTCTATCAAGCGTACCGCTACCGCAGCGGATTCGACCGCACGGCGAGCGTTGCCGTGTTCGTTGCGTGGAGTATGCCGACGTTCTGGTTCGGAACGCTGCTGATAGCGCTGTTTGCCGTAACGCTTCGTTGGGCGCCCGTCGGCGGCTTGCAAACCATCGACACGCAGTCGTTCGACGTTCCCTCGCGCTTCGCGCATTTAGTGCTGCCGGTGTTGACGCTCGCAATCGTTTCGATTGCCGGCTGGAGCCGCTACGTACGCGGCTCGACCGTCGAAGCGCTGCGCGAAGATTATATCCGTACGGCCGTCGCTAAAGGGTTACCGATGCGAACGGTCCTTTTCCGCCACGCATTGCGCAACTCGCTCATTCCCTTTATCACGCTGCTGGGCAACACGCTGCCCGCGCTGTTCGGCGGCGCGATCATCACGGAACAAATCTTCGCGTATCCCGGCATGGGACAACTGTTTTGGTCCTCGGCAGTGAATCGCGATTACGCAACGCTGCTCGGCATGACCGTTTTCACGGCGGTGCTGGTCATTCTGGGAAATCTGCTCTCCGACGTGCTCTACGGCATCGTCGATCCGCGCGTGCGTTATGACTGAACGCCTGAGTATCGGTTGGCTCGTGTTTATCGTCGCGGCATGCGTAGTGGGACCGTTCGTCCTGCATCTCGATCCGCGGGCGCCCGACGTTGCACACGCGTACGCCGCCCCGTTCGGCCGGCATCTGCTCGGAACGGATGGTCTAGGGCGGGACGAACTCGCGCGCCTTCTTGCGGGCGGGCGCATCTCGCTGCTCGTCGGTTCGGTGGCGGCGCTGGTCGCAATGCTCATCGGCACGTCGTACGGCGCGCTCAGTGCATACTACGGCGGCTGGATCGACATTCTTGCGATGCGTATCGTCGACGTTTTTATGAGCGTACCGACGCTCTTCTTGCTGCTGTTTCTTGCCGCGCTCTTTCACGGAAGTCTTCTCACGCTGATTTTGGTCATCGGCGTAACGGCGTGGTTAGGGCCGGCGCGGTTGGTTCGCGGCGAAGTACTGACGTTGAAA
>DASSRQ010000134.1:0-5349 GCA_035701665.1 Vulcanimicrobiaceae bacterium
CTGATGCGGCGTTTAGCCGAGCGGCCTGCGAATCTGCTGTTTTTCTTGAAAGGCGCGTTAGGCAGGTGAGTCCAGCCGGCATCTATGCTGCAACGTTGACGCCGTTCGACGGCGATCTGCGTCCCGATCCGGCTTTGGCGATTCCGTATTATCGCGGCTTGCTCGAGAACGGCTGCGACGGGTTGAACGTGCTCGGCACGACCGGCGAGTCGATGTCCATCGGCACGGCCGATCGCGTTGCGTATATGGAAGCATTGGCACAGGCGTTGCCGCGCGAGCGCTTGATGGCCGGAACGGGCGCGAGTGCTTTGAGCGACGCAGTAACGTTGACGCGCGCGTGTTTAGACGCCGGGTATTCGGCTGCACTCGTGATACCGCCGTTTTATTACCGGGATATGGGGGACGACGGCATCGTACGGTTCTTCGATGCACTGTTTTCCCGCGTTCAGCCGCGCGAGCGCAGCATCATGCTGTACAACTTTCCGCGCATGAGCGGCACGACGTTTACGCCGGAGTTGGTAAGCCGGCTGCTCGTCGCGTTTCCCGGCGTTATCTGCGGCTTGAAAGACAGTTCGAATAAGCTGGAACTGGAGATCGCGTTGCACGATCTGGATGCGTCGCTTGCGATCTTTCCGGGCTCCGAAGCGCTGCTGGCAAGCGCGCGTACGAACGGCTTTGCCGGCTGCATCTCGGGGTCGGTTTGCTTGTGGCCTTCGCAGGCGCAGCAGGCGTGGCGCAGCGGCGAACCGCGCGCTCTGGAAGCGGTCGAGGTGCTGCGCGACTCGCTGGAAGGCCGGCCGCTCATCGGCACGGTGCGTGCCCGGGTGGCGCAGGAGCAGCGGAATCCGGCGTGGCTGCGCAGTATCCCGCCTCTATAGAGCACGGAACGACCTAGCCCGCTTTTGCGTTCTTACACCAAAAGCCAATGAGGTGCAAATGAACAAAGTTCTTCCTATTGCCGCTGCCGCCGTCATGTTGGGCGTTGGCGCCATGGCCTTATCCGGCCAAGCCCAAGAGATGGGGACGCCTGCTGCGGATACCAACTCGGTGTTCGCCGCAATGACTCCCGACAGCAACGGCACCGTCGCGCAGAAGATTATGAATGCGCCGGCGGGCGACGTGCTGGCCCTGGAGATTGGCCGTCTGCCGAAACAGGTCTACACCAAGCAGGACGATCTGCTGTACGTCGTAAGCGGTTACGGAACGGCTTCGATCGGTTATCCGACCGTTGACGTGAAGCCCGGTTCGCTCGTCTCGATTCCGCGCAACACCGCGTTCGAGGTCAAAGCGAACGGCAACGCGCCGATCCGCGCGATTTTAATTGCAACGCCGCACGACAATCCGGACAACAAACGGGTGCTCTAAAAAGCATCAAGGGTAGAGGGGAACGGGGCTGTAGATTGGATTCTGCAGCCCCGTTTTTATTTTAGGCGTTGGCGTAAACCGTCTGCGTTTTTCGGCTATCCGTAGCCGATGCGCGCAGGTGGGCGAAGATGACCGCATGGCCGATCAGGTACGTCGGCACGAGCACGACGGGAATGAGCGCCCACGGCAGCGTTGTCATTGCAGCCGAACCCGGTCCCGCGTGAAGTTGGTGCAACGGCCAGCCGTTAGCAGTAAGTATTCCGAGCGACACGGCCGCAACGAGATCGAGCGCGCCGAAGACATTCCATTCGAGCACGCGGATATCGCGCGGATCGCGCGCAGCTAGACGTGCAACGGGAATGGCGAAAATGCCCGTGATGATATCGCCGATCCCTGCGGCGTAAGGAAATGGCCCGCTCATTTGACCGGTTATACCGGCGATTAGCATGAAGACGCCGAGTACGCGCATTGCATTGAGCCCGGCAATCAACTGTACGGGAATCGACATTATCGCTCTGCGCGAGCCTGCGGACGCGGCTGCAAGTCCGGCTGCGATCAGCGGCAGCATAAACAGTACGGGGAGCGCGAGCCGCGCGGTGGTTAAGAGGCCCGAGCCGGCGATCGTGACGGCCAGAGCGATCCAGGCGCCGATCGCGCCTGCGAGCACGAGCCGCGAAGCGGCGCGAACCGGCAACGACGTGAGCACTGCCGCGAACACGATCCCGGCTGTTGCTCCGAGCGTTAGAACGCGAAGAATTTCAAGCATGGTTATTCGCTTTCCACTAGTTACTTGCGTGGTGCAAGCCACTATACCACTTTGACTTGCGTGATGCAAGCGACTATACTCAAACACGATGCGACGCGCTAGCTTGGCCGCTCAACCGTGCCCGATTGCAAGAACGCTCGACGTGGTAGGCGAGTGGTGGACGCTGCTTATTGTTCGCGATGCGCTGCTCGGTGCCCGACGCTTTGAGGACTTTAAAGCAACGGGCATTGCCGACAACATCTTGTCGTCCAGGCTAAAAAAACTGACCGAAGCCGGGATCCTCAAGCGGCGCCGTTATCAGACGCGGCCGGACCGCTACGAGTATTTGTTAACCGAAAAGGGATCCGAGCTCGCACCGGTCGTGCTGGCGCTGCGCTCGTGGGGCAAACGCTTCACCAAAGGCGCCGATACGAGCCGTATCATTCACAAAGGCTGCGGCGGCAACATCGACGTTGGTTTCCATTGCACGGAATGCGACCGCAGCATCGACGGCGAGGACGTTACCGCCGCGACTGAAGCGCGGTAGCGCCGCGTTTTCGTTACGCTACGTCGAAACGGGGCTGCCGAACCACCAATGATGGCCTTCGGTGTCGCGCGCGCCGTACTCGTACATGCCGTAAGGCTGCGTTCGCGGTTCGGGGTCCGTTTGTGCGCCGGCAGTGCGAGCACGTTCGAAGTGGGCATCGACGTCGTCGACGTACACGTATAGACCGCCGCTGACGGCGGGCAGTTCTTTCGGCGAGCGCATCTGATGCTCGGGCGCAACGCGATGCAGCCAAATCGCCGTATCGCCCGCGCGAACTTCGGCGTGGACTGCGTTGCCTTCGCCGTCTCGCTCGACGCCGCCGGGCGTAAACCCGAAAGCTTCGACGAGAAAATCGTGCGCCGCCGAAATGTCTTGGTAGACGAGAACGTTTGTCAGACGATCGATAGTGGCCACGCTACGGTGTCTTTCTGCCGCTTTTGCGGCGGGGGCTTCGACGGGCTCAGCCGTGCTTCGACAAGCTCAGCATGACACTGGGCTACACCTGGACTACTTCGTCGATCTCAGGTACGTCGGCGCGGACGACGGTTTCGATTGCGCCTTTGAGCGTCATGTTCGAGGCCGGGCAGCCGCCGCAAGCCCCGAGCATCTGCACGAAGGCGATGCCGCCTTCCACTTTGAGCAGCCATACCTCGCCGCCGTCCATTTGAATGCCGGGCCGCACTTTGTCGAGCGCGGCGTTTACGCGCTCTTCGATGGTTTGGTTACTGTCCATAGCCCTTCATCAAGTCGTGCATGCGCGACGTCACTTGGAGTGCGTCGTCCCAATCGCGCTGCCACATGTTGCGTCCGAAGATGAGTCCGACGCAACCGGCTTCCATGGCGATCTGTGCTTTGTGCAGCGTGTCTTCATCGCTGATCTTGCTGCCGCCCGAAACGAGCACCAGCGAACGTCCGGCGGATTTCACGACTTTGCGCAGTCCGTCGACTTCCGAGAGTTCGAGGGTGTTGTACGGCTTAGGCAGTTTATCGGCGGTCGCGGCATCCCACTTCGGAACGTTCAATTTGATGACGTCGGCGCCGATCTCGCACGCGACGCGCGCGGCGTAATCGATTGCGTACAGCGAATCGATACCGCCTTTGGCCTTGATCGCCGCACCGCGCGGATACGCCCAGACGATCAGCGGCATGCCGTACTTTTCGCATTCGCGGCGCACTTCGTTGCACTGCGCGATGTCGACGTCTTGCGCGGGGCTTCCGACGTAGAGCGTGTAGCCGACGGCGTCCGCTCCCAACCGCACGGCATCTTCAACGCTGGACGTCAGCGAGCTGAACGAGTCGTCGTCGCTCGGTACGTTCGTTTTACCGTTGATCTTCAAAACCAGCGGAACTTTGCCGGCGTAGAGTTTGTGGTACTTTTCCGCCAGGCCGATGTGCAGCGCGATGCCGGAGAAGTTGCCTTCAACCGCAAGGCGGTAGATCCAATCGGTGTCGATCGATTCCGGGTTGGCGAAGAAGTCGACCGGGCCGTGTTCCAAGCCCTGATCGATGGGGAGCAGCATCAGCGTGCCGTTGGCGGGGCCGTGTTCGTACATCATCCGGTGCAAGCGGACGCGTTTTCCGGTGTTCAGGTTCAAATCGTCGAACGTGGGGCGGCGGACGGCTGCTAACATTTTTACTCCTTCATGGTCCCTTCGGCAGGCTCAGGGGTCCCTTCGACAAGCTCAGGATGACACCTGACGTGTGTTCGATACTGTGAGAGGCCCGGTAGGTCACCTCAGATAATGCCTCGGCGGTGAACCCCCAAGCAATCGGCTTTATCGGAATCGGCGCCATGGGCGAGCCCATGGTGAAATCGCTGCTTCGCGCAGGTTACCAGGTTACCGTGTGCGCGCACCGCTCGCGCGAGCGGGTCGAACGCGTTCTCGAAGCGGGCGCGGCCGAAGCTGCGGACCCCGCCGCGGTGGCCAAGGCGAGCCGGGTGGTCATCACCTGCGTTCCCGACTCACCCCAGGTCGAAGATGCGCTGTTCGGGGCGGCCGGCGCGGCACAGGGCGCGCAGAGCGGCACGCTCTTTATCGACATGTCCACGATATCGCCGGTCGCCACGCGCGGCTTCGCCGAGCGTCTGTCGCAGAAAGGCTGCCGGTTCGTCGATGCGCCCGTGAGCGGCGGTCCCGCACGGGCGGAGACCGGAACGCTGACGATCATGGCCGGCGCCTCGCCCGAAGACTTCGCGCTGGCCGAGCCGGTGCTCAAGGCGATGGGGACGCCCCATCACGTGGGCGCGGTCGGTCTGGGTGAGACGGTGAAGCTGGTCAATCAGCTCATCATCGGGTGCGTAATGGTCGCCAACGCCGAAGCCCTAACTTTTGCGAAATCCGCGGGGGCTGAGCTGGATGCAGTGCGAAAGGTACTAGCAACTGCCACGGCCTCCAATTACCTCTTAGAGCAGTGGCTGCCTAAGACGTGGTTTGCGGGGACGTTCGAGGGAGGCTTCGCTCTGGATCTCCTGCGAAAAGACTTAGCGGCCGCTCTAGCAGCCGCGCAGACGATGAAGACGGCAATGCCGGCTTCCGCGCTTGCGTACCAACTGTACACGGCACGTTCTGCCGAAGGGGACGGAGCGCTCGATTACAGCGCGGTGGCAAAATTCTATGAGCACGTCGCTGGACAATAGTAAACGCGGCACGTTCAATAAGCACCCGGACTTCAATAAGAAGATTCTGGTGGT
>DASSRQ010000135.1:0-15685 GCA_035701665.1 Vulcanimicrobiaceae bacterium
GTGCCGCTCGAGACGATTCAACGTGACTACGCGCTAATTTTTAGAACAAACGGTCTCGTACCGGTCGATAAAAAGACTTTGCGGGATGCGCAGGAGCATGCCGCACCGTTTTGGCGCGCAGTCGTTCGCGATGCATCTCAACTCAAGGATGAAATGGGAGCGAGCTCGGAGATGCTCATCGCGGAAGCGACGCACATGCTGGAAATAGCGGCGCGGCCCCCGCGCGTCGACAAGGTCTATTATTTGTGCGAGAAGCCCTAAGGCTTCTTGTGAAAGTACTTCACCATAATATCGCGTGCGATCGGTGCTGCAACTTGCGCGCCGTAGCCGCCTGACCGGTCGACGAACACAGCCATCGCAATCTTCGGATGATCGGCGGGCGCGTACGCGACGAACCACGTCGTGTTCGGACCGGATCCGCCGGCGGTTTCCGCCGTTCCGGTTTTACCGCCGTACGGCAGTCCGTCGATCGCGAGTCCGTATGCGGTACCCCACGGCTGCGTAACTTGCGCCATGCCGTCCCGCACCGCTTTTAGCGATTCTTCGGTCACCGGAACGTGGCGGATCACTTGCGGCTCGAAGGTTTTGATCGTCTTTCCTTGCGGGTCGCGCACCGCGCCGACGATCTGCGGACGGTACAGCGTGCCGCCGTTGACGACCGCGCTTTCGACGTTGGCCATTTGCAGCGGCGTCGCTTGCAGCGCGCCTTGTCCGATTGCCAAACTGCAGACGTCCGAAGGCTCGAGCGGAAGACCCGCCACCTTCATCATCCACGCGTTCGTCGGATAGTTGCCTTCGAACTCGCCGGGCAGATCGATTCCGGTCTTTTGGCCGATGCCGTAATACCGCGCGTATTGACGCAGCCGGTCGTTGCCCAGACGGTAGCCCATTTGGTAGAAGTAACCGTCGGACGATGCCGCCAGCGCGCGAACGAACGTCGTGTTGCCCAACCCGCCCGATGCGATGTCTTGGAACTCTGCGCCGTAACAGTTCCACGCGCCCGAATCGTACACGTTTTCGTTCACGCGAACGACGCCGGCGGTAATTGCCGCCGAACCCGTGATCATCTTGAACGTCGATCCGGTCGGGGTCGCCGCGGTGATCGCGCGATTGAACAGCGGCTCGGACGAGTCGAGCAGATAATGTGCGACGCGCTTATAATCGTTTGCGGCGAACGCATTCGGATCGAAATCCGGGTAGCTCGCAAGCGCCAGCACGTTGCCGTTCCAAGGGTTCAAGATCGCGACCGCGCCGCCGACTTGCCGGCGTCCTCCGGTCCACGCGTGAATGCCGTCCGCGAGCGCCTTCTCGACGATGCGCTGCAGACGCCAGTCGACGTTGAGCACCAGCGTGTTGCCGGGAACCGGCGGTTTCGACGGAAGTTTTGCAGTCGGTACGACTTGATTCTGCGAGTCCACGACGACACGCTGTCCGCCCGGCTGCCCGCGCAGATAGCGATCGTAGACTTTTTCGATGCCGTCTTTGCCGATGACGTCGTCCATCGCGTACCCGCGCGAGCGAAGACGTTCATACTCTTCGGGCGTGATCTGTCCGACGTAGCCGAAGATCGCCGAACCGGCCCCGTGATACGGATAATCGCGGATTGCCTGCACTTCGAGATCGACGCCGGGCAAATCGGGCAGCAGTTCCGAGAGCCGGCTCACCCGCGCGACCGGAATATCCGTGGCCAGAATCACCGGACCGTACGGTTCGTAGACGCCGACCTCGTCGAAGTTTTTGTAGTTGATTCCCTGATGGTGCAGCAGACGGTAGTGCAGTTTGTCTTCAGGAACGCCGATCGTCAGCGCAACCGTGTGCAGTTCGCTGTCGATGTCTTTGATGAGCGAGGGAATCAGCGCGAGGACGAACGACGGTCGCGAACGCACGACGACGACGCCGTTCCGATCGTAGATCATTCCGCGCGGTGCGGCGACGGGGATGAGGCGGATTTGGTTGGCCTGCGCCGCGGACCGGTACTCTTCGCCGTGCACGAGCTGCACTTGCACCAGCCGGAAGATTACCGCAATCAGCGCGAGCGCGAAGAACACGGCAAAACCGGCGACGCGCCACGGGTTGAACTCCCAGCGTCCCGCGCTGCGTTTGCCGTAAATCGTTTTCACGTGCGCAGCGCCCGCGCCTCGTACCGGCGCCGCAGCAGCATTCCTACGACGATGAGGACGGCATTTAACAGCGACGACCACACCGCTTGATGAAAATGCACGCGTGCGTAGCCGGGCGGATAGTTCATCGTCAGCGCCATCATCACCCAAAACAACATTCTGCGCAGCAGCGTGCACGCAAACGCCACGAGTGCGGCAACCGCGAGTGAATCCGGCATGAACCAGCGTGCGAGCGTGTTGGCAAAGATCGCCGTTGCAGTCGTAGCGATCGTCCACGATGCGCCGGTCTGCGCGCCGAGTGCGTCTTCACATGCGCCGGCAAGTAATCCGAAGATTGCCGCGCGGCGCCAATCGGCATGCAGCGCATACCACACGACGAGCACGAGTACGAGACTCGGCTGACCGCCGCGCACGTTGACGAAGTGCGCGAGTTCGACCTGTGCTAAAAGCGCGATCGCGAGCGCAAGTCCGGTGACCCACCACGCAGGCCCGGTGTACGGCACCTCCTTGGCGCCGCTGCGGGTGTTGACGCGGACGCCGGAGGGTTCGTTAGCGCGGAATAACGACAACGCGGTCGAGACGGTCGAAGTCGACCGCCGGTTTGACGACAGCGGTTTGATAGAGCGCCGAGTCGCCGCGTTCGATCTTCACGACAGTGCCGATCAACGCGCCGGAATGAAACGAACGCGCTTCGCCGGTTACGATGCGGTCGCCGATCCGCAGCGGCGCGTCTTGCGAGACGTACTCGAGCCGCACGCTGGTCGCGTTGCCCTTCGCGACGCCCCAATAGCGGCCGCGCTGCACGATAGCGGGGACGGTGCTGGTGAAATCGGTCAGCAGCGCAATCTTGCTTGAAAACGGTCCTGCCTCGACGACGCGCCCCACGACGCCTTGCGCGGCGAGAACGCCGTCGTCTCGCTGGATACCGGAACGCGTCCCCTTGTCGATGGTCACCGCTTGAATGCCGTTCTCCGGCGGATAGCCGATGACGCGGGCTTGGACGGCGCCCGGGTACTCGGTCAGCCGCGGCGCCAGAGCCGACTCGCCGTTGACCTGCGCCAACGCTTCGTGGAGCCGCGCATTCTCTTCGGCGAGCTGCGTGTTCTGGGACCGCAGGGCGGCGTTGTCCCGTTCCAGCGATGGGAGCGATACGACGGCTTGGCCCGAGCCGCGGACGAGCGAAGCGATCGCCGACACGGCTTCTTCAAAGACGACCCCGGTCGAACCGACGGTCGTCGTGAGGGGGCTGGGCTGACCGGCCCGCGAGGCGCTCACTTGCATGAGCGCAACGAGTGCCGTCACGATGATCACGGCGATCACCGCAAAGAGTCGACGCTCGTCGCGATAGGTAAAGATGGTTCGCTCCGGTGCTTAAGCGGGGTTGAAGTCTTTCTTCTTTATCGGCAATGAAAAACCCAACTGTGCAAGCATGCGTGCAAAGCGGGCAACCGGGAAGCCCATAACCGTGTAGAAATCGCCCTCGATTCCGCGCACCAAGGTGGCCGCCTGGCCCTGAATCCCGTAGGCGCCGGCCTTGTCCATCGGCTCGCCGCTCTGTACGTAGCGTTCGATTTCGCCGTCGGTGAGATCGAAAAACGTAACGCGGGTCGATTCGCAATGTTCGTGCAGTTCGCCGCGCACGTGCAGTGCAATTGCGGTGTGCACGACGTGCGTTCGTGCAGAAAGATCGCGCAGCATCCGGCGGGCATCGTCTTCGTCGCGCGGTTTGTTATACGCAACACCGTCGACATCGACAACCGTATCCGCGGCGATCACGATCGCATCACGATCCTGCGTACCGGCAACCTCGCGGCACTTTTCACGCGCATGCGATATGGCAAGATCGCGCGGCGTCAGTTCGGGTTTGTCCGGTTCGTGATATGTGCTCGGCACGACGCGCACGTCCAGATCGAGCGAGCGCAAAAGCTCCAGCCGGCGCGGCGACTGCGAAGCTAAAACGACGCTATTGATAACGGACGCCATTGACATCCACGAAACCGTCGACGTGCCTTCCGCGCGGGTCGCGGTGCGTCCAATGCACGACGCCGTCGTTGCATTCGTATTGACCGCGCACCGTTACCGCGTCGCCCTCGGCAACTTGCATCGGACCGGTGATATCTTCGTTCACTTCGACTTTAACGTCGGACGGCGGACAGGGACGGCGCTCGGGACTGCACGAGGGTGTTCGAAAGACGAATCCCTCATGTTCGCCGCTGCGCGACCGGCGCGCACCGAGCACGCGAACGACTTGTCCGCTGAGCGTGATCTCGCCGTGTGATGCGCCGTTTGCGCACGCGCTTTGCATGCGATCCAAGGCAACGTATGACGACGAACCGGCGCAGCCGGAAAGCAACAACGCCAGGGCAATCGCGCGTTTCATGCCGCACCGTAAAGATTGCGTTCGCGAATATAGGTCCACACGGGTTCGGGAACGAGATAACGCACGGATTTTCCTTGCGCGAGCAGCGTGCGGACCAGCGTCGCCGACTCGGGCATCTCCGGCAGATTGAGCGAGCGCACCCGCGACCGCAGCTCGACGTTCGGGACGGCCGTTACGATGCGTGAGACCGCCTCGCTGCTTACGCCCGCGCGCGGCGCGATAACGAACGCTTCGAGCGCTTCGAGCACTTCTTCGAAGCGCACCCACGCATTGCTGGCCAGCGAGTCCGCGCCGGTGATGAACGTCAGCGTGGAATCGGGATAGCGCGCTTTCAAGCGCGGCAGCAGGTCGGCCGTATATCCCGTTGCGCCGGGTTCGAACTCGGCTTCGTCGAGCAAGAACGCATCGTTGCCGGCGATCGCCGCGCGCACCATTGCGCAGCGGTCTTCGGTCGAGGCTTCGGGTTTGTTGCGGTAATGCACGGCGTTGGTGGGAACGAACAAGACGCGATCCAAGCCCTCGCTCAGGCGAGCCGCTTCGGCGACGAATAAGTGAATGTTGTGAACCGGATCGAACGTGCCGCCGAAGACGCCGAGTTTCATGCGCAGCTTCGCGTTGTCCATCACGGAGCGGAGCCCTTCTGCGTTGAATCGCGCGTTATGATCGAAACACCGCGATTGCTGCTGCGCCCCCACCGCCTCGACGATTTTGATGCGTTTGCGTCGATGTGGCAAGAACCGGCCGTCGTGCAATACATCTCCGGAAAGCCGTCCACGATCCAGCAGTCGTGGATGCGGCTGTTGGGGTACGCCGGACATTGGGCGCTCCTCGGTTACGGCTATTGGGCTATCGAAGAACGGGCGAGCGGCGCATTTATCGGCGAGGTTGGATTCGCCGACTACCATCGCGAGATGGACGGCGCACCGGATGGGCCGGAGATCGGCTGGGTGCTCGCTCCGCACGCCCACAACAAGGGCTATGCGACTGAAGCCGTTACGGCCGCTCTCGGTTGGGCGCGCGATTCGCTGCAGCGCTTCCCGGCCACGTGGTGCATGATCGTTCCGGAAAATGAGGCGTCCGTTCGGGTGGCCGAAAAATGCGGACTGCGCGAGCGCGGCCGGAGCAGTTATGCGGGTTCGACCGTTGCCTTGTTCGAGCGGCCGCTTCGCTAGGATGGACTAGCGGCGGCGCTTACGAGTACGTGAACTCGAACGTGCCGATGCGGACCGTGTCGCCTTCTTCGGCGCCCATGTCGCGCAGTTTCTTCTCGACGCCCATCTTCGCAAGGATCTGTTCGAAACGCGCGAGGCCTTCGTCCGAATCGAAGTCGGTCATCGCCGCAAGACGCTCGACGCGCTCTCCCGTGATAACGAACGCATCGCGCTCCTTGAGAATGGTGAACGGCTCGTTCGGTTTGAGGACGATGTGCGCGGGCTCGGGCTTGACGATCTCCGGCAGCGGCGCGGTTTGAATCTCGCGCCAAACGGCGTACACGAGATCTTGCACGCCTTCGCTCGTTGCCGAGCTGATGCCGCGGATGCCGGGAAACTGTTCGCGCAGTTCTTGCAGGCGTTCTTGCGCATCGGGCAGATCGAGCTTCGAAACGACGAGCATCGTCGGTTTGTGCGCTAGGTCGTCTTTCCACGCGCGCAGTTCGTTTTCGATCACCGCTTTGTCGGCCAAAATCTCTTCGAGCGTTTTTCCGCCGTCGAGCAGATGGACGAGCACGCGCGTACGTTCCACGTGACGCAAAAATTGATCGCCCAGACCCGCGCCTTCATGCGCGCCTTCGATCAACCCCGGCACGTCGACCATCACGAACGACTCTTCTTCCGAGACGCGCACGACGCCGAGTTGCGGCTCGAGCGTGGTGAACGGATAGTCCGCGATCTTCGGGCGGGCGGCCGAAACCACCGATAACAGCGTGCTTTTTCCGGCATTGGGCAATCCGACGATGCCGCAATCCGCGAGCAGCCGCAGTTCCAAACGCAGCACGCACTTCTCGCCCGGTTCGCCTTTTTCGGCAAACTGCGGCGCTTGGCGCGTGCTCGTTGCAAAATGCTGATTGCCCAGACCGCCGCGGCCGCCTTTGGCAACGGCGATGCGCTCGCCCGGCGCTTTTAGGTCGGCGAAAAACGCTTCGGGTTCGTCTTCGAGCGTGCGGTACACCAGCGTGCCGACCGGCACGGGGATCACGAGATCTTGTCCGCTGCGTCCCGATTTGTTCGAGGTGCCGCCGCCGTTGCCGGCCTCGGCTGCAAATTGGCGTTTGAACCGGAACTCGACGAGCGTCGAGAGCTCCGGCGTTGCCTCCAAATAGACGGTGCCGCCGCGTCCGCCGTCGCCGCCCGCGGGTCCGCCCTTGGGAATGTATTTCTCGCGGCGCCACGCGACGAGGCCGTTCCCGCCGTTTCCGGCGGCAATCTCGATCTTCGCTTCGTCTATAAATTGCAAGGTTGTTCGTTTGCCCTGAAAATCAAAGAGGACCCCGAGGGCCCTCTTAAATCGTTGTTGCCCGTAACCGGCTTATGCGACTGCCGAGTTGCGCACGTGCACGTGCTTGCGGTTGCGGTGCGTCGCGAACTCGACGACGCCGTCGGTCAGCGCGAACAGCGTGTGATCCTTACCGATGCCTACGTTTTCGCCCGGATAGAACTGCGTTCCGCGCTGGCGGATGATGATGTTACCGGCGATAACCTGTTGGCCGCCGAAGCGCTTGACGCCCAGGCGCTGCGCATTGGAATCGCGCCCGTTGCGCGTCGAGCCCGCGCCCTTTTTGGACGCGAACAGCTGAAGATCGAAAAGGAACATAGCCGCGAGAGTATAGCAGAGGGCCGGGCGGGGCGTCTAGTACCCCGCCAGGTTGTCCGCTACGAATGCTCCATTTCCATAGTAGCCGTAGACCGTGTAGTGGCGGCCAGGATAGAGGGGCTGGCCGTACCGCAGCAGCGTGCGTTCGTTGATCGGGATGACCCGGCCATCGTCCATCCGCATGTCCGCGACGTAGCCGCTGCGCACGCCGAGGATCGTTCCCCGGATGGTCGCGTGCTGGTAGCCCGCCTCGTAGTTGCCGCCGTAGTAGTAGTTGTAGTTGCCGTACGGCGTCGTATAGACCCGGACGTGCCGGGCGGCGTGGTGTCCCTCGCCCCGGTCCGCCATGGCGGGGGCTGTCAGGGAGAGGCCGGCCAGCATGGCGGCGCTTAGAACAGTCGTCAGTTTAGCCATGTTCCGAGAACGAGCTCCGGGTGCCGGGAGTTCACGGGTTGGCGCCCTGCCGGCCGGAGAGCGGGCTAGGAAGCGCTACGACCGTACGGCGTGCGGGGTGTCCTTCTCGTCGCGCAGCGCCGCCCAAAACGCGGGTGCGTCCCATTCCGAACGAACCCGCACCCGGCTCATCTCAAAGCGCGTCTCCGGCCGCAGCACAAAGGCGGCGTCCGTCGTGACGGCCGTGTCCAGTCCCGCGCCGCGCACGATGGGCAGCGTTTGCGCGTTGAAGCGGCCCGACGGATAGGCGTACGTGGTGACGGGCCCCGGCAGCCGGGCCCGCAGCGCATCCACCGAGGTGCGGATCTGATAGGCCTGCCCGGCCGGCGTCATCGTCGAAAGGTCGTCGTGCTCGACCCCGTGGCCGCCGATCTCCATGCCTTGGGCCTGCATCGAGCGCAGTTGCCCCCACGTGAGGTGCCGCGGCTTTCCAATCTGCCCCGTGATGATATAAAAGGTGGCCGAGGCGTCGTATTTGCGCAGCAGCGGAACCGCGAAACGGTACTGGTCGGCATAGCCGTCGTCGAAGGTCAGGACCACGATGCGGTCCACCCGCTCGCCGGCCCGCAGGCGCCGCTCCATCTCCGCCATGCTCACCGCCCGCAGGCCGTGCTGCCGCATGATGCGCAGCTGCGCCTCGAACTGTGCCGGGGTGACCGTCAGGTCGCGGCCGACCGGATCGGCGGGGCGGTCCACGTCGACGCGGTGGTACATCAGAATGGGCGGGGGCGTGAAGACCGGGGGCAGCGGCGCAAGCATCGGGGCCGTACTTTCGCAAGAGGGTCCCGTTCCCACCCGCCGTAACCATTGGCTCGTTTTGAACACTACAGACAGAACGCCGGCCAACCGGCGGCGCGTGGTCGTGACCGGCCTGGGCGCCGTCACGCCGCTCGGAAACACCCGCGATGAATTCTGGCGGCGCCTGGTCGCCGGGGAGAGCGGCGTCGGGCCGATCGCGGCCTTCGATGCCTCCGACTTCGCGACGCGCTTTGCCGCCGAGGTTAAAGATTTCGATCCCGACGCGCTCATCGGTAAACGCGAGTCGCGCCGGATGGATCGTTACGCGCAGCTCGCATTCGTCGCCGCAAAAGAAGCGCTGCAAGATTCCGGTCTCGATCTGAACGACGCAGAGTTACTGGAACGCAGCGGTGCCGTCGTCGCGACGGGTATCGGCGGGATCCTGACGTTCTGGCAGAGCGCTGAGAAAGAGAAGCGCGACGGGACCTGGTCCAAGATCTCCCCGTTCTTTATTCCGATGCTGATGGCGAACGCCGCCGCGGCGCAGATCTCGATGCAGTACGGTCTGCGCGGACCGCTGTTTGCCGTCTCCAGCGCGTGCGCCAGCGGCAACGACGCGATCGTCACGGCTTACAACTACGTCGCCAGCGGCGAAGCGCCGATGATGGTGACCGGCGGAACCGAAGCGACGGTTTCCCCGATGGCCGTCGGCGGATTCTGTTCGATGAAGGCGATGTCGACACGTAACGACGAGCCGCAGCGCGCGAGCCGTCCGTTCGACAAGCAGCGCGACGGGTTCGTGCTCGGCGAAGGCGCCGGAATCATCGTTCTCGAGGACTACGAACACGCAAAAGCACGCGGAGCACGCATCTATTGCGAAGTGCTCGGCTACGGTCAATCGGCCGATGCGTACAATTTGGTCGCGCCCGATCCGGAGAGCAAAGGCGTCGAACTCGCGCTCAAACGCGCGTTGGAACACGCGAACCTCAAACCGGAAGACGTCGATTACATCAACGCGCACGGCACGTCGACGCCGCTCGGCGACGCCGCCGAGTCGCAGGCGATCGAACGCGTTTTGGGCGCGGGCACCAAAGTTGCCGTGAGCTCGACGAAATCGATGCACGGCCACACGCTCGGCGCTGCCGGCGGTTTGGAAGGCGTTGCAACGGCGCTTGCCGTGTTCAACGATCTGATGCCGCCGACGATCAACTACGAAGAGCCGGATCCGGACTGCACGCTCGACTACGTTCCGAACGTGGCGCGCAAAGCGACGGTGAACGTGGCGTTTTCCAACTCGTTCGGCTTCGGCGGCCATAACAGCGTCGTCGTCTTCGGCAAGCTGCGGTAACGCCCGGTGGCCGGCGAACGGCGCAGAGCGCGTCTGCGCGCGCTGATCGATCGTGCCGGTGTAAAAGCGGACACCGTCGATAGATTCGAGGCCGCATTCATTCATGACAGTGCCGCGGCCGAACGCGACTTAACCTCGAACGAGCGCCTGGAGTTTTTGGGCGATGCCGTCCTGGGACTCGTCACGGCGCGCTGGCTGTACGACGGGTACGCCGACGAGGACGAAGGCGTGCTCGCAAAACGCAAAGCAGCGATCGTTGCCGATAGCGCTATCGCCGCGACCGCGCGGCGTTTGGGCTTCGAAGATCTCGTAGACGTCGGCAGCGGCGAACGCGCGCACGGCGGGGCCCGGCGGGCGTCGATCCTCGGCGATGCCTTCGAAGCATTTGTCGCCGTGCTGTTCCGGGAGCACGGGCTCGAAGCGGCTGCCACGTTCATCCTGCAGGAGCATATCGCTCACATGGACGTCGAGCAGGCCGCGCGCGCCGACGCCAAGACCGAACTGCAAGAGCTGACCCAAGCGCGCCTGCAATGCACGCCGCAATACCACGAATCCCACGAAGGCCCCGCGCACGCGAGAACCTTTACCTCGACCGTGCAGGTCAGCGGCGAGGTGCTTGGAACCGGAACGGGCCCGTCGAAGAAAGCCGCACAACAGCAGGCCGCCGCGGCGGCGCTCAACGCCCTCTCGGAACGTTTCGGAAGAACGCATGCAACTCAAGAAAATTAAAACGTTCGGTTTTAAAACATTTGCCGAGCCGACTACGCTCGAGTTCGGCGGCGGCATTACTGCCGTCGTGGGACCGAACGGTTCGGGCAAATCCAATTTGATCGATGCGTTCCGCTGGGTGCTCGGCGAGCAGAGCAGCAAGAGCCTGCGCTCGGGCAAGATGGAAGACGTCATCTTCATCGGCAACGAGAAGCGCAAGCCGCTGGGCCTTGCCGAAGTGTCGATCACGTTCGACAACAGCGACGGCAAACTGCCGGTTGAATACAGCGAAGTCGAGATCACGCGCCGCGCGTACCGCGCCGGCGAGATCGAGTACTTCATCAACCGCAACCAGTGCCGTCTGCGCGATATCATGGATCTGCTGATGGGCACGGGCTTAGGCCCGGGTTCGTACTCGATCGTCTCGCAAGGCCAGATCGACCAGATCCTGACGAGCAAACCGCAAGACCGCCGCGCGCTGTTCGAAGAGACGGCCGGCATCAACAAATTTCTCGCGCGCAAGAACGAATCGATGCGCCGTCTGGAACAGACCGAGCAGAATGCGATCCGCATCAACGATTTGATCGCGGAGTTGGAACGGCGTATTCCGGAGCTCGACACGCAGGTCCGCCGCGCGAAGCGCTTCCGGAAACTGACGACGCGCGTGCGCGATCTCGAGATTCTCTCGTATCTGCGCGCGGGCGCGTCGCGCCGCGCCGAGCGCGAGACGCTCAAAGCCGAACTGGAACGCAACGAAGAGCAGCGCAGCGCTGCGGCCGCGCAGGCCGCTACGCTCGGCGCCCAGCTGGCGCAAGCCCGCACGAACGCGTACCAGCAAGAACTCGAAGTCGAAGAACTGCGCACGCGCGGACAAGAGCTGCGCTCGCAGCTCGCGCGCATGGAAGCCGATTACGCTGCGGCGCTCGCGCGCCGCGAAACGCTCGAAGCGCAGAACACGCAGACGTCCGAAGACGCGGAGCGCGTTGCACGCGAACGCGAAACGCTCGAAGCGTCCATCGCTTCGCTGCAGTCGCAGCTCGAGCCGCTGCAGGCGCAGTTGGAGACGGCGCGCGCAGACGAACTGCAGGCGCAGACCGCGCTCGCGCAGGCGCGCGGGCAACTCGATGCGATCTTCACGCAATTACGCGAAGTGGAAGCCGACGCGACGCAGCGTGCGGCGCGTAAAGCCGAGCGGCGTGCGAAGGGCGAGAACGCGCGCGCGGAAGCCGAGCGGTTGGAGCACGAGTCCGCAGCAGCGCGGGCACGCTCCGAGCAGTTGCAGATTGCAGCAGGCGCGGCATCGCACAAATTCTCCGAACGCGAACGCAGCCTCGCGCAGCTCGAGACGCAGATGCTCGACGCGCAGGGGCGCAGCGAAAACGCCGAGCGGGCGATGGCGCAGGCCCAATCCGATCTCGCGCACTCGCAGACCGCGTACCGCGAGTACAGCAGCGAAGTCGCGGCGGCGCAATCGCGTCTGCATACGATCGAGGAACTCGAGAACGCGCTCGAAGGCCACGTGCCCGGAACGCGCGCGGTGGTGCAGGCGGTTGAGCGCGGCGAGCTGCGCGGTATCGAAGGCATCGTCTCCAACTTGATCACGACGGACGAACCGTATGCGCGCGCGATGGATATCGCGTTCGGCGCGCGGTTGTCCAATATCATCACGGCGACGTCGGAAGACGCCGAACGCGCGATCGACTATCTCAACCGTAAGGAGATGGGCCGCGCGACGTTCCTGCCGCTCGACACGCTGCAGAACCGCCCGGGCAGAGACCTTACGCCGGAGCTGCGCGGCACGCGCGGCGTCATCGGCTACGCGCACACGCTGATCCGCACCGAGCCGCAATACGAAGGCATCGTGCGTTTCTTGGTCGGCAACGTGCTCGTCGTCGACACGCTGCAGACCGGCATCTATCTCACGCGCAACCGCGGATTCCGCGACACGATCGTCACGCTTTCCGGCGAGCAGATTGCCGGCGGCGGCGCGATCACCGGCGGCCGTTACCAGCGCGAGAAGTCGATTCTTTCCCGCCGCGTCCAGGCGCAGACGCTGCGCGATCAACTCGAGCAGATGCAGGCGAACTTGCGTCAACTCGAAGAGAACGTGCGCGCGGCCGCGCAAGCTTCGGAGCATGCGGCGGCGCAGCGCGAAGAAGCGCGCGCATCCATCGCCCGCGCCGAGTTGGCGTTAGCCGAAGTGCGCAGCGAGATGGCTGCGGCGTCCGCCGATGCGGAACGCGTGCAGCGAGAGTTCGATGCAGCGCGCAACGCGCTCGGCGACCTGCACGCGCAAGTGCAAGCCGCACGCGAACGCGAGCGCGAACTCGTGGACGACTTGCCCGACGACGCCAACAGCGACGAACAGCGCGCGCAGCTCGAAGCCGATCTTGCGCAGGCGCGCGAAACGATCGCGGCTGCCGAAAGCGCGCAGGCGCAGGCGTCCGGCCGCGCGGCGGATTTACGCGAACGCGTTGCGGCGCTCGGCGCCGAGCGCGACGGGGCGCGAGCGCGTTTAGGAATCATCGATCAAAATACGGAGCGCGCGGCGGCGGCACGCGAACAGATGGCCTCGGAGATCGCGGGCCTGCTGGATCAAACCTCGCGCGCCGGCGGCGAGGTCGAGGCGCTGCGCGAACGCGTTCGCACGGGCGACGCGCAGTTCGAACAAGCTCGAAAAGCGCGCGAAGCGCTCGCGGACGAAGTGGTTCGTCTGGAGTCCGGGCTGCGTTCGGCGGAGATTGCCGAACGCGAAGCGCAGAGCGGCGGCGAACGCCACCGTACGCGTCTTGCCGAGATCGAGGCCGAGCTCGGAATGCTCGTCTCGCAGTTCGCGCAGAATCCGGCAACGGACGACGAGTGCCGCGACGTCGAGGATCGCTACAAAGAAGAACCCGATACCGTTACCGACGACCTTCCGCGCTTGCGCGAAGAACTCGCGCGGCTCTCGAACGTTAACTTGAACGCCGAGGCCGATCGCGACGAACTCGCTCAACGCGAAGCGTTCTTGCGCGAACAGCTCGACGATCTCTCGAAAGCGCGCGAGACGCTGCTGCAGTCGATCCGCGAGATCGAGGCGCAGACGCAGACGAAGTTCAACGAGACCTTCGAACAAGTCGCGGCCGCTTTCACGGAGACGTATACGCGCTTGTTCCCGGGCGGTACGGCCAAGATGTGGCAAACGAATCCGGAGAATCTTTCGGAGACCGGCATCGAGATCTCGGTGCAGCCGCCGGGCAAAAAACTGATGCCGCTGCCGACGCTTTCGGGCGGCGAGCGTGCGATGACGGCTGCCGCGCTGATCTTCGCACTCATCAAGGTGCGTCCGTCGCCGTTCTATCTGCTCGACGAGGTCGACGCGGCACTCGACGACGCCAACGTCGAGCGCTTCTCGAGTCTGGTGCGCGAGATGGCCGGCAGTTCGCAGATGATCATCGTCACGCATAACAAGCAGACGATGGAGATGGCGGATCGCATGTACGGCGTCACGATGGGCGAGGCCGGCGTCAGTTCGATCATCTCCGCGGAACTCACCACGAAAGAGCGCGAGCCGGAGCCTGCGCTTGTCTGAAGCGGCGCTCTTTTCGCTCTCGGATAAAACGGGAGCGGCCGAGGTTGCGCGGGCGCTCGCCGATCGCGGCGTAACGATCTACGCGACCGGCGGAACGCGGACGTTTCTCGCCGACAACGGCATCGCAGCGCGCGACGTTGAGGATTTGACGGGCTTTCCGCCCCTTTTCGACGGGCGCGTCAAAACGCTGCATCCAAAGGTGTTCGGTGCGATTCTCTACGATCGCGACAAAGAGACGCATCGCGGCGAAGTCCGCCAATATGCGATTGCGGACCTGAAATATTTGGCCGTAAATCTGTATCCGTTCGAAGCAACGGTCGCCCGCGAAGGCACGACGCTGCCCGAAGCGATCGAACAGATCGACATCGGCGGCGTTTCGCTGCTGCGCGCGTCGGCTAAAAACTTCGCGCACGTAACGGTTCTCAGCCATCCCTCGCAGTATGCCGCATTTTTGAAAGCGCTCCCGAACGGCGGCCTGGACGACTCCGCGCGCCGCCGCTTGGCGATTGCGGCGTTCGAACGCACGGCCGAATACGACGTTGCCATCGCGCATTATCTCGCGACGAAAGGCGAAGTGCTGCCGAGCGAACTGCCCGGAGCGCTGACGCTCACGATGCCGCTGGCGCAGCGGCTGCGGTACGGCGAGAACCCGCAGCTGCGCGCCGCGTTTTACCTGCAAGATCGCGCCGCGTTGCCCGAACAGCTGCACGGCAAAGAACTTTCGTACAACAACCTGCTCGATCTCGACGGAACGCTGCGGCTGCTGTCGCGCGCGCCGCTCGGTGCGGAGTTCGGCTCGGAGCACGAACGCTTCGTTCGCGCGGCTATCGTGAAGCACACCGTGCCTTGCGGCGTCGCGCAGCGCTCGAGCGTTGAAAAAGCCGTGCGCGATGCGCTCGACGCGGATCCCGTCTCGGCATTCGGCGGCATCATCGCGGTGGATGCGGAGGTCGATCTGGCCGCGGCCGAGGCGCTTTCAACGTTCTTTTTGGAGATCGTTGCCGCTCCGTCGTTCTCGGACGACGCGCTCGCCGTGTTGAAAAAGAAAAAGAATCTGCGCATCATGCGCTATCAGGACGGACTTCCCGAGCGGCTGCAACGGGAGCTGCAACTGCGCAGCGCGCTCGGCGGCGTGCTGGCCGAAGAAGAGGACCGGTCTTATAAAGCCGAGTCGTGGCGAGTGGTCAGCAAACGTCAGCCGCTCCCGCAAGAGTGGCACGATCTGGCGTTCGCGTGGGACGTCGTTCGGCACGTCAAGAGTAACGGCGTCGTCATCGCCAAGGGCGGCGCGACGCGCGGCATCTGCGCCGGTCAAACCAATCGCGTAAGTGCAGTGCTGATCGCAGGCCGCCGCGCAGGCGAGAACGCTCGAGGCGCGGCATGCGCGAGCGACGGATTCTTTCCGTTTCCCGACGGCTTGGAAGAAGCGGCGAAGGCCGGCTGCACAGCGATCATTGCGCCCGAAGGCTCCGTTCGCGACGCGGAAGTGATCGAAGCGGCAGACCGCCTGGGCGTTTCACTGGTGTTTTCTTCGCACCGGTACTTTTTGCACTAAC
>DASSRQ010000136.1:0-8991 GCA_035701665.1 Vulcanimicrobiaceae bacterium
GACTACTCGCGCACCGACTTTATCGTGACTAAAGAAGGCCGTCCGTACATCCTGGAGATCAACACGCTGCCCGGACTCACGCCGACGAGCCTGCTTCCGGATGCCTGTAACGCGGTGGGCATTTCATACGATGCTTTGATCGAGCGGCTGGTGGGGTACGCGCTTGGACGCGGCGGCGAGCGGGTTCTCGCAGGCTAAGTTAAGCCCCGGGTGCGATGATCGGACACCGCCGTGCGTTCAAGTAGGTGCCGATGAAATATAGCTGGATAGCGCTGGTGCTCGCAGCATTGGTGCTCGTACCGTTCCGGACGACCGCGCAGACCGTCGCACAGGCGACGCCCGCGCCCTCGTTCACGTTGCCGCCTTACAACTCCGTGGCACCCGTGCGCGTGCTCGGTCTCATCCGCCGCGTCTACCGCGCAGCCCATCGTCCGCCGCCGCCGTACGAGATCTACACGATGGTCCGCACGCAGGTCTCGAACTACGGGAACCCGCCGTATCCGGACTACTCCGGCTCGTACACGACCAAGTATTGGGTCCGCAACGAAGACCGCGCCGCGCTCACGCGCCGGATTTTCCGGGACGACGCGGAGGGCGATATGGTCTTTCAGCGCCCCGAACTGAACGAAGCGACCGACCCGGGTCCGCCGACGGTCGACTTGTTTGCGGCCGCGCCGGTCAAACAGCATCCGAATCCGCAGGCCTACGTGCCCACGCCCGAGCCGTCCAACGAGCCGCTCAAGAGCATCGCGTCGGTCGTTTCGGTCGGCGAGCCGGATTACAACGTCTCCTCGCTTACGGTCGAAGGCAGCATGATGCACCTGGTGCTCAAGCCGCGCCGCGACCCCGAGCGCAACGTGCTGCGCGAAATCTGGGCGGACAAGAAGTCGTACGAACTGCGCAAGATTATCGCGCACGACCGGCTCTTCACCGACGACCAGGGCGTCTTCCCCATCGAGTTCGTCTACACGCTCGGCTACCTGCACGGCCAACTGGTGATCACGCATCTGCACGGCGTCGTGGAGCCCCGGGTCGAGCCGAACGGGACGCAGACGGTCTATGGCGGCGACGGCCGCACGGTCGAGTTCGACTTCCAGGACATCTCGTTTCCCTCGACGCTCCCGTCCTGGTATTTCAACCCCCGCGAGTACGCCCAGAACAAGAACGGCGCGCCGGAGTAAGACCGGCGCGGGGGTCCCGGCGGCAGCCTGACGAATGCACCGGGGCTATCCTCTCTCATATTGGAGTAAGACCCTGAGTACCACCGGTATCGTTGTCGATCGCGGCCTTGAAGGCGTCGTCGTCGGCAACACGCAGCTGAGTAACGTCGAGGGCCGCGAAGGACGCCTGACGTACCGCGGCTACGACATCCACGATCTCGCGCCCAACGCCTGTTTCGAAGAAGTCGTTCACCTTCTGCTGTATGGCCACTTGCCGACACAGACGGAGCTGAAAGCGCTCAAAAAAGAACTGGGCGCGCGGCGCATGCTTCCCGAACCGTTGATCAACGCGATGGAACGCGCGCCGAAAGACGCGTGGCCCATGGACGTGCTGCGTACGATCGTCTCGGGACTCGCGCTGTTCGTGCCGGTCGACAACAAAGGCGCGCACACGTCGGACGTGCACACGGCGATCGAGCTGATCGCGAAAGTGCCGACGTGCGTGGCGATGTGGGATCGCATCCGCCGCGGACTCGAGCCGATCGAACCGCGCACCGATCTTTCGCAAGCGGCAAACTTTTTGTACATGTGCCGCGGTGAGGTTCCCAGCGAAACCGCCGAAGACGCGATGGACACGTACCTCGTGCTGCTCGCGGATCACTCATACAACGCCTCGACGTTTTCCGGCCGTGTAACGGCCTCGACGAAAGCCGATCTGTATGCCGCGGTAACGTCGGCGATCGCAACGCTGCAGGGCGAGGCGCACGGCGGTGCCGCAAGTGCCGTCGGACGCGTGCTCGTCGAAGTCGGCAAGCCCGAGCGCGCCGAAACGTACGTGCGCGAAGTGCTCGCTCGCGGCGACCGGATCATGGGAATGGGTCATCGCGAGTATAAAGTGCGCGATCCGCGCGCGCAGCATCTCGACGAAGTTGCGCGCAACCTCAGCGAGATCTCGGATCCGAAGTGGTACAAGATCGCGCGCGCACTCGAAGAAGCTTCGCAAAAAGTGCTCAAAGAAACCAAGCCCGACAAGAGCATCTACGCAAACGTCGATTTCTACAGCGCGCCGCTGTTCTACAGCCTCGGCTTCCCGGGCGACGAATTCACGCCGATCTTCGCGTGCGGCCGTATCGCCGGCTGGAGCGCGCATATTTTAGAGCAGCTCGCGGACAACCGGCTGATCCGCCCGCAAGCCGTGTATAAAGGACCCGAAGTACACCCGTTCGAGCCGATCGAAAGCCGGACGGGCAACGGCAAAGTGTGAGCCGGATAGCCTCCGTCTCGCGAAAGACTTCCGAGACGGCGATCGATCTGCAGATCGATCTCGACGGCGGCCCCGTCGAGATCGAAACCGGCGTCGATTTCTTCGATCATATGCTGCACGCGTTTGCAAAACATAGCGGCTGCGGATTGACGCTGCGCGCGAGCGGCGACGGCATGGACAACCATCACCTGATCGAAGACGTGGGCATCGCGCTGGGCAAAGCGATCGCGCAAGCGCTAGGTGAAAAAGACGGCGTCACGCGTTTCGGATCGATTATGGTACCGCTCGACGAAGCGCTCATCGCGGCTTCGGTGGATCTTTCGGGCCGCCCGTATCTGAACTTCCGCGTCTCGTTTTTACGCGACGACCTCGGCGGCATGCCGACCGAGATGATCGGCGAGTTTTTTCGCGCGGTGACGGATAACGCAAAAATCACGCTGCATTTGATTCAAATGAACGGCCACGTCGCGCATCACGTGTGCGAGGCTTCGTTTAAAGCATTCGCGCGTGCGTTCTCGCAAGCGGTTGCGGTGACGGGCCGGGGCATTCCCTCGACGAAGGGGCTGCTGGAATAAGCCGTGATCGCCGTCATCGATTACGGCGGCGGCAACATCGGCTCGCTGCTGGGTGCCCTGCGGCGCCGCGGGGCAGATTTCGAACTCGTGGACGCACCGCGCGGCCTGGATCGCGCGAGCGCGGCCATTCTCCCCGGCGACGGCGCGTTTGCCGCGACGATGCATGCGCTCGAAGAGCGCGGATTCACGGACGCCGTGCGTTCGTTCGCTGCGAGCGAGAGGCCGCTTTTGGGCATCTGCGTCGGCATGCAAATCCTGTTCGAGGGCAGTGACGAGTTCGGTGAATCGCCGGGCCTTGGGCTGCTGGCGGGCCGGGTCTCCCGGTTTGAGAAGGCGCCTCGCGTCCCGCATATGGGCTGGAACCGGCTCGAGCCGGTAGCCGCGCATCCGTTCGTGGCCGGCCTGCAACAGGAACCCTACGCCTATTTTCTGCATTCATACCGCGCGCCGGTAACGCCCGACACCGTCGCGGCTGCAACGCATGGCGAACGCTTCAGTGCGATCGTCGCGCGCGGCAATCTGGTCGGAACGCAATTTCATCCCGAAAAAAGCCGGACGGCCGGGGCACAATTGATCGACAACTTTTTAACTCTCGCCCGAAAGACGTAAGACGAGACCATGCTAGTAATTCCGGCAATCGATCTCCGCGGCGGAAAATGCGTGCGGATGCAGCAAGGCGATCCGACCAGCGAAAAAGCGTACGACACCGATCCCGTCGAGCAGGCAAAACAGTTCGTTGCGGCCGGTGCGAAGCAGCTGCACGTCATCGATCTGGACGGCGCGTTCGGATCCGGCGAGAACAACGACGCAATCGCGCGCATCTGCAAAGCGGTCGACGTTCCGGTGCAGACGGGCGGCGGCATCCGTACGCTCTCGCAGGCGAAGGCGCGCATCGATGCGGGCGCTTCATACATCATTCTCGGAACGCTGCTGGTCGAAGAAGAACGCGTCGCGCGCAACATCATTCACGAACTCGGCGATAAAGTGTTCGGCGGTATCGACGCGCGCGGGAACAGCGTCAAAGTGCGCGGCTGGCAGACCGGAACGGTCGTCGATCGCGATGCATTGGTGCAGCGCGTCGTCAATTGGGGCGTGCAGCGCATCGTCTTCACGGAGATTGGCCGCGACGGTATGGGCGGCGGGTACGATGTCGAAGCGCTGACGGCCGTTGCGAACGCGGGACCGATCAACGTCACCGCGAGCGGCGGTGCAAAAACGATCGACGATCTGCGCACACTCAAACAGGATGCGCCGCAAAACGTCGACGCATGCGTTATCGGACGCGCCCTCTATGAAGGCACGATCGATCTCGCGGCAGCGATTGCAGCGGTAGGTTAGGGCGTCGGGCGCGGCGCGGGCGTACGAATCGGGCGCACCGGTTCGGGCTCGCGCGTACGTATCGGCCGCGGCGCGGGCAGCGTCGTCGGTACCGGAGCCGGTGTATGAACCGGCGCGGGCGTGGGCGTCGTCTCGGGGTGCGGCGGCGGCAGCGGGTTCGGCGTGGGCGTAGCTTTAGGACGCGGCGCGGGACCGGACGTCTGCGAGCGGGTGTACAGCCCGATGTACAACGGAACGGGTACCCACGTCGTACGTCCGTTCCAGGACGTATATTGCGCCGATACCAGGCAGTTGGGAATGCGGTAACCGTCCGGCGCCGGAACGTTTAATTCGTACCGGCCCGACGCGCCGTAGTTCGAAAGCGAATAGCGGTAGCCGATATTGCACAGCTGCAGCGAGGCCGAGCCGCCCGGCGGCGCGAGCAGCACGAAATGGATCCAATCGCCCGGATAAAACGCGCGCCCGTTTTCGGTGTAAAAGCTGAATTCGTTGGCGTATCCGGGTGCATCGAGCGTCGTCGTCGGCGGCGGAACAGCTTGCGATGGCGTAAATGCCGACGTCACGTTTCCGTTCGGTCCGTACGCCGCGATCGTCGGATCGATAATGCGTACGGCATGCGCGTTCGCGTCGTACGAAACGTGCGCTCCGAGCGATTCGGCGACGAAACGGATCGGCACGTACGAACGATCGCCGATAATCCGCGGCTGCAATGCGAGATGCAGCGTCGACCGGTCGATGCGAACGGTGTGGGTGCCCGCGTCGTACCAAACAGTTGCGCCGAGCGCTTGCGCCGTCGGCCGCAGCGGCAGCATCGCGTGTCCGCGATCGACGATCGCGGCCGCTGGAATCGGATGGTCGTTTACGGTGACGGCAAGCACTTCAATCAGTAGAACGGAACGCGCGCGGCAAATGTCCCGGCAGGCGGGCGACGATCTCGTAGTTGATCGTTCCCGCCCAGGTGGCCCAATCGTCGGCGCTAATGCACTCGGCACCGTCGGCCCCGATGAGCGTGACCTCCGTGCCGGGGCGTGCGCCGTTGACGCCGGCGAGATCCAGCATCGCCATGTTCATGCAGATGCGCCCGGCGATCGGCGCCCGCACGCCGTTGACCAGAAAACTGCCGGTGTTGGAAAGCGCGCGCGGTATTCCGTCGGCATAGCCGAGCGGGATGACGCCGATGCGCGTATCGCGCGGCGCGTGATAGGAGGCGCCGTAGCCGATGGGCGTGCCGGCCTGGACTTCTCGGACGGCGACGAGTTGCGTGGTGTACCGCAGTGCCGGGCGCAGCTGCAGCGCGTGCGCGTTCATCGCGGTGCGCGTCTGCGGCGAGGGCCACAAGCCGTACAAGGCTATTCCGATGCGCGCGAAGTCCAGGCGCGTTTGCGGCCACAGCATCGCGGCTGCGGACGCGGCGACGTGCCGCTGCGGCCGGACGCCGGCCGCCTTCAAGGCGGGTTCGATACCCGAGTACATCCGCTGGAAGCGCGCGAGCTGCGTGTCGGTGAACGGCGAGTCGAGTTCTTCTGCGGCGGCAAGGTGCGAGAAGACGCCGTCGAGCTGCAGCTCCGGCTCCGCGAGGTAGGCGGGAATCGTCGTGCGCGCCTGTTCCGGATCGAGTCCGAGCCGCGCTACGCCGGTGTTGATCTTTGCGTGGATGCGCGCCCGCTTGTCGGCCGCCCGCGCCGCATACACGACCGCGCGCACGTATGCACCATTATCCCAAAGCGCGATCTCGATATTGCGTTGGATGGCCTCGTGCAAATGCGCCGATTCGACAGGACCCATCACCAAAAGGTGGTTGCGGATACCGGCTGCCCGGAGTTCGAGCGCTTCCTCGATTCCATAGACGCATAGCCGATCCGTCAGCGGCGCCACGGCTCGCGCGACGTCTACGAGGCCGTGACCGTAGGCGTTGGACTTGACGACGAACGCCGCGCCCGCCGGCTCGACCAGGGCGCGCAAGGCTCGCGCGTTTTCGCGAAGTGCGTCTAAGTCGATCTCTAAGCGGCCAATCATGCGCTGCTCCGTCCGGGTGTGGCGCTTTTTGGGAGACGGGTATACGGAATACGTGCTCGCTCGCCGTCTGGATGAAGTACTGGCCCAGACCGATCCGTTCGATTTGGCACAAGCACTCGAACGGCGTGTCCGTTCGCTTTCTGCCAAGCAGATTCGCGGATTGATTCGTGACGCGCAGCCGCGCTTAAGCGAGTATTATTCGCAAGAGTTTTCGCGCGTAAGTGCCGCACCTGACGAAGCATCGATGCGTTCGGCGTTTGCGCATACGCTCCAGAGCAACCTGCGCGCCATTCCACTGTTTGGTCCGGCGTTCGGTGAATCGGTGCTGGAGCTGACGCCGTCCGAGCGTGCCGTCGGATTCAGCGACGAACCGCAGCAGCGGCGCTCGCGCGTGGTTGCGGGAACCGTTGTAGCAATCGCTTTGGCGGCGGCAGCCTTTGCCGGCGGACATTACGTTACGGAAGCGCGCATTCAGGCGAGTTCGGCGACCGCGGAACCGATGGCCATCGTGCCGCTGCCGCAGGTACCTGCCGCGCGGACCCAGGTCCATTCGAAGGGACGTAACCGCGCGATGGCGCCTCACCGCGTGGCTGTCATGCCGGCGACTGCCGCCGCGGCAACGCCGCCGCCCGCTACGTCCACGCCCGCGCAACCCGCCGCCGCTGCTGCGCCGGCGCAGCAGTCCGTGCCGTCTGCCGCGCGCACGCAGTCCGTGCCGGTTCCGACGCCGCGCAACCGCCCGCGTCCGTCGCGCACGCCTTCGCCGCCGATCGCGCACGGCGAAGCGGTCGTCGCGATTCCGCAGTCGAAGCCGAAGCACGTGGATACCGTGCAATCGACCGGCATCGACACGAGCGACATGCCGCAGCCGTACACCGACGCAACCCCGATCCCGGGCGAGTCTCCGGCCGCAATCTCGGAGCCGCACGGCTCGCGCGTCAACACGCCGGCACCGGCACCGCACCGGGGCGGCTGGTTCCACCGCACGATCATGCACATCGATCCGTTCAAACCGCATCCGCAACCGCAGGAGACGCCATGACGCAACGACCGGTCTGGATTGCCTTAGCCGTCGCCGGAACGATCGCGACCGCTTTTTCCGGATGCAACGGCGGAACGAAGGTGCCCACCCTTCCAACGCCCGGTCCGACGTGCTCGCCGCCGGCCGGAACGCAGACTGCCCTGGTCTATCCGGCACCAAACTCGACGGCGATCCCGGATCAGTTCGGACAGATCGTGATCGGTTCGGCGCCTGCGCTGCCGTCGTCTTGGAACGTCGTGGTAACGACGGCGATCTCGCCGAACGGTGTCGGCGGCGGCAAGCTCGTCGCAGCGGCGACTCCCATTCCGTCACCGACGGCGACGCCCGGTTTCGCCGGCGCCGTCTATCAGAGCAGCTCCTTCGGATCGGCGAATTTCCCCGGCGAAGTCGTGACCGTCTTTTTGAACGATACGGCCAGCAACTGCACGCCCTCGGGTCCGCTGGGTCAGTTCACGACGCAGTAGCGCCCCGCGCAATTCTGCCCGCCCCTTGACGCTCCCACGGCTATCGGCTCGCGCCTTCAGCCGACAAAGGCGGCTTGCAGTCGTGTGAAGAGTCTGCTAAAATCCCTGGGCTGGCACTCTATTGCTGAGACTGCCAAGACATAAGAATTTTTTGGGAGGTCCCTTTAAAGTGAATCTCAAGCCTTTGGGCGATCGCGTGGTCGTCGAGCACGTGGAACAGGCGGATAAGAGCGCCGGCGGCGTGTTTCTGCCGGACACCGCCAAGGAGAAACCGCAGGAAGGTCTCGTTCGCGCGGTCGGCTCCGGCCGCACGCTCGACAACGGCACCAAACTTGCAATGGACGTCAAAGTCGGCGACCGCATCATCTACTCGAAGTATTCCGGGTCTGAAGTCAAGATCGACGGCACCGAGTACCTGATCATCTCCGAAAAAGACGTTCTCGCCATCGTCGACAAAGTCGCGGCAGGCGTTTAAGGAGTTATAGAAAGTTAATCATGGCTGCAAAGCAACTCGTATTTGATGAAAACGCCCGCCGTTCGCTCGAGCGCGGCGCGAACATGCTCGCCGATGCGGTGAAAGTCACGCTCGGACCGAAAGGCCGCAACGTCGTTCTCGACAAGAAGTTCGGTTCGCCGACCATCACCAACGACGGCGTAACGATCGCCAAAGAGATCGAACTGGCAGAGCCGTTCGAAAACATGGGCGCTCAGCTGGTTAAAGAAGTCGCGTCGAAGACGAACGACATCGCCGGCGACGGCACGACCACCGCGACGGTACTCGCGCAAGCGATTATCCGCGAAGGTCTGCGCAACGTTACCGCCGGATCGAACCCGCTGCTGATCAAGCGCGGCATCGAGAAGGCCGTCGAACTCGCGGTGAACGAGATGGAATCGTTCAAGCAAGTCGTCGACAGCAAAGAAAAGATCGCGCAGGTTGCGTCGATCTCGGCCAACGACAAAGAGATCGGCGATCTGATTGCCGACGCGATGGAGAAGGTCGGTAAAGACGGCGTCATCACGGTCGAAGAGTCGCGTTCGATGAAGACCGAAGTCGAGACCAAAGAAGGCATGCAGTTCGACAAGGGCTACATCTCGCCGTACATGGTCACCGACTCCGAGCGTATGGAAGCGA
>DASSRQ010000137.1:0-6181 GCA_035701665.1 Vulcanimicrobiaceae bacterium
CTGCTTGCTTCGTAGGTAACGGGACGACGGGGTCTCTCCGCAGGAGCGCCTGACATCGGTTGCGCAGGCACGGATGCCGGCGGCGCAACCGATGCAGCTCGCAGCGGCCGTTTTTTTACAGGGATGGGAAAAAAAGCCAGCGGTCCAGCGGAGAGACCCCGTCGTCCCGTTACCGGCGGCTAGCTTCTACGGAAGCCCAAAGAAGAACCCGATCCGCGCACCGATGCGTGAGTAGATCTGCGCGCCGCCGGCTTTCGAAAGTGCACCGTATTCGATGCCGGCGTGAAAGCCATCGGTTTTCGAGGTCCAGTGTTTGAGATCGAAGCCGGCGGCAAACTCGCGTTCGCCGATAAGCGAAGGGTTGTCGGGATTGATCAGCGAGACGTCGTTTTCGCCGCCGACGCCGATTCGAAACGTCTGCACCGTGTTGCCGGGATGACCGAGCGCGAGCGTCGCCGAGTATCCTTGCGTTTGACCGAGCACCTGCGACCACGTGGGCGTGTAGCGCAGCGCAAAATAATTGTCGCCGAAGTAGTAGTACGTCCCGGTGGTCAGCTGCCGGATGGACCCGACGCCGTAGCCGCTGCCGAGCGAACCGCCCACAAACGGTACGAAGCCGTGGCCGACGTTGATGTCGGCCTCCGCGGTAAAGCGGTCGCGAAAGTACGGCGCACCCGTTCCGGTAAAAGCGCCCGCGTAAAGCGTAACCGCTTTCGAGAGCGTTTGATACGTATCGATGCCGAACTGCGACTCGGTGGTGGGATGGAATTTATCGGAGGCGTGCCGGTTCTCGAAGTGCAGGCCCGTTGTCCCGGACGGAGGCAGTGTAACGTCGATATTTTCGTAAACCCACGGCCCGTACGCACCGGTCGGGGATGAAAGGCCGTATGCCGCGCCGGAGATATCGACCGTTCCGCCGGCCAGCGCCGCAACGGGCGTCGCACAGAAGAGCAGCGTCAGGACGAGAGTGCGCATGGAGCGAGCATTTTAGTCAGGCCGGAAGGTGAGCCTGCCGTTACTTTGGATAAAATCACGCATATGCCGACAGAAGAACGCCCCCTCGTTGTCGTCGCCGACGACGATCCGGCGATCCGCCGCTTGGTTGAGGTGACCGTTACGAATGCCGGATGCCAAGTGGTTACGGCTAAGGACGGTGAGCAAGCGCTCGAGTTGATCGAAACGATGCGGCCGCGGCTCGCGATTCTCGACGTGACCATGCCGTTTCGCACCGGCATCGAAGTCGGCAAGGCGCTGCGCGAACGCGAGTCGTCCGTTCCCATCATTTTTTTGACTTCGCATTCGCAGGAAGAGGACGTGCTCGAGGGCTTTCTTTCCGGCGCAATCGACTATCTGTTCAAACCGTTCTCGCCCAAAGAACTGCAGGCTCGCCTCAAGGCAGCGCTCTCCCGTACGTGAACGCGCACGCGCTCATCGATGCGAAGGCATTGCCGCTGGCGCTGGCGGTCACGTTCGCCATGAACTTCGTGCTGCTCGGCGTCATCGCACTCGTGAAACTGCGGCGCGAACGGCGCGAAGCATTCGCCGCGCGGCTGCGCGACTCGCTCACGGAGCAGCTCATCGAAACCCTCGAAGGCGAACGCATCGACGTCGCATTGCCGAAGCCTTCGATATTCGCCGGTTCCGTCGCGCTCGAAACGATCGTTTCTCTGATCGCCGTACTCAAAGGGCGCGCGCGCGAAAACCTGACCGCTTTATTGGAACGCAGCGGCTACGTCGACTATCTGTTGCGCGGATTGCGCTCGCGAAACGAGCTCGCCCGCTCGCGCAGCGCCTCGCTCTTGGGCGGAACGCATTCGAAGCATGCCGTCGACGGATTGGTTGGTTCGCTCAAAGACGATCCCTCACCCGAAGTCCGGCTCGTCAGCGCCGAAGCGCTCGGGCTCATCGGCGACGCACCCAGCGTCGACCTGCTGCTCGCCGCCGCACGCGATCCGTCGCGGTATCAGGAAGTGCGCCTGGCCGCGGTGCTCGCATCGATGGGTGCCGTTGCGGTCCCGCCGATCGAGCGCGCGCTCAGCGAAGACGACACGCGGCTGACAACGTTACTGCTGGATATTTTGGCGGACGTCGGAATGGTCACCGCGCCCGACCGGGTCGTCGCGATGCTGCGGCACCGATCGCCCGAAGTCCGTTCGCGCGCCGCGACACTCTTGGGCACGGCAGGCGTGCTCGAAAGCGTACCGGCGCTCATCTTTGCGACGAACGATCCGCTGTGGTTCGTTCGCCTTCGCACCGTGAAAGCGCTGATGGCGCTCGGATTGCCCGAAGACGAAACGCTCGCGGCGCGTTACCTGGACGCGCTCACGCATCTGCTTTACGACGAGACGTGGTTTGTCCGCCGGAACGCGGCAGCGGCACTTGCGGCCTCGGGAGATCGGGGCGAGCGCATTCTGCGAAGCATCGATTCGGGCGTAGCGCGGTCCGCACTCGAACTGAACGTCGTCCGGCGCGGGCGCGGGGCAGCGACGCTGTAATGACGGCCGTTTCCGTTCTGCGCGAGTTCTTCGCCATCTTCTCGTGGTTCGTGCTGGCTTATACGGTCTTCATCAATATCACGTACTATCTCAATACGATCCTCGCATTTTTCGCGGTTCGCAAACATCTTCGCACGCGCAGCCGCGAGCGGCTCGAACAGATCTTCAACTCCCGCCTGGTGCCGCCGATCTCGGTTATTCTAACCGCGTACAACGAAGAGGCGACGATCGTCGACTCCGTTCGCGGTATCTTGCGTCAGTTATACTCGCAGTACGAAGTCATCGTCGTGAACGACGGCAGCAAAGACGGAACCCTGCAGCAGTTGATCGAGTCGTTCTCGATGGAGCGCGTAGAAAAAACGTACGACGAGTCGATCCCCACGCAGCCCGTCCGCGGCGTGTATGCATCCTACGAGTATCCGCGCCTGATCGTCGTGGACAAAGAGAACGGCGGCTGCAAAGCCGATGCCAGCAATGCCGGTATCAACGCGGCAAACTATCCGCTGTTCTGCGCGGCCGATGCGGACTCGCTGCTGGAGGAGGACGCGCTGCTGCAACTCGTGCTGCCGATGCTCGAACGGCTGGACTTCGTTCCCGCGACCGGCGGCGTGGTTCGCGCTGCGAACGGCTCCAACGTGCAGCGCGGAACGCTGTTCAATATCGGTTTAGGAAAGCGGCCGATCGAGGTGTTCCAAGTCATCGAATACTTGCGGGCATTTCTCACGGGCCGCACGGCGCAATCGGTGCAGAACATCATGCTGATCGTGTCGGGCGCTTTCGGGCTGTTCAACAAAGCGCTGGTAAAAACGATCGGCGGCTATAACAAAGACTCGCTCGGCGAAGACTTCGAACTGGTCGTGCGGATGGCCAAACATCTGCACGGCCTCAAAACGCCGTTTTCGGTCGTGTTTGTCCCACAGACCGTTTGCTGGACGATGGTGCCGCACGACTGGACGACGCTCGGCAAACAACGCGCGCGCTGGCACCGCGGTTTGATGCAGACCTTGCAGTGGCATGCAAATATGGTGCTCAATCCCGCGTACGGCCGCACCGGCGTGTTGGGCATGGGGTATTTTCTGCTGGTCGAAGCGCTGGGGCCGTGCATCGAACTGCTCGGATATCTGGTCTTTCCGATCTCGGTCGTCATCGGCGCGATCAATCTGCCCAGCGCCCTGCTCTTCTTCCTTATCTCGGTCTTCGGGGGCGTCTTCTTATCGCTCAGCGCGCTGCTGCTCGAAGAAGTTTCGTTTCACCGCTACTCCAAATGGGACGAGATCGAACGCCTGGCCATCTATGCGTTCCTTGAAAACTTCGGTTACCGTCAACTGACGCTCTGGTGGCGCACGAAAGGCTTGTGGAACTACATGACCGGCAAGAAGCACGCGTGGGGCTCGATGGCGCGGCAGTCGTTCGGGTCGGGTTCCGTTTAGTTCGAGTTAAGCCGGTAAAACGCGCGCCGCGCGTGCCGAACGTTGTACTGTGAGGAAACTATCGGTGTTCGGCCTCGCCGCGCTCTTGGCGGCGTGCGGCGGCGGCGGCGGAGGCGGTAATGTCGCACCGTCAGGCCCCGTCGCGACACCTACGCCGACGCCCGTTCCGACGCCTACCGCAACGCCGACCCCAGCGGCGGCTCAGAACTATCTGCCGGTCTCGAACAAGATGGGCTACGAAACGGGAACCTCGAACGCGTACGCCGACACGAGCGATGCCGTACTCGGAACGAAGATCGCCGACACGAGCTGTATCGGCACCGTCGGAAGCGCGTTCGGCGAGTTCGTTCTGGGATCCAACGCACCGGCGCTCATTCCCACGACGTTCTCCAACGCGTACACGGCAGCTCACAACGGCGCAAACCCGCTCTACGTCGTTACAAAAAATGCGACGGGCGACATCTACATCGTCGGCACCGCCATCTACGGCCAAACCTCGACGCCGGCCGTACAGTGCGTCACGCCGTACGTTTGGATGAAAGCGCAAGTTGCAGCCGGGGATTCGTGGACGTACACCGACGCAAACGGAACGCCCGGCACGGCAACCGTCACGGATATTCAAAACTCCCAGCAGATCTCGGTGCAGTCGGGCACCAACGGACCGAACAACGGCAAGACGACCGCTTACAACTTCGTTGCGACGGTCGCTTATTCGCAAAACTCGGAGTTGTTTACGATGCGCTGGGTTCCCGGTGTCGGCCCGGTGCAGACGACGGATAGCACGCAATCGGCCGTCCCGGGCGTCGGTCAGACGTGGACCGCCTACGTCGTTACGATCTCGCCCGGTTCACCCTAACATCGCAACGAGTTCGCCGTGAATGCGCGCGTTGGTCGCGACGATGCTTCGTCCCGACAGCGCGAACGGCGTTCCATCGCTCGCGGTAACGCTGCCGCCGGCCTCGCGAACGAGCAGTGAACCTGCGGCCGTATCCCACGGCGCAAGATCGAACTCCCAAAAACCGTCGAAACGTCCCATCGCAGTGTACGCAAGATCCAGTGCAGCGCTGCCGTCGCGGCGTACTGCCTGAGCGCGTTCCGAAGCGCGCGCAAAGTACGGCGCATTCGTTGCAAAATCGTACGGCTTGAACCCCGTCACGAGCATCGCCGACGACAGCGGCTCGACGCCGGAGACGTGGATCGGTTCGCCGTTGCAGCGCGCGCCGGCGCCGCGTTCGGCTTCAAAGCATTCGTTCATAAGCGGTGCGTAAATAACACCGGCCTGCATCTCGCCGGCGCGCTCGTAGCCGATAGAGACGCAAAAGAACGGATAGCCGTGCGCGTAGTTCGTGGTGCCGTCGAGCGGATCGACGATCCAGCGCTCGTTCGAGTCGCCGGCGTACGTGCCGCCTTCTTCGCCCAGGATCGCCGCATCCGGATACGCCGCACGCAAGATCGCGACGATCGCTTTCTCGCTCTCGCGATCGGCTTCCGTAACGAGGTCCGCACGGCGGCCTTTCTCTTCGAGGTGCAGCGGCCGGTGCAAAAAATCGAGCAGGATCGCGCCGCTGGCGCGCGCCGCCGCCAGCGCCGTTTCGAGCGGCGAAGGCATTAGTTCGCGATGAAGGTGTAGGTTACGGTGGATTGATTCGACGCCGTGTTGCCGCCGTTCGGAATCACGACGCGCAGGTTTTGCGCGAATTCGAACGGACTGCGCGTGGCCGTCGTTCCGCTCGACGATGCAACGGTGGCGCCGCTCGTGGCGACACTCGTAACGGGAATCTGCGCGTACGCGGCAGTGTTGCCCAGCGTGACACCGGTCGTCGGCTGATAGCTCTTCGTCGCGCTCGAATCCGTCTCGAACTGCAGGTATGCGTCTGCCGTCGAGTTCGTGCCCGTTTGGCTCACGAACAGCGACCAGCCCACCGGATTGGCGGCGTTCGTATACACGTCGACAAGCGCGATGTCGGTGCCCGGCGTCGTCGAGTTGTTGCCGAGGCTGCCGAAATCGATCGTGGGCGTCGTTCCAGCCGTAAAGGTACACACGGGGCACACGTACCCCATCGAGTTGCCTTTTACGTTGTTGCCGCCGCTCACGAACGACGGCGCAATCGAAATGACGATGGAACCGCCGACGACGGTTTGCACGTATTGGTCGCCGACCCACGTTTCGTTCGCCTTCATGCCGCCGCACGTCGCCGTGTTGCCCGAGCCGGTCCACGTGCCGTTCAAGCACGTGAAGAACCCGTACTGATCGTT
>DASSRQ010000138.1:0-3414 GCA_035701665.1 Vulcanimicrobiaceae bacterium
ACATGGCCGCGACCTACACCGAGCTTCCCGACAAGACGGAAGACTCCGAAGAGCTCGTTGCCATGCACCGCAATCTCGGCTCGCTCTTCCAGAAGCTGCTTGGCTATCTGCCGCAAGCGCCGCGCGAGATGGAGATGGAAGTCCAGAACATCACGGATCCGAATCTCTTGACGTACTTCGTCGCCTCGACGATGCGTTTGGAGACCGCGGATCGCCAAGCGATTCTGGAAGAGCGCAACACGGCCAAACGTATGCGCAAGCTCACGATGCTGCTCACGAAAGAGCTGGAAGTCGTCGAGCTCGGCCACAAGATTCAATCCGACATCCAGCGCGAGATGGAGAAGAACCAGCGCGAGTTTTACTTGCGTCAGCAACTCCGTGCGATCCAGGAAGAGCTGGGCGAGGTCGATCCGCAGCAAGCCGAAACGAACGAGCTGCGTCAAAAGATCGAAGAAGCCGGTATGCCCGAGGATGCGCGCAAAGCGGCGGAACGCGAGTTGGACCGGCTCGCGAAAGTGCCGCAGGCCAGTCCCGAGTACAGCGTTATCCGCACGTATATCGACTGGCTCGTGCAGCTGCCGTGGAATAAGGCTACCACGGATCATATCGACATCAAGAAAGCGCGCGAGATCCTCGATGAAGATCATTACGATCTCGAGAAGATCAAGGACCGCATCATCGAGTACTTAGCGGTCGGAAAACTGAAGAACCGCCTTACGGGACCGATCTTGTGCTTCGTCGGACCGCCGGGCGTGGGTAAAACCTCGCTAGGACAATCGATCGCACGAGCGATGGGACGCAAGTTCGTCCGTCTGTCGGTCGGCGGCGTACGCGACGAGTCCGAAATTCGCGGGCACCGGCGCACGTACATCGGGTCGATGCCGGGCACGATCGTTCGCGCGATCCGCGACGCCGGCACGCGCAACCCCGTCGTGATGATCGACGAGATCGATAAAGTCGGTTCGGATTACCGCGGCGATCCGCAGTCCGCGCTGCTCGAAGTGCTCGATCCCGAACAGAACAACTCGTTCCGCGATCATTATCTCGATCTGCCGTTCGATCTTTCGCAAGTGCTGTTCGTCTGCACGGCCAACACGTTGGATACCATTAGCGGTCCGCTGCGCGATCGTATGGAGATCATCGAACTCTCCGGATACACCGAACTGGAGAAAATGCAGATCGCCAAACGCTACTTGATTCCCAAGCAGCGCAAAGCAAACGGACTCAAAGAGACGCAGGCTGCGATCAGCGATCCGGCGCTCCGCACGATCATCAGCGACTACACACGTGAGGCCGGCGTCCGCAATCTCGAGCGCGAGATCGGTACGGTATTCCGTAAGATCGCGCGCAAAGTGGCCGAAGCTCCGCGCTACAAAGGACGCATCAAGCCCGAGAACTTAGGCGAGTTTCTGAGCAAAGCGCGCTTTTACAGCGAGGTCAAGAAACGCGTTGCGTCCGTCGGCGTGTCGACCGGAATGTTCTACACGCCGGTCGGCGGCGATATTCTCTTCATCGAAACGACGGTGATGCCCGGAACCGGCAAACTGGTGCTGACCGGACAGCTCGGCGACGTGATGAAAGAAAGCGCGCAGGCCGCGGTGTCGTTCTTACGCTCGCGTTCGGGCGAGCTCGGGCTGCCCGACGACTACTTTGCGAAACACGATCTGCACATCCACGTTCCCGCCGGTGCAACGCCGAAGGACGGCCCGTCGGCCGGCATCGCGCTCGCTACGGCGATCACCTCGCTCCTAACGGGCACGAAAGTCGATCCGGACGTGGCGATGACGGGCGAGATCACGCTCACCGGCCAAGTGCTGCCGATCGGCGGATTAAAAGAAAAGGTGCTCGGAGCGAAGCGCGCCGGCATCAAAAAAATCTTGCTGCCGAAACGCAACGAGATCGATCTGGACGATATTCCGAAGGAGATCCGCGACACGATGACCTTCGTGCCGGTCGAGGAGCTCTCGGAAGTGCTGCATCATGCGCTGGGCAAACGCGTCATCACGCCGGTCGAATTGGGTGAAGACGGCCGTGCGAACAACGTGGTGCCGATGCGCCGCCGCAACGGCGTTGTCAAACGGACGCAGGAGCGCAAACGCTCGAGGACGCGCCGCTAGACGGCCTCGCCGGCCGCGTCGTGTTCGTCGTTGATCGAGCAGCGGCGGCGCTGACGCTCGTTCTCGGCTAGTTGCGAATGAATCTCAGCGGAAAGGACCTCGAGGTCGCTTCGCAGCCTTCGAGTCCGCATGTGCAAATCGTGAAGAAGTGAGTCGCCGTCCACGTCCAAAAAATTGTACCCACTAAATCGAGGCCGCAAACACGCAGGCGGCCGTGGGCTTAGGTCAGGTCCGCGTCGTAGGCCGAGACGATCTCGGAGATTGCGTACGTCTTCTCGTCGAACGCGTTGAACCGCGAGATGGGCTTGGCATAAACGTGAAGCGTCGTCGCGGGCGCGGCGCTCGTGGCGCAGCGGTGCAGGTGGACGTCGTCGTTCCGGTAGTCGATACCGCCGGCCGTGAGATGCTCGCGGCCCTCTAACCTGAGAGCTGCGTAGCCTTCTTCTTTCCCGGAGTCTTTGCGGACGTAGTTGTCTACGTGCATCGTTCCGTCCGAGACGGCGAGCCAGCAGTGCGCGCCGCCGTGATCGTGGATAGCCGAGACGCAGCCGGGACGCCAATGGATGACTAAGATCTCGAACGCGGCGCTCTTATAAAGAAGCGTCCGCGAATAGCTTCGTTTAGGATCGCACGCGATCGGTACCGGAATCTTCGCAGCATCCGGCGATGCCGCGCGCAGCCAGCGCACGATCTCGGCATCGGGTGTGCCGGATTGTAGGCGCCGCAGATTTTCGGCGAGTTCGGCGATCGAAGTGCTGGAAAGCATCGGCGACTTAGGTGTTCGCTCGTCTCCGTCTATTTCCCGGATGGTCCGAAATACTCAGTTGTCCGTAATCCTCGCGACGGCTTGGCTTACTCTTAACGTTGATACGACTTAAGCAGGTAGGCACCGCCTTCCACGGCACCCGATACAAAGAACTGTATGCGCACGCTTAGAGTTCGCTCGTTTTTTGCATTCCTGCTGTCACTCAGCATCGCGCTGAGCGGCGCTACGCCTGCCAATGCGGGCGGCAGCGGCGGCGGCTTGACGGTCACGACCGCCTCGCACGTCGATCAGGGGACCAACTACAACAACTATCAGTTGTTGGTTGGAGCCGGCGGAACGGCGCCTTACACGTTCACGGGAGTCTCCGATAGCAAACTCATATCGGGCGGTATCGTTTTTCATAGCGACGGCACGATCTCCGGACTAACGTGCGGCAACAACGGCAACGACGTCATCACCGGAACGGTCACCGATCACACAGGCGCGTCCGCGTCTTTTTCCACCAGTACGACGATCAATACGGCCCCGAGC